>JAHRVG010000116.1 GCA_019090795.1 Paracoccaceae bacterium | reverse complement strand
TGACGCGAGGCGTTGACAAGGATGTCGATGCGATCAAAGGCGTCTATCGTGGCGGAGAGCAAGTTTGCGACTGTCAGTTTTTGACGCAGATCGCCGGCAAAGTAGCGCACATTGCTCCCGTCACCATCAATGGCCTTAATTTCGGTTTCCCGCTTGGATTCATCCATATCCGCCAACATCACATTGGCCCCCTGATCCGAGAAATGCCGTGCGATTTCCAGCCCGATGCCGTTAGCGGCGCCCGTGATAATGGCGGTTTTGCCTTCGATAGAAAATGACATGCGTTAAGCGTCCTTTCGGGCGATTCTTTTGGCAGATTAGGGGAAAGAAGCGCGCAGGCCTAGAGTTTTGGTTTGCGGGCAAAAAAGCACTTGAATTGTGAGGTTTGTGAAAGGCGCTCTACATGGCGAAAACTGGCTTCCAGTGTTGCCTCATATGCCAGTTGCCGGTTGGCGACAAGATAGAGCACACCATTGGGTTTCAGCAGTTTTGCAGCCGTTTCAATGAACCGTTGCCCAAGGGCGGGATCGGCTTTGCGGGATTGATGGAACGGGGGATTGGAGATGACAAAATCGAGCGCGTCTTTGGGATATCGCTCTGCGTGCAAATTGGTCACGTCCCCCCATGAAAACTGCGCACGTGCGTCGATTACATTCAATCTGGCACATTCCAAGGCGCCCTTATCTGCCTCGATCAAATCCAGTGCCGTGATATTTGGATTGGTGGCCAACGCTTCTTTGGCAAGAAATCCCCAACCGGCCCCGAGATCCGCCCCCGCGCCCTTAAGTTTGTCGGCTAGAAAAGGAACCAGTTCCAGTGAGCCTTTGTCGATTTTATCCTCACTGAAAACACCGGCTTTTGTCCAGTAACCAGCGGCGTTTTGAGATGGCGTTAATGCCTTGATCCAAAGCGAAAATTCCGCAGGGGTTTCGCTTTTTGTCAACCAGAACACTTTGCCATGCGCCTTGGATATCGCGCCGCCCACGGGTAGTAGTTTTTTCACGGCCTTAAGTAGGCTTTCGATGCCATCCGTCTTGGCCCCGTCTATCACCAGCGTACCACCTTGTTCCAGCGCGCTATAGGCAGTTGCTATGTTGCCGCGGTTTTCATCGCGGGAACGGGTCAGGTGGACAAGCGCGAGGGAACAGGGCGGCGGAGCATCCACCGAAGTGTTGAAACCTGCGCGATCCAGGGCTTCGAAGGTCGGAAAATGTGTCTGGACAACCACAAACCTGTCGCGGGGGAACAGATCATACGCAGGGCAGGGCTGGGCACGCAAGGCAAGGATCGGGCCGTCATCGGGCACAGCTATCTGGCCGGTTTCAAATGGCAAGGAGAGGCGATCAGTTTGAGACATAGCGGGGTTAGGGCAGTTGCCCTATTCCTTTTCCATGGTGCATTGCAACGGGTGTTCGTGACGGCGGGCAAAATCCATTACTTGCGTCACCTTTGTTTCCGCGATTTCATGACTGAATACGCCAACAACTGCCAGCCCCTTTTTGTGAACGGTCAACATCAGGTCAATTGCACCGGCATTGTTGATGCCAAAGAATTTTTGCAAAATAATGACGACAAATTCCATCGGGGTATAGTCGTCGTTCAACAACAACACTTTATACATTGGCGGGCGTTCAGTTTTGGGCTTGGTCTTGGTGGCCAGCGCAGTGTCGCCGTCCTGATTCCCGCCGGTGTCGTCGCCTTGGGCGTATTTGATGTTGAAATTTGTCATATCCGCCCGATGGTTGCTGGCTGTCTCAGCCGTAGATGTAGCGTGGCGGTGGTAGGAAAAAAGAGCAGAAAAAGCAAGAGAGCATAAAATCGCAGGCTGATGGATTGTGGTGGGAGTGGCGGGCAACCACAGCATTTAGTGTTTAATCTGCGGTGGATGCCATAATATGGGGCTGTGTTGCTGCAATGCCACCGTTTGACGCCTTGAAAATAAAGGGTTTTCCCCATTCGAGCTGCGTGTTAGCGTGAAAAAGAGCAAAAATAGCCGCAGAAGTGGCAAGAGGCAGTATTAACAGACGTCGGAGAACCGATGCGATTCGTAGCAGTACGTGCGCTTACAGCGTTTATTTTTTTCCTGGTTGCCAGCGCCACTGCATGGGCGGCCCCTTATGCTGCCATGGTAATAGATGTGCGCAGCGGCAAGGTTCTGTTTTCCCGCAATGCAGACACTCGGTTGCATCCCGCATCCCTGACAAAAATGATGACGCTTTACGTTGTGTTTGATGCGGTTAAACGCGGTGAGTTGTCACTGGATCAAACCATTACGATTTCAGGCAATGCCGCCAGCGAGCAACCCTCCAAGCTGGGGCTGAGAAGGGGCCAGAAGATTGCCCTTCGCTACCTGATCCGCGGTGCGGCGGTGAAATCTGCGAATGATGCGGCTACAGCACTCGGTGAGGCGGTTGCGGGTTCTGAGGTGGCGTTCGCGCGACGTATGACGGAAACCGCGCGCAAGCTGGGCATGAGCAAAACAACCTTCAAAAACGCGCACGGGCTTACGCAGACGGGGCATTTGTCAACTGCGCGCGACATGACCATGCTGGGCCGTCGCCTGTTCTATGATTTCCCTCAGTACTATAACCTGTTTTCGCGCAAATCGACCGATGCAGGGGTGCGGCAGGTGGCTAATACCAACCGCAAACTGCTAGGGGCCTATCCCGGTGCGGATGGTATTAAGACCGGCTATACTTCGGCTGCCGGGTTTAATCTGGTGGCCTCGGCCCATCGTGGCGAAAAGCGGGTGATCGCTACGGTGTTTGGTGGCCGCACATCCGCGTCCCGCAATGCCAAAGTTGCCGAACTGCTCGATCTTGGGTTTAAACGCTCGGCGCGCCATGTAGCCGTGCGCAAGCCTGCCTCGGTGGATCTGGGTGTTAAGCCCAAAGTGATCAAAGTTGCAATCAGCGGCAGCGTCAGATCCAGCCTTCGCCCCAAACCCCGCACCCAGACTTTTGGGGTACAGCAAATGGCCAAGGTCGATATGGATGCGATCAATCAGGCAGTACAGACCGCCAATAACGAGGTGAAAAACCCCAAAGGGGCTGTAAACGCCCTACCAGTGAAGCCACCTGCGCGGGTGGCGCCAAAAGAGGTCATCGTGGCCAAAGCCCAGCAACCGGCTTTGCGGGTTGTGACGCGGGTTTCTTCGGCGGGTGGTCGCCATTGGGCGGTTCAGGTGGGCGCGTTCTCGACGCGCCATCAGGCCGAGAAAGCCTTGCTGCAAACCGCCTTGCGTGAATTGCAGACTTTGGAGCAATCAGACCGTTATATCGACTATGCGATGGAAAGCGGCTATATGAAATACCGCGCACGGTTTGTCGGGCTTAATCAGGCCGAAGCAAATATGACCTGTGCGCGGCTACGTGCCCGCAACGCTTTGTGCATGTCCATCAGGCCCGGCACTTAGGCCAGATGCCGGTGTATTTCATCAGA
Organism: Paracoccaceae bacterium; assembly: GCA_019090795.1. Classification (GTDB taxonomy): domain Bacteria; phylum Pseudomonadota; class Alphaproteobacteria; order Rhodobacterales; family Rhodobacteraceae; genus Amylibacter. Next base: position 14,191 of record JAHRVG010000116.1, on the reverse strand, counting down.
TAGTCCACGATATTGGCAATCCGAGGAACGTGGCCACACTCGGTGATGTTCCTTCGGGAGAATTCAAATTTGCAGTCACTTGCCTTGTAAGCCGCATTCTCACTTGGAATATTTTGTGTGCCATAGAAACCATTCTTGGAAAAAGTCCACTCTCCGGTAATTCAGGTGCAGTTCATTTCGGCGCTTAGTTGCCGGTCACGGCTGGGCTATAAATGAAATTGATATACAGCTTGCAAGTACGGCTCTTCTAGAGTAGGTGGGCGTTGTGAAGTATTCTTTCACCGAAATTTTCGTCTCCGTAATTCAGGTCGTCGATTTCAATTTAAGATCGCACGACACCAAGGCCGCCGCGTTTTGTGGGTGGTAATTACTAGGAGATAAACAGATGGCTAATGGCACTGTAAAATGGTTCAACCCAAGCAAAGGCTTCGGCTTCATCCAACCAGACAATGGCGGCACAGACGTGTTTGTACACATTTCTGCAGTTGAGCGGGCTGGCCTTTCCACTTTGGATGACAACCAGAAAGTATCATACGAAGTAGAAACTGGTCGTAATGGCAAAGAATCTGCTGCTGACCTTAAACTGGTATAGCTGGTTTTGACGGGGATTACCGTCACTAATAAAATTAGAAGCGGCGGTTTGAACAATGTTCAAGCCGCCGTTTTTCGTACTGAAGTGGTCCGGTTTTTCCCAACAGGTTTACGGCGCAATTTGGTTGGTATGCAGCAGTTTGCAGTATAGCGCACGTATTGCCTTAATATTATCTTTGCGTCACTAAAGTGCCTAAATATTAGTCAAATAGGGGTCGTGGACTGGTTTTCGGCCCGGAATATCTGGTATCTCGCCTCCACCACCGCGCTTTGTTGCATTGCACAAAGAGATGGAAGCGATGGAATCTCAGCTCAAAATTGTTGTTGTAGATGCGGACAAGGACCGATCTTTCATGATTGTCGACGGCCTGCGCGAGGCGGGTGACTATCATGTGACGGTTCTTGATTCTGTTACCGGGATAGCGCGGCGTCTGAAAGAGCTGCAGCCGGACATAATCTTGATTGATCTGGAAAGCCCGTCACGCGACAGTTTCGAGCAAATCATAACAGCGACCGGGCCGTTGGAACGACCTGTCGCTATGTTTGTAGATCAATCAGACAGCCAAATGATGAAGTCTGCTATTGAGGCAGGTGTCAGTGCTTACGTTGTAAACGGATTGCGCAAAAACAGAATTAAGCCAGTGATTGAAACCGCGATGGTGCGCTTTCACAAGTTTGCCCGGCTCAAGGCAGAGCTGGATGCAACCAAGACTGCGCTGTCCCAGCGCAAACAAGTGGATCGTGCCAAGGGATTGCTGATGAAAATGCGGGGCCTAAGCGAAGAAGAGGCCTATGCCCTGTTGCGCAAAACCGCCATGGACAAAGGTATGCGCATACCAGAAGTAGCGCAGGGCATTATTACAGCGGTAGAGGTGTTGCTTTGACACAGGATTTAAAGCTCGGATTTGTTGCCCTGACCGATGCCGCCCCGCTGATCGTCGCCAAGGAGTTGGGCTTTGCCGAAGAGGAGGGGCTAAACCTCACCCTAGTGCGCGAAAGAAGCTGGTCATCCATACGCGACAAACTGGCTTATGGCGTCTTTGATGCCGCCCATATGTTGGCACCGATGGCAATTGCCATGTCGCTTGGATTGGGACCAGTGCCAGGTAAGGTTGACGTTCCGTTTGTGTTGAACCTGAATGGCAACGCATTTGTGGCCAATGCGGATCTCGCTGAAAAACTCACAGCGCAAGGGGCTGTCTTTGGCGATCCCCAAAGCTTAGCAACCGCGCTTCGTGCAGTTTCCATGGCTGCTCCGATTCGGGTCGCCGTACCATTTCTGACCAGCATGCATGTAGCAATGTTGCGGTTCCTTGTGACACGGTCAGGAGAGCGTGCGTCCGATATTTTTGATTTCGTGGTTTCGCCGCCTTCGTTGATCGAGACGGTTTTGAATTCCGGTGAAGTAGATGCGTTTATGGTCGGGGCACCGTGGGGAAACCATGCGGTAGAAAACGGGGCTGGTCAGTTGATGTTGACAAGCAACCTTATCTGGCAAGGCGCGCCTGAGAAGGTGCTGGCCCTTCGCAATGATTGGCTTGAACTGAATTTGGATGCCACAGGTCAGTTAATTCGTGCGCTCTATCGCGCAGCCGAGTGGGCGTCGCGGCCTGAAAATTTCACCACATTGAGCGAAATTCTGTCACGGACTCGCTATTTGGACGTTCATGCCGATATTATCGAACAGATGGTCAAAGGTCAGGTAACGCTGGACAGCACCGGAAAGCTGTCTGCCCAGAAACTCGGGTTGCGTTTCGGGGGGGGCGAAGTCAGCTTTCCTTGGAAAAGTGCGGCGGTCTGGATCGCTGAACATGAGGCGCCCCATTGGGGCGTGCCGCGTCCTGTTGCGCATCAAGCCGCACGCGACGCTTTTCGTACTGACATCTACCGGCAGGCACTGGGTCTTCTGGATATCGCCTTGCCAAGTGGCAGCGAAAAGCTTGAGGGATCGCTTTCCGTTCCAACTTCTGTTCCCGCGAGCAAAGACCTCATACTGGGGCCAGATGCCTTTTTTGATGGCTCAATTTTTGATCCTGCTGAAAAGATAGGCACAAAAAATACGACAACACGATTGACCTTTTAGAGAATCGTCAGTAACTTTTGAGCAACTGTTAACAACGATGTTAACAGCTCTCCGCCCGATGCTAGGGCCTCCCCCTCACCAAGCAATGCCGCTTGTTCCAAACGCACCCACGCCCGAATTGCGTCTGCGTTTTGATCAAGCGGTTTTTTTATTTCGGAGACAAAAATGAATATCAAATCCCTAATGATCTCGGTCGCGGTTTCAGCGTTTGCAACGCTTCCGGCATTTGCAGAAATGCTGGATCTGGAAAAAGACGAGCTGAAACTCGGCTTTATCAAACTCACTGACATGGCCCCTTTGGCAATCGCCTATGAGAAAGGTTTTTTCGAAGATGAAGGCCTGTTTGTCACCATCGAACCGCAAGCAAACTGGAAAGTTTTACTGGATGGTGTGATCGACGGGACACTGGACGGTGCGCATATGCTGGCGGGTCAACCGCTGGCGGCAACCATCGGCTTTGGCACTAAGGCACATATTGTTACGCCGTTTTCAATGGACTTGAACGGCAACGGCATCACTGTTTCCAACGCAATTTGGGACGAGATGAAGCAATATATCCCCAAAGACGCAGACGGCAAACCCGTGCATCCAATTTCGGCTTCGGCCTTGAAACCAATTGTCGAGCGTTACAAAGATGAGGGCAAACCTTTCAACATGGGCATGGTTTTCCCTGTCTCCACGCATAATTATGAACTGCGTTACTGGTTGGCGGCCGGTGGTATTCATCCGGGTTATTATTCCGAAGACGACATCAGCGGCCAGCTTGACGCCGACGTGCTGTTGTCTGTGACACCTCCGCCCCAGATGCCAGCCACGTTGGAAGCTGGAACAATTTTGGGCTATTGCGTCGGTGAACCGTGGAACCAGGCCGCTGTGTTCAAAGGCATCGGCGTTCCAGTCATCACCGACTATGAGATTTGGAAAGACAATCCCGAGAAAGTATTCGGTCTAACCAAAGAATTCACCGAGAAATACCCCAACACAACCATCGCCTTGACAAAGGCCCTGATCCGCGCCGCCCAGTGGCTGGACGCCGACAGCAATGCCAACCGGCCAGAAGCGGTGGAGATTCTGAGCCGACCTGAATATGTGGGTGCGGACGCCGAAGTGATCGCTAACTCGATGACCGGAACATTTGAGTACGAAAAAGGCGACAAACGTGATGTCCCTGATTTCAATGTGTTCTTCCGGTACAATGCAACCTATCCCTATTATTCCGATGCCACATGGTACCTGACACAGATGCGTCGCTGGGGCCAGATTTCTGAGGCCAAAACTGCCTCTTGGTACGAGGATGTCGCCAAAAGCGTTTATCAGCCTGATATCTACCTCAAAGCTGCGCAAATGCTCGTGGACGAGGGTTTGGTCGAGGCCAAGGATATTCCCTTTGATACCGATGGGTACAAGCCAGCAACCGCCGCCTTTATTGATGGCATCGAATACGACGGCAAGAAACCTCTGAAATATTTGGAAGACCTTCGCATTGGTCTGAAAGATAGCGCGTCTTAATCGGCCCCTGTGATACGTCGCCTGCCACTGATTTCCTTGGCAGGCTTCTAAAACCCTCTGAAAGGCAAGTACAATGACGGCAACCGCTGATCCTCAGTTCGAAAAAAAAGCTAGCAAAGAGCGCTACTTTTCTTTCGTCAGCAAAGCAGACAGCTATTTCAAAATTCTTGGCCTGTCTTGGGTGACACCGGTTTTGAAAATCGCTGGTGGTGATAATCTGAAAACCAACGGCAAGGAAATTTGGCGTCTGTTGTGCGTCCCTTTGCTCGCAATTATGCTGTTTCTGGGGGCTTGGGGCTATATGGCACCCAAGGTCCAGACATCGCTGGGGGCAGTTCCCGGACCAGTTCAGGTTTGGGAGCAATTTCAAAACCTCAGCGACATTCACCAGCGTCAAAAGGACAAGGAAGCGGCCTTTTATCAGCGTCAGGATGATCGCAATGCCACGCTGATCGCCCAGGGCAAGGACGACAAGGTCAAATTCCGCAAATTCACTGGTGCACCAACGTATTATGACCAAATCTGGACGTCCCTGATCACCGTATTCTTTGGCTTTCTGCTGGCCACAATCATTGCGGTTCCGTTGGGGATCGCCGGTGGCTTGTCGCCCATGATTAGTGCTGGTTTGAACCCGATTATCCAGATTTTCAAGCCCGTCTCACCACTGGCATGGTTACCCATTGTGACCATGGTAGTTTCCGCAACAGTGACATCGGCAGAGCCGCTTTTGGCTAAATCATTTCTGGTGTCAGCCATTACCGTAACATTGTGCTCGTTGTGGCCAACGTTGATAAACACAACGCTTGGCGTGGCCTCTATTGACAAAGAACTAATCAGCGTCAGCAAAGTGTTGAAGCTGAACACTTGGACCAAGATCACCAAGCTGGTTCTACCCTCGGCCCTGCCGTTGATTTTTACCGGTTTGCGCCTGTCGCTTGGCGTTGGCTGGATGGTTCTTATTGCCGCCGAAATGCTGGCGCAAAACCCCGGTCTGGGTAAATTTGTCTGGGATGAGTTCCAGAATGGTTCTTCGCAGTCTCTTGCCAAAATCATGGCTGCTGTTTTGACAATTGGCCTCATTGGATACTTGCTGGACCGTGTCATGTTTGCCTTGCAATCCATTTTCACATTCTCGGCTGACAGGTGATGAAATGAGCATTCTCTCTTTGAAAAACGTCAACAAATCTTACGGCGACGCCGCGATCCTCAAGAACATAAATCTTGAGGTGGAAGAAGGCGAATTCATCGCGATTGTCGGCTTTTCGGGCTCCGGAAAAACCACACTGATGAATATCCTGACCGGGCTTGAATTGCCCGATGGGGGCGAGGCCCTGTATAAAGGAGTGCAGATTGACGGCCCGAGCTCTGAACGCGGGCTGGTGTTCCAAAACTACTCTCTGATGCCTTGGCTGACGGTGAATGGCAACGTAGCGCTGGCTGTTAACTCGGTGCACGGGGACAAGACCAAAGAAGAACGCAGCGCTTTGGTGGCGAAATACGTGGATATGGTTGGTCTAAGCCATGCAACGGAGCGACGCCCAGCAGAATTGTCGGGCGGTATGCGGCAGCGGGTTTCTGTGGCGCGCGCACTGGCTATGCAGCCCGATGTGTTGTTGCTGGATGAGCCCCTGTCCGCATTAGATGCCTTGACCCGCGCGAACCTGCAGGACGAGATCGACGCGATCTCTCAGAAAGAAAAAAAGACCATCATTCTGATTACCAATGATGTGGACGAAGCCATTTTGCTGGCAGACAGGATCGTGCCGCTCAACCCTGGCCCACAGGCTAGTTTCGGTCCCGAATTCAAAGTGGAAATCCCGCGCCCGCGTGACCGGACCAAGATGAACGACAGTGTTGAGTTCATTGAGCTGCGTAAAAACGTAACCCAATATCTGATGGATGTCGGCTTTGCCGCGGCCTCGACGCAGAACCGGATTTTGCCGGATGTAACGGCTGTCCACCACTTGCGGCCTGCGGCTGTTCGCGAAGCTGCAAAATCCGGGTCCCCGAACGATGATCGCTATTTGCAGTTTTCGCAAGTTCACAAAGTCTATCCGACGCCGAAAGGGCCGCTGACGGTGGTCGAAGATTTCGAACTGACCCTAAAGAAAGGCGAGTTCGTGTCGATCATCGGCCATTCCGGATGTGGTAAATCCACAGCATTGACCATGGCTGCCGGACTGAATCCGATTTCCAAAGGCGGGATCATTCTGGACGGCACCCATATCGAGGGTGCAGACCCGGAACGCGCCGTAGTTTTTCAGTCGCCCAATTTGTTCCCGTGGCTGAGCGCCAAAGAGAACGTGTCTATCGGGGTCGACAAGGTCTATCCCAAAGCCACGCGGCAAGAACGTCAGGATGTGGTCGAATACTATCTGGAACGTGTCGGGCTGGCCGACAGTATGGACAAGCGCGCGGTTGATTTGTCAAACGGTATGCGCCAACGGGTGGGTATTGCACGCGCTTTCGCTCTGTCGCCCAAACTTTTGTTGCTGGACGAACCGTTCGGCATGCTGGACAGCCTGACCCGTTGGGAGTTGCAAGAAGTTTTGATGGAGGTTTGGTCCAAGACCAAAGTTACCGCGATCTGCGTCACCCATGATGTGGATGAGGCGGTGCTTTTGTCCGATCGGGTCTGCATGATGACCAACGGTCCTCAGGCCAAAGTCGGCAAGTTGATGAACGTTGACCTGCCGCGTCCGCGCACCCGTAAAGCCCTGTTAGAACATCCCGATTACTATCGCTATCGCGCTGAAGTACTGCAATTCCTCGAAGATTATGAGCACGGCGACCCGGTGGCGAAAGACAACAAAAAAACTGGAACTGGAGAAGCAGCGTAATGGCTAAGAAACTTGTTATAATCGGTGCCGGCATGGCGTCCGGTCGCTTGATCGAGGCCTTGTTGGAAAAAAACCCGCAAGCCTTTGAAATCACCCTGTTCAACCCCGAACCGCGTGGCAATTACAACCGTATTATGTTGTCGCCAGTTCTGTCCGGCGAGAAGACATATGAGGAAATCGTGACCCATTCCGACGACTGGTATGCGGAAAACGGAGTGACGACATATTTCGGCGAAACAGTGACCAAGATCGATCGCGATGCCAAGACGGTTTCGACAAAAAACGTCACCATGAGCTTTGACAGCTTGGTGATCGCAACCGGCTCTGCGCCCTTTATCATTCCGGTTTCGGGGAATGATCTGAACGGCGTCATGGCTTACCGCGATCTGGAGGACGTGAACGCCATGTTGGAGGCATCCGCCAAACCCAACGCCAAGGCAGTTGTTATTGGCGGTGGTCTGCTGGGGCTGGAGGCCGCTGCGGGTCTCAAAGAACAGGGCATGGATGTTGCTGTGGTACACATTGCCCCGCATTTGATGGAACGACAGCTTGATCCGGCGGCAGGGTTCCTGTTGCAACAGGATCTGGAACGTCGCGGTATCAAGATCCACACCAACGGGTTCACCAAAGCCATTCTTGGTCATTCAACCGTTGACGCTGTTCTTCTGGAAGACGGTACAGTCTATGAGGCAGATATCGTGGTAATGGCCGTCGGTATCCGCCCGGAAACACGTATTGCGACGGATGCCCAATTGCATGTGGAACGCGGCATCGTGGTCAATGATGCAATGCAGACGTCCGATCCCGATATTTTTGCTGTGGGCGAGTGTGTTGAACACAATGAGTTGCTGTATGGGCTGGTTTCGCCGCTCTATGATATGGCCAAGGTTCTGGCGTCAACCCTGCTTGGGGAACAAGCGGCTTTTCAGCCGATGGAATTATCGACCAAGCTCAAGGTTACTGGCTGCGATTTGTTTTCTGCTGGCGATTTGGACGAAGGCGATGACCGCGAAGAGATCGTGTTTCGGGATGCGGTTCGGGGTGTGTACAAACGGCTGATCCTGCAGGATGATCGGATTATCGGCGCGGTGATGTATGGTGATACCGCTGACGGGGGCTGGTTTTTGCAAAAGCTCAAAGCAGGTGAGGATATATCGGATATTCGCAACACGCTGATCTTTGGCCCTAATTTTGCCTCGGGGGCCGCTGCGGACCCGTTGGCAGCCGTTGCAGCCTTGCCGCTTGATACAGAAATCTGCGGTTGTAACGGTGTTAGTAAAGGCGACATTCTGGCGGCCATTGATGGGGGTGCCAACACTCTTGAAGCGATCAAGGCCAAGACCAAAGCGTCTACTTCTTGCGGCACCTGTGCCGATCTGACGGCGCAAGTCGTGCAAATTGGGTTGGGTGATGATTTCGTTTTGCCGCAAAAAGAGACTATTTGTAAATGTTCTGACTATTCGCACGACGACGTGCGCAAGCTTATCATCCAAAAACAGCTGAAATCCATCGCCGAAGTGATGCAGGAATTACAGTGGGAAACTTCTTGTGGCTGTGCTTCTTGCCGTCCGGCGTTGAACTATTATCTGGTCTGCGCTTGGCCCGGCGATTATGTCGATGATGGGCGCAGCCGGTATATCAACGAACGGGTGCACGCCAACATCCAAAAAGACGGTACCTATTCGGTTGTTCCCAGAATGTTGGGCGGTATTACAACTCCGAACGAATTGCGCGCTATTGCCGACGTGGCGGAAAAATTTAATGTTCCAACTGTAAAGGTCACCGGCGGGCAGCGGATTGATCTGCTGGGCATCGTCAAAGAAGACTTGCCTGCGATATGGTATGACCTCAATCAGGCGGGCATGATGTCGGGTCAGGCCTATGCCAAAGGGTTGCGCACAGTCAAAACCTGTGTTGGGACCGATCATTGCCGGTTTGGCACTCAAGACAGCACCGGTCTAGGCATCAAAATTGAACAAAAAATGTGGGGGGCTTGGTCGCCACATAAATTCAAACTGGCGGTTTCAGGTTGTCCTCGAAACTGCGCCGAGGCAACCTGCAAAGACCTTGGTATCATCTGCGTGGATAGCGGCTATCAGGTTCTGGTCGGTGGTGCGGCAGGCATGGATCTGCGCGAAACTGATCTTCTGGCGCAAGTCGCGACTGAAGATGAGGCTATTGAACTGGCCTGCGGGTTTTATCAATTGTACCGCGAAGGCGCACAGTATTTGCACCGCCCCTATAAATGGATTGCCAAGGTCGGATTGGACTGGATCAAGGAGCAGCTCGTCGATGATCTGAAAAACCGCAAAGCCTTGGCAGACCGGTTCCATTTCAGCCAGAAGTTCTGTCAGGTCGATCCTTGGGCAGAGCGTGCAAGTCAAGGTAAGGAAGCCCATGAATTCCAGCCCTTGGCAGATTTCACAAAGGTGGCAGCAGAATGACAAACTTCGTAGATATTGGCGCAGTAGAGGACATTCCGGTGCGCTCCGCACGATTGGTCAAAACCCACGGCGGGTGCATCGCGGTTTTCCGCACGGCGTCTGATAAAATTTTTGCACTGGACGACAAATGCCCCCACAAGGGCGGGCCGCTGTCAAACGGCATCCAACACGACGAAAGCATTACCTGTCCACTCCACAACTGGGTGTTTGATCTCAATACTGGGGCTGCCAAGGGGGCTGACGAGGGTGTGGTCAAAACCTATGACATCAGGGTCGAGGACGGGCGGATATTGCTTGATCGTGCAGCCATCAGTTTGTCGCTGGTGGCAGAATGACAGCGGTCAAGACCACTTGTGCTTATTGCGGCGTTGGATGCGGAGTAATCGCAACGCCTGACGGGGCGGGCGGCGCAACGATTGTTGGTGATGCCAACCACCCAGCCAATTTTGGACGCTTGTGTTCCAAAGGCTCGGCCTTGGGCGAGACATTGGCGCTGGAGGACCGATTATTGACGCCCAAGATCGGTGGAGAACACGCAAGCTGGGACGCGGCAACCAGCCTTGTGGCACAAAAATTCAGCGATGCGATTGCTGAACATGGGCCTGACAGCGTAGCATTTTATGTCTCGGGTCAGCTTTTGACCGAAGATTACTATGTCGCGAACAAGTTGATGAAAGGCTTCATCGGCTCTGCGAACATCGACACAAATTCGCGGCTTTGTATGGCGTCGTCAGTTGCGGGTCACAAACGCGCCTTTGGCACGGACACGGTACCGGGAACTTATGAGGACTTGGATCAAGCGGATCTGGTGGTGCTGGTCGGCTCCAATCTGGCATGGTGTCATCCGGTGCTGCATCAACGGATCATGGGGGCCAAAGAACAACGGGGTACGCGGATTATCAACATCGATCCGCGCCGCACAGTCACTGCGCAACAGGCCGATATGCATCTAGGCCTAAATTCGGGCAGTGATGTCGCCCTGTTCAACGGGCTCCTTAGGGCCATCATCCATTCTGGCGCTGTGAACACGGATTATGTCAGCGCGCATGTAAACGGGCTGGCTGATGCTGGGGCAACGGTGGAACCGTTTGACATTGCCAGTGTTAGTGATCTGACCGGATTGTCACCACAGGACTTGACCGAATTTTACGAGCAGTGGATCGGCACAAAGCGCGTTGTCACTGTGTATTCCCAAGGCGTAAATCAGGCGATTGACGGGGCAGACAAGGTCAATTCCATTGTCAATTGCCATCTGGCCACCGGACGTATTGGCCAAGTCGGCTGTGGGCCTTTCTCGGTCACCGGTCAACCAAATGCCATGGGCGGCAGAGAGGTCGGAGGGCTGGCCAATATGTTGGCCGCGCATCTGGATATCGAGGATGCAGGCCACCGTGAGGTTGTTGCAGATTTCTGGAATGCGCCGACTCTGCCAAAAAATCCGGGCCTGAAAGCGGTAGATCTGTTCAAGGCCTGCGCTAGTGGTCAGATCAAGGCCTTGTGGATCATGTGCACCAATCCTGCGGTCAGCATGCCACGCGCGGATGAAGTGGCCGACGCGATCCGCAATGTCGATTTTGTGGTCGTGTCTGATATCGTCGAAAAAACCGACACAACGGTGTTGGCTGACGTCTTGCTGCCTGCCACTGGCTGGGGCGAAAGGGACGGGACGGTGACCAATTCGGAGCGCCGGATATCACGACAACGACCCTTCTTGCCCCCACCGGGCGAAACGCGCCACGATTGGCGGGCGATTTGCGAAGTGGCGACCAAAATGGGTTGGGGGGAGGCGTTTGGTTATTCCGGTCCGCATCAGATATTTCGGGAATGGTCCAAAATGACAGCCCTGTCAGTACGCGCAGGAAAAGATTTGGATTTAAGTAACGTTTCTACATTGAACAAAGCCGAATATGATCATCTTCCGCCGGTACAATGGCCGGTTCGCAGTGATGGTGCCGACACCCGCTTTTTTGCCAAGGGTGGTTTCTTTACGCCGGACGGGCGTGCCAGAATGTTGGCTGTGACGCCAAGTAGTAAGTTGGAAAAGCCTAACAAGGATTATCCACTGGTCCTGAACACGGGCCGTATCCGGGATCAATGGCACACCATGACGCGCACCGCCAAGTCCAGCAGGCTGAGCCAGCATATCGCCGAACCCTTTGCTGAAGTTCACCCCAAAGATGCCGCGCGGTTTGGTATCAAGTCTGCCGAATTACTCCGGCTGCACAGCCCGTTTGGCGAGGCGATACTGCGGGTCAAAATCACCGACAAGACCCCGGTTGGACACGTCTTTGTGCCGTTGCATTGGACGTCGCAATGGGCATCCAAAGCACGGGTCGATGCGGTTGTGTCAGACGCGGTTGATCCAGTGTCTGGACAACCGGAGCTGAAGCGCACAGCAGTGTCAATCGAATCGTTTCCAACCGGTTGGTTCGGGTTTGGAGTGTGCCGTGACCAGCCGACCCCCAACTGTTCCTATTGGGCCAAGGCCATGGTCAAAGGCGGCTGGCGCGTCGAACTGGCAGAAAAAGATGCACCGCTGAATTTTGAAAGTTTTGCACGTGCCATTTTGGGCATTTCCGGGGGCAAGGCTGTCACCTATGCGGATGCGAAAACCGGACAAAACCGCATTGCTTTTGTTGAAAACGAACGTGTCGTGGGCGTGTTGTTTGGCGCATCAGAACCCGTGGCCCTATCACGCAGCTTTCTGGTGCAAGCATTGGGCAGTCAGGCGTATGCAGATGTTCTGGCCGGATCCGGCGGTCAAGATCAACCCGACGCCGGGCCAATCGTCTGTGCCTGTCTAAATGTTGGCCTGAACACAATCGTTGAGCATATTGCCTCAGGTCAGGTTGCCAGTGTTGCGGACATCGGTGCCTTGTTGCAGGCGGGCACAAGTTGCGGATCCTGCCGACCGGAACTGAGCGATTTACTAAGCGTAAACCAGCCCAGAGAAGCCGCTGAATGAAATGGTGCTGTTTTGTTGTTAAACCTCACTCGAGGTACATTAATGCAAGGGGGAAAGGGGCCGTTGGGTATTTTATAGATCGGCCCCTTCATGGGTTCAATTCCAACCCTGTAGGTTTTCCGCTATCAGTGTTTCCAGCATGGAAATCGAGGCATCGCTCTCATTGAGACAGGGCACTACCGTGCAATTTTTCCCGCCTTCCTGCTTGAATTTTGCAACAGCACGCAGGCCGATTTCTTCGAGTGTTTCGACGCAATCAGCAGAAAAACCGGGGGCGACAATTGAGAGGTTTTTGATGCCGTCTTGGGCGAGGCGCTGGATGGTTTCCTCTGTGTCCGGCCCGATCCATTCGGTGCGGCCCGTGCGTGATTGATAGGTGAGCAGGAGTTGCCAGTCTGTAAGGCCTAATTCTTCGCGCAGCAAGTCTACAGTTGCCTCACACTGGTTCTGGTATGGATCCCCTTTGGCAATGAAATCAACAGGTAAGCCGTGCAGAGACGCGATTGTGACTTCGGGTTTCCAAGGTAGGCTGGCGTGGTGCGTGCGGATGCTTTCGGCCAGTGCGGTAATATATGCCGTGTGGTTGAAATAGGGGGCAATTGTGCGGATCGTCGGTTGGTTGCGCAGGGTTTTCAAGGCATCAAATGCACTGTCCATTGCTGTGCCTGTGGTGGCACTGCTGTATTGGGGGTAGAGAGGGAAAAACAGGATGCGCTCGCAGCCCTGTTCGGTAAGGTGGGCAATGCGTTGTTCAATTGAAGGGGTGCCATAGCGCATGGCCCAGTCCACCACGATTTGCTCTTGATCCGCAAAGAGGTCGGCCACCTTGTCAGATTGGGCGCGGGTGATGGTGCGCAGCGGCGATTCATCACGTTCCGTGTTCCAGATCAGATCATAGGCGCGCCCGCTACTGCGCGGGCGCTTTGTGAGGATGATGCCGTTGAAAATCAGCCACCAGATCGGGCCTTTGGCCTCGATCACCCGTTTGTCAGACAGGAACTGCTTGAGGTAGCGGCGCATGGACCAGTAATCTGTGGCGTCCGGTGTGCCCAGATTAATCAGCAAAATGCCGATTTTACCCATAGTGCAGAACCTTGAAGTGGTCCTCATTGGTGTGGCGCAGATTTTCCGTGTGTTTGTCACCATTGGCAATGCGGCGCAGGGTCGGAATGTCTAGAATCCTGAGGTTCGAAATATCCTGAAATGTCAGAATTTTGCGGTTCGACAAATCGCGAAAGCAACGGCTGACCGTTTCCGGTTGCATGCCCAGATAATCTGCCAGATCAACACGCCGCACCGGTATGTGAACCGAGCATTCGGAAACGCCTGCGGCCTGACGGCCACGGCATTCAAATACAAAAGAGGCCAGCTTTTCCAGTGCCTGTTTTTTGGCCAGATCCGCCGAGTGGTCAATTGCCCGGTAAGCCTGATTACGCAGATTATTCCAAGCAACCCGCTGGGCATTCATATTGCTGTCGACGATCTGCTCAAAAATGGTGGGCGAGAGGCGGCATATCTTGGTTTTCCCAAGTGCAATCAGATGGCCCCGGTTGCGGCTGGAAATACCACGCATGTCGATAATATCGCCCTGCATGAACATTGCCGCAATTGTTTTGCGTCCGTCCTCAAGCAGATGCTGCATGCTGATCACGCCTGAGGAAATCGCCACGATGGGCCACATCAGCAGTTCTTCGCTGTCTATTGCCTGACCACGTTTCAGGGTGCTGGAACGGGACTGGCTGCCAAGGGCATCAAGCTC
>JAHRVG010000115.1 GCA_019090795.1 Paracoccaceae bacterium | reverse complement strand
TTTGCGACTGGATGATGGGCTGGCCTCCGCGGTGGACCGAAACGCGGCAGCCGGTAACGGCGTGGTCCCAATGGCTGCGGCAAGGGCGTGGCGGGTGTTGAGGGGGAAAATGCGTTAGACCTTGAAGGACAACAAGGTTGCCCAGCATAACCTTTTACGCATTCACAAAATCTGAGGATATCTCTATGCTAAATCAAAGGTTGCATTGTGGAGCGTGATTGATTGGCGAATTATCGGAACGGATACATTAGCAAAAGTTGTGCGATTCTATGGTTAGAATAACGAGTGATTCAGTCGTTCTACATGGTTTGTTGGACTCAATAGTTGAAGTGGCTGATGAATATAAATCTGAAATTGGCTTCTGGGCACGACCAAGTCTGAGCGACGCAATCAAACGTAAGAGGCTGATTTCCGCTGTTCTTGATACCACTGAAGGACCTATTGCAGTTGGATTCCTAGTGCATAGCGGCGTCCATCCTAGCAGTAAAATTCAGGCTGTTGCCGTCCATCCTGACCACCTGAGACTTGGTATTGCACAGTCTCTATTGGACGCAGCGGTGAGCCAACTAGAAGCGGAGCACTTTATTTCGGTATGTGCGAAGCCAGCCAAAGACCTAGAACATGCGCAGCGATTTTATGAGAAGAATGGATTCGAAATCGTCAGGGTCGAGGCCGGGGGACAAACCAGAAAACGTCAGATTGTGGTCCGCGAGAGGATACTCGGGGGCCCCAGCTTGTTCGACACATTTGAGCAGGAAGGGGCGGTCAGCACACCGGCCGCTATAGACAACGTACGTAACCGTCTCTGGATCATCGACGTCAACGTGTTGTTTGATCTCCTCAAATCAGACCGTGAACGATATAAAAAAGCTTACAGTATCATTGGTGCCGCCTTGGCTGGTCGTATCAGTATCGCCGTAACGTCTGAATTTCGGGAGGAACTGCAACGTAACAGCGGTAAGTTCAAGGCCGACCCCATCTTGGAACTGGCGTTGGCGTTGCCAACGATCTTCATTGCCGAGAAAGAAGCTCTGAGGGAGAAAACGACTGAAGCGCACGATCTGATCTTTGCGAAGAGCCAATCCAAGCAGGCAGGAACTCCGCAGGCCTTGAGCGATTGCCGCCACATCGCAGAATGCGCACTCGGTAATGCAGCAGCGTTCATCACCAGCGATGGCCCGTTGCTCAAATCTCGAAGCATAATCCGCAAGCACTTTGGGCTTGAGGTGGCAGCATTGGATGATTTTTATGATGCTTTATCGTTTTATGACATCAAACACGATGGAAGCGACATAAACGCCGAAGGGTTTAGGATCAAAGTAGGAACCCATAATAGCGCTTTGAAATTGATTACTAAGACGAAGTCTCAGCCATATACTTCAGATGTCACTTTTCCGTCTTCTCGAACCAACACAGCCCACATCATGCTGGCTTATAATGATGGAGGTGACGTGATCGGATACCTAAATGTCCAAACCCCTGCTAGACTGGGTGGGAGCCACAAGATTATCCTGATTGTCGATCATCAAGATGGAATCGCGGAGCAGGTCGCTGATGCGCTCATGGGCAAAGGGCTTGAGATGCTCACTAAGGGAGGTCCCCATCTCGCGTCGTTGGCCGATATTCCCGGCCAATCGACAGTGAGACGGGTCGCGCAGCAGCTAGGCTTCAAGCTAACTGATAAGGGTCGCGCCCTTGGTAAGTTAGTTCTGGGCGGGACGCTGACCCCTAACAGCATAGCAGATCAGTTAAATAAGTTGCGCCTTTCAATGGGCGAAGAACCGTCTAAACGTCTATTCCCAGACAGTATTGAGAGATTGGATGAGCTATATGAAAACGACATCGACGCCTTCGAACGGCTTGAACGTTCACTATCACCGGGCCTTTTAGTCTCCAATCATCGTGAAATTATTATACAGCCAATTGGAAAATCGTTCGCTGCGGAGCTCTTAAGAACTTCAGATCAGCTCAGTTTTTTGGAACAATTCGGCGGAGCTAACCGTTCGGAAAAAGTCTATGTTTGCAGTAGCAACAAACGGAATTTCTTTCGGCCGAACCAGATCATCCTATTTTATGAGTCAATTCGATCCCAAGGCCGTGGTGCAATTGTCGCTGCTGCAAATGTTGCAAGCGTCCTTTTGCAGGATAAAAGCAAAATCAGCCAAGGCCAAATGAAGCGAACAGTGCTGGATTCCGTTGAGAAACTTTCCGCTACCGAGCAGGTAACCTTGGTGACGTTTAATTCATTGTTAAGGTTCCCACGGCCAGTGACCCTCGAAAGATTAAAGCAGTTAGGCGCTCATACCGGTCAAAATTTTGTTTCCGCAACAAGGATAGCGACTATAGTAGGTCAACAGGTGATGGATGAAGGTTGGCCAGATGCAAAGTGAATCTCATGCGATGATCTCAATTCGTCCAGCATTTGTTGAGGGCATACTGGCTGGTTCAAAAACTATAGAGTTACGCCGTCGCTTCATGGACCTTCCAGTCGGGACAACTCTTTGGATTTACTCGACACTGCCTGTTGGAGCTATTGTCGCCGTCGCAACGCTAAGTAACATCGACTATGACAAACCCGAGGAACTGTGGCGCAAATACAGCCGCGATGTTGGCATTCGAGACAATCTCTTCGATGCCTATTTCGCTGGGTGTCAACTAGGGGTCGCACTCAGGCTTACAAAGGTGAGGGAAGTCGCTCCACTTACGTTGGAAACCATCAGAGAAATTCGGGGAGTCCAACAAATACCTCAAGTAGCGGTCAGGGTATCGGAGCAAGAAGCTGTTCGGTTCACGGAAGGCAGTCGTCTGGCTTTGGCTTAAGCCTTAGTGAGTCACCATACTCAGATGATCGCTTGTTTCGATAGATGCCTTCACAACCCTGTTAAGCGCTGTTTGAACCCAATTTACAAAAACAGCTCTGCTGCAAATAACCTTGTCATTCACTGCAAATATTCGTGTCGAGCTACACTGGTGGTTACTATGTGGTTACTTTTGCAATCGGTAAAATCAGTAAAATAGCATAACACATTGAAAAGATTGGTGCACCCGACACGATTCGAACGTGTGGCCTCTGCCTTCGGAGGGCAGCGCTCTATCCAGCTGAGCTACGGGTGCTTGATGGGCGGTTTAGGTCAAACTTGCGGGTACTGCAAATGGTTTTGCAGCTTTGCCCGCAATTATCAGTTTTTGCGGGACTTTAGCCGCCATGGCTCATTTGTTTCCAGATAGGATTCCTGTTCCGGGGTCAGATTGATATCCTCGTATCCGGTTATCATTGGCTTTACATGCGAGCGGAAACCGTGTCCAATCGTCAGCAAATAAATGTGCGCGATCACAAAGGCCATCACGATATAGGCGCTGAGCAAATGCAGGTTGGCGATTATTGTAATATACAGGGTTGCATCGGGGATATGTTCCCAGAAATTATAGGTCAGGTAGATTATTCCCGTGATCCAGACCATCGGGAAAATTAGTATTTTTAAACCGAAATATGCAAGTATTTGCAGTGGGTTATGCTTGCGCCAGATCACCTTTTTATGGGGATGTTGTTCCCCACGAAAAACGCCCCACGCATAGAACTTCATGACTTCAACCAGCCCGTCCAGAGTGGGCACGAACTGTTTCCATGTGCCAGTTGTGAACAGCCAGAAGGTGGCAAATATCCAGACGCTCAGCAGAATTAAGGCGGCAATGGTGTGCAACATCACTGCCGGGCCAAAGGGGATGATGCTATGCACCCCGTTCAAGCCCAGACCCGTGAAGGTCAGGACGAAAATCAGCAGCGCCTGCGTCCAGTGCCAGAGCCGTTCAAATCGGGGGTATACCTTGACCTTACGCGTGCTCATCGGAACCTCCTTTGGCTTTATTCATGAATTTGCGGATCAACCCGTGGATCAACACCCCACCAAGCGTACCCAGCACCATCAGCATTCCCAGTATCCCGACCAGAGAGAACGGCTTGTTTCCGGGCAAATAGATACCGGTAATTCCCTCAAGACGGCCATCTTCGGTGTGGCAGGATTCGCATTTCAGGGCGTTTTCGGCGGGGGCAACCATATGGGTAATGGGCCAATACATCTGGGTATCTACAAAACCGAATTCACCTGAATATTCCTGCCCGGCGGCTTTCATCCCAGCATCAACCGCTTTGGACCAGTCGAAATTGGTCCAGAATGCTGTGTCGGTTTCCGGCCCCCAAACATGGCTAAAGGCCAGAACGTTGCGACCGGAATCATAGGCTTGCCGCCCGATCATCTGTTTGAAAGGCCAGATACGGGTATCATCGCCGCCGTCGGCCCCGCCGATACGGTTGATTGGGACAACTTTTCTTGGGTCAATTTCTTCGTCCCGCAGGGTGTTTTTCAGAACCCCGTTGAACCAGCTGTAATTGGGCACCACATCCTCTTGCCACTCAAAATCGCCCTTGGTTGATAGGTAGGTATGCAATTCCTTGCCGTCGGATTGCACATATTCGTGCAGTTTCAGGATGCTGCCATCATCAGCCAATTTGCCTGCGGTTGACCAATCCCACAGGGTTTTGGTCGCGACACCACCGCGGGCAAATTCTGGGATATGGCAGGTTTGGCACGCCAGTTTATCTGTGTGGTCATTCAGTTTCATTCCCTTCAGCGCCAGCAAGGGGTTGAGCAAAAGCGCAGGGTGAGGATCATTGCTGTGGCAGCTTTCACAGGTTGCGGTGGTCCGAGCGGATCCAGGCTTGCCGGTGCCATGAGGGTCTGTAGCCGTTACATTGTAACGGCTACCGGCCCATTGGTGCTTTTCCTCGACGTGACAGGTAGCGCAAGTAAAGTTCAGCCCCTCCGAGGCCATGTGTACATCGATCGATTTATCCGGATCATACAGCGCAGAAGACAGATCACCGTGTTTCACATTATCACCACCGCCCCCGTAAAAATGGCAATTGCCGCAGTTGTCGCGCCCGGGCAACCCCACAGATTGCGCCGCCAGCTTCAGGTCTACCGCCCATGCTTTTGCGCCGGTGATTGTTTTCATCTTGGGTTTAACGGGATCAACCGGCACATGTCCGGCCATGGTCGCGCCCTTGGTGTACTGGCCCGATCTGTCGTGACAGGCGAGACAGTCAACCGCATTCGCCGTCAGCTTATCCGGGTTTGGTGCAAAGGACTGCATCACAGGTTTGGGCAGCAGTTCATCCCAACCGGTTCCCACTGTCGATTGCAGCGGCGGTTTGGTGGACATATCATCCCAGCCATAACCTGCATGACAAGAGGTACAGCGCGGTTCATTCCCCGCAACATTACCACAAAAGGAATTGATCACCTTGCTTTTTCCCTGAATCTGGCCAGTGATCGGGTTATCGAATTCCCATTTGAAATGGATCGAATGCATCATCTGGTCATCAGCATCCGTGTGGCAGGTCAGGCAAGCGCTGGTGACTTCGGGACCAGAGGTAAATTCCCGTTGCAGAATTTGAAAGCTACTGTGATCCGCCGTGCTATCCTCATTCTTGGGCATCGGGGAACGCGGCCCGCTTGGAGGCGTAATTACTGAAACAGCAGAAGGGGTATGGTCTTGTGCTGTTGCACCGATTGTCAGAGCCAGAAAAACACCGCCCCCAATCAGAAACTTCCGAATCATATCTGTGATCATGATATTCTCCCGCGTATCTTTTGTTGGCAGTCCGACAGCCATATTCACGCTATTGAATACGATTCAAGCAGGAGTTGCTTTGATCCAGGTCAAATCACCCTTTAGGTTTTTTCAGGTGGTGCCACTTTTTCAACGTGGCGTGCGGTAACATTCCGCGCCAGCTCCAGTGTGTAGGCTGCCAATGCACCGAGGGTGGTTTCAGTTTTAAAGGCATCCCGGGCTTCTAGAGCATCAGCGATCTGGGTGTGCAGCAGGATGATCTTGGCACGATCACGTTCGGTAAAGGTAATCATATTCATCAAAGGTTGCATGGCCTCCACCGCACCGGCCAGTTGGTAAGAAATCACCGGATTACCAGCTGCATCCACCAGTGCGCGGTGAAAGGTGACGTCGGAATCGCAGAACACCTCGTCACTCAGGCCGGGCTGGGCTTGCCGGTGAATTTCGGCGCGCATGGCCGCGAGGTGATCTGGCTGCCGACGTTCTGCTGCCAGCGGAATGCAGGAACGTTCAAGGGCAAAGCGGGCTTCGCATGCAGTTTCAAAACTGACCTCGTTCATCGAAATCAACAGGGTCGAGGTGGTAATGTGCTGACGGTAAGCGTCCTCGTAGCTCAACCGGTTCACAAAGGCCCCGCCGGTGGCTCCGCGCTGGGTGCGGGTCAGGTTTTGCGCCGCCAAACGCTTTAGGGCTTCGCGAACGGTCGAACGCGACACGTTGAAACGCTCACATAGCTCGCTTTCGGCAGGCAGTCGTTCATTGACGATCAGCTTTCCATTTATGATGGCCGAGCGGATTTCCTCGGCGATTTGTGCCGAGAGTTCACGATCCTGATCAAGCTGGTATTTCATACCTGTTTGCACTTTCTATTTGACTCGTCTTCAATTGTCAGACATTTAATTGTCAGACAATTGCAAACCCGCAGCTTAACGGCCTTCTAAACGTAAAGAAAGCCCTGCCCTTTGGAAGGAAACCCCATGGAAAACCATATCGACCATATTCTGAATCAGGCGAAATCCCACTGTGACGCGGTCATCAAACCCAACGTGGACGCATGGAACAAGGCAGGTGTCTGGCCGCGCGCCGCGTCTGACAAAGCGGCAGCGCTGGGGCTGACAGGTCTGTATGCGCCACAGGAATGGGGTGGTCAGGGTCTGTCGTTGGGGGACGGTATTCGTGTGTACGAGGAGCTGGGCAAGGGCGACGGTGCTTATGCTTTCGCCCTGTCGATGCACAATATCTGTACCTACGCCACTTGCGGTTTCGGCACCGAAACATTCAAAGAAAAATACGCCAAAAAGCTGACATCGGGCGAAATGCTTGCCAATTTTGCAATTACAGAACCCCAGTCCGGTTCAGATGCGGGTAACATGTATTCCCGCGCCAAAATCAATGGTGACGGCACTTGGACGTTGAATGGCGCCAAAGCATGGGTGTCGCTGGCGGATGAGGCTGACTTATACTACGTGGTGGTGAAAACCAGCGAAGAGCCGGGCCACAAAGATATGGCGATGATTGCGGTGCGTGGCGATGCTGAGGGGGTCAGTTTTGGCCCGCGCTATGATACCCCCTCCTATAACTTCCTGCCACTTTCGGAAATGTACCTCAAGGATGTGGTGGTTTCAGAGGACAATATTATCCTGCCCATTGGTCAGGGGTTGCAAGGATCTCTGATGGCGATTGACATTGCGCGGGTCTCGATTGCCTCGGGCTGTTGCGGTTTGATGGAGGCAGCACTGGATACGGCGCTGGCCTATGCGCGGGATCGCAAGATGTTCAAGGGACGCAACCTTGATCTGGATGGCATCCAGTGGATGCTGGGCGATGTTTCGACAGAACTGGAGGCTTCTCGCCTGCTGTACCGCGCTGCTGCCAATGCACTGGGAACACCAGAGGGGCCGGTGATGGCCGCCCATGCCAAACGCTTTATCCCCGATGCTGCCGTGCGTGCCGCCAACACCTGCACGCAAGTGCTCGGCGGCAGTGGCTTGTTACAGGAATACGGGCTGGATCGCCTGTCGCGCCTGTCGCAAATGCTGCGTATTGTGGATGGCACCACCGAAATCAGCCGTGTGGTGATCGGGCGCAGTCTGCAAAAGCGGGCCGAGGGTTTGCCCGCTGTGCGCATTCCAAAAGGCTATGGTGAATAGCATGATCACGCCTGAGTTTATAAAAACAATGGCGCACTATAACCGCTGGCAGAACCAGAGCCTTTATGGTGCAGCAGACGGATTGGACGCAACAGCGCGCCAATCCGATCGTGGGGCCTTCTTTGGTTCCATTCAGGCCACATTGTCCCACATTCTGTGGGGCGATAGCGTCTGGATGAGCCGTTTTGACAACTGGGAATCACCGGAAATCAACATTCCGAACAGCGTTAACTTTGCCCCTGACTGGGAGGCACAAAAAGCTGCGCGCATTACAGCCGACCAGCGGTTTCTGGATTGGAGTATTCGGGTGACGTCCGATGATCTGGACGGAGACCTGACGTGGTACTCCGGCTCTTTGGCCAGTGATGTTACCAAATCGCGCAGCTTGTGTATCGTCCATATGTTCAACCACCAAACCCACCACCGCGGGCAGGTTCATGCCATGCTCACTGCCGCCGGTGCCAAACCCAATGACTCCGATTTATTTATCATGCCCGATAGCGTATAATCGCAGCCAACAGCACAAAGAGGAAAACCATGACTTTCAATGCCCTGATACTCGACAAGAACGACGCCGGTGAGACCAGTGTTACCCTGCAACAAATCGACGACAGCCAATTACCCGAGGGCGATGTGACCGTTGCGATTGAATACACCACCGTTAACTACAAAGACGGACTGTTCATTTCTCCTACAGGTGGACGTGCGAGCGTTTACCCGCTGGTGCCGGGGATTGATTTTGCCGGAACCGTCGAGAGCAGCTCTGATCCGCGCTACAAGGCTGGCGACAAGGTTGTGTTAACCGGCTGGCGTGTCGGCGAAACCCATTGGGGAGGTTTTGCGCAAAAGGCGCGGGTCAAGGCCGATTGGCTGGTGCCGATGCCTGAGGGGCTGGACAGCCGCCTTGCGATGGCTGTGGGCACCGCTGGCTTCACCGCAATGCTGGCGGTGATGGCGCTGGAAGATCACGGGTTGAAGCCCGGCGACGGGCCCGTGCTGGTCACCGGTGCTGCGGGCGGCGTTGGATCGGTTGCCACGTCAATACTGGCCAATCTGGGCTATGAGGTTGCCGCTGTGACAGGGCGTCCGGAAGCCGCTGAATACTTGAAATCTTTGGGCGCAAGCCAGATCGTGGCGCGTGAGGAGCTCAACGAGGTTTCCAAACGCCCTCTGGAAAAAGAAACTTGGGCTGGCTGTGTCGAGGCCGTTGGCGGCGAAATGCTGGCGCGG
>JAHRVG010000114.1 GCA_019090795.1 Paracoccaceae bacterium | reverse complement strand
TACCACCGAGATCTACACTTCTAGCTTCGTCGGCAGCGTCAGATGTGTATAAGAGACAGCCTCCCCACTTTCCTAAAAGCCACCATCTGCACCGTCCTAGATTCGTCTGGGGCGTTGTCGTTTTGGGTGAACGGAATATTTTACCCATCAATTCGGGCACCTGCGGGGGCCTATACATTGGGAACCTTCGGGGTCCTTTAACCATAGCAGGCCAATCGCCTGCGTTTAAAAGCGGAAGACAGTAAGAATGGCACTCAAGTCGTACAAACCAACGACGCCGGGCCAGCGTGGGCTGGTACTGATCGACCGTTCAGAGTTGTACAAAGGACGTCCTGTCAAAACCTTGACCCAAGGTTTGACGAAAAAGGGCGGCCGGAACAACACCGGACGGATCACAATGCGTCGCAAAGGCGGTGGGGCGAAACGCCTGTACCGTATCGTCGATTTCAAACGCACAAAGCGTGATATGGCAGCAACCGTAGAGCGGATCGAATATGACCCGAACCGGACTGCATTTATTGCTCTGATCAAATACGAAGATGGCACCCAGAACTATATCCTCGCGCCTCAGCGCTTGGCGATTGGGGATCAGGTTGTCGCATCGGCCAAGGCTGATGTGAAACCGGGTAACGCGATGCCTTTTACCGGCATGCCGATTGGTACCATCATTCACAACATCGAACTGAAGCCAGGCAAAGGCGGCCAAATCGCCCGTGCTGCCGGTACTTACGCCCAATTCGTTGGTCGTGACGGTTCATACGCCCAGATCCGCCTCTCCTCCGGCGAGCTGCGTTTGGTGCGTCAGGAATGTATGGCCACCATCGGTGCCGTATCCAACCCTGACAACAGCAACCAAAACCTTGGTAAAGCTGGCCGTAACCGCCACAAGGGCATCCGCCCATCTGTGCGTGGTGTTGTTATGAACCCGGTCGATCACCCACACGGTGGTGGTGAGGGTCGTACATCCGGTGGTCGTCATCCTGTGACACCTTGGGGTAAACCAACCAAGGGTGCCCGCACCCGTTCCAACAAAGCGACTGATAAATACATTATCCGTTCGCGCCATGCCAAGAAGAAGGGTCGTTAAACGATGTCTCGTTCAGTCTGGAAAGGCCCATTCGTCGACGCATATGTTCTCAAGAAAGCTGAGAACGCGCGCGAATCCGGTCGTAAAGAAGTTATCAAAATCTGGTCTCGTCGTTCGACGATTCTGCCACAGTTTGTGGGCCTTACTTTCGGCGTTTACAACGGCCGCAAGCACATCCCCGTAAACGTGTCCGAAGAAATGATCGGCCAGAAATTCGGCGAATACAGCCCGACCCGTACATATTACGGTCACATGGCTGATAGAAAATCGAAGCGGAAATAAGCCATGGGTAAGTCGAAAAACCCCCGTCGCGTAGCAGAGAACGAAGCGTTTGCCGTTTCTCGCATGCTCCGCACCAGCCCCCAAAAGCTGAACCTTGTTGCCGGTCTGATCCGCAACTTGCCAGTTGAAAAGGCGCTGACACAATTGCAGTTTTCCAAAAAGCGTATTTCTGATGATGTGTTGAAAACACTGCAGTCAGCCATCGCCAACGCGGAAAACAACCACGGGCTTGATGTGGACGAACTGATCGTCGCAGAAGCATATGTTGGTAAAAACCTGACAATGAAACGGGGTCGTCCTCGGGCGCGCGGTCGTTACGGCAAAATTCTCAAGCCATACGCACAGCTTACCATTCTCGTTCGTCAGCCTGCAGAGGAGCAAGCATAATGGGTCAGAAGATCAATCCAATTGGCTTTCGTCTGCAAGTCAACCGCACATGGGATAGCCGCTGGTATGCCAACCGTAAAGATTACGGTAACCTGCTGCATGAAGACCTGAAAATTCGCGATTTCATCAAGAAAGAGTGTGTTCAGGCTGGTGTGTCCCGCGTTATCATCGAGCGTCCGCACAAGAAATGCCGCGTGACAATCCACTCGGCACGTCCGGGTGTGATCATCGGTAAAAAAGGCGCTGACATTGAGACACTGCGCAAGAAACTGGCGGCTTTTACCGACAGCGAATTGCACCTGAACATTGTCGAAGTTCGCAAACCGGAAATGGATGCGCAACTGGTGGCCGAAAGTGTTGCACAACAACTGGAACGTCGTGTTTCTTTCCGTCGCGCCATGAAACGTGCGGTACAAAACTCCATGCGTATGGGTGCCTTGGGCATCCGGATCAACGTTGCCGGCCGTTTGGGTGGCGCTGAGATCGCGCGGACTGAATGGTACCGCGAAGGTCGCGTTCCGTTGCACACTTTGCGTGCGGACATCGACTATGCGCGCGCCGAGGCCCTGACCGCTTATGGTATCATTGGTATCAAGGTCTGGATATTCAAAGGCGAGATCATGGAACATGATCCAGCCGCTCGCGATCGTCGCATTCAGGAATTGCAAGAAGGTGGCGGCCCCCGCCAGCAGCGTCGCTAACGCGGCGCACCTTCCAGTAGGAGAAATATCATGCTTTCACCAAAGCGTACCAAATTCCGCAAAGCGTTTAAGGGCCGTATCCACGGTCTGGCGAAGGGCGGTTCCGAGCTGAACTTCGGTTCATACGGTCTGAAATCAATCGAGCCGGAGCGTATCACAGCGCGCCAAATCGAGGCTGCACGTCGTGCCATGACCCGTCACATGAAACGTCAGGGCCGTGTGTGGATCCGGATTTTCCCGGACCTGCCAGTTACTAAAAAACCTACCGAAGTTCGGATGGGTAAAGGTAAAGGTTCCGTTGAATTCTGGGCTGCCAAAGTTAAGCCGGGCCGGATCATGTTTGAACTCGACGGCGTAACAGACGCCGTAGCCCGTGAGGCCCTGCGCCTTGCCGCAATGAAGCTGCCGGTAAAAACCCGCATCGTTCAACGCGAAGACTGGTGATTTAACGCGAAGCGTTAAAGCAGGTGCGGTATAAGCGATACAAAGTATCGCTGGGTCGCACTCGGTTCAGGTAAAGAGAAATAGAAACCCCTGGCTGAAAGGCTGGGGGTTTCCATTTTAAGGCATTCCCGGGTTTTACTTGGCTCACAACTTAAGCACAGGAATGCAGCCATTGAAGATAAAATACCCGGCATGGTGGGTCAATCTTCGACTGATTGAACGCGAGAACGCATTAAGTGGTTGGCAGTCAATCAAACCTTCAATCTGCGCTTGAATTTATGCTGAAACAACCTCAGTTCGCCCTGTTTGATCTCAACACCTTTGCGCCACTGGGTATCCTTGGCTAAAAATCCGTGCGCCCCCTCGTAATCGCGAAACCTGTCGTTTGTGACAACAAAGGAGATCGGCAGTACCGAGAGAGTTTCGACAATAAACGCATCCGCTTGGTGCCCGCTTGGAACCACATAGATTTCATCTGGTTTCAAGTCAAAAATTTCCTTCAGAACTAGCACTGAAAACCGCTCTCTTGGATCTTTAAGCTCACTGTTTTCGCGAAGTGTGAAATAAATGTTAGCGTCGAAAAAACAGACGATGCGATAACCTTCTGAGCGCAGAGTGTTTACCAGTGCCCACAGGGCCGTGGTTCCAATGCCGTTTTTAATGCCGAAGTGATAGATATTGTTACCGTCAAAAAGTGCGGTTTTATCTGCCAGACGGAGGTGTTTCATAAACCCTTGCCGATCAAAGTTTAGCAGTAAATTATCGCTGCGTGTTTTGCGGCGATTCAGGGCCAGTAACATGACTGCGCTGAGTATTGCCACCCCCGCTCCAACAATGGGCATGTGGGTAGCCATTCCGACCAGAAGACCAAGACTGCACGCCACCAGAATGATCTTCGCAAACCCTAGGTGCGGTTTATCAGTTTTTGGGGTCAGTTTTTCCCCCAGCGTGAATGGAGGGTCAGTTTTGGATGGCAAAAGGAATAACACCTTCAGGCTACTAATGTTGTAGTTCTTCGCGCCTTTGGGTTGTTTGTCAATATGCAAATTATGTCGACTAGCGCGCAACCATCACTCGCTCTTGGGCATCTGTTGGGATAAGAAACCTCATGTCAAATATAGAATCGCTGTTCGCGACCCGCCTGTACCGTGCCGAGCTTTCCGAATTGGGCAAAGCGCCAACGCCGGATGAACTTGAAGACGCTTGCCTTTCAATCGCGGCTGATGATGAGGCTGGGCATAAGTGGTCCGAGGAAAATAATTATCCAGGCTATACCAGCTATGCCTCGTTAGACGATCTGGCATGGCGGTTTCCCGCCTTTAAGGATCTGGCCAAGGTTTTGAAAAAACACGCCAAGGCATTTGCTAAGGATTTGGCATTTGATTTGGATGGGCGCAAGCTTACGCTCGATGCGCTGTGGATCAATATCCTGCCCGAAGGCGGCACCCATGCTTCCCACATCCACCCCCACAGTGTGATCAGTGGCACCACCTATGTGACCATGCCAAAAGGCGCGAGTGCGTTAAAAATCGAAGACCCGCGCTCGGCCCTGATGATGGCCGCGCCGCTGCGCAAAACCGACGCGCGCCGCGAATTGCAGCCGTTTATTTACGTGGAGCCAAAGGTGGGTGAAATCCTGCTCTGGGAAAGCTGGCTGCGCCACGAAGTGCCGCTGAATGTAGCGGAAGAAGAGCGGATTAGCGTGAGTTTCAATTTCGGTTGGTGAAGTCATCGCAAAGCGATGAACTTCGGTGCGGTGTAAAGCTAAGGGGACCATCGCTGGGCCGCACTCGGTTGCAGGTGGGGGGCCGCCGGAGCCTTCACAAGCTCAGTGTTAAGCGGTGGAGTTACAGCTAGTTTTACGTTATAGTGATGCTCTAATTTTAGGTTGCCATAATTAATGACACCTCGACCGTCCATCCCATCTAATATCGCTCACAATTTGCGGGCAGAAGTTGGTTTTGGCTGCGCAGTGTGCGGTAATCCTATTGTCGAATATCACCACATTATTCCTTGGGAGGAGCGCCACCACTATGAGGCAGATCATATGGTTGTGTTATGCCGAAACCACCATGCTGAGTTGGGTAAACAAAACCGCAAACTTGCCTATAAAGCCAAGCAGAACCCCATCAATATCCGACAAAAGAGATTTAAAGGATACTTGGTAACAAATAAAGAAAACCAAAACCTTATATTAGGCAATGCACGCTTTGTTGGGGTCACAACCGCTGTGTCATACTTTGGAATACCCTTGTTTGGTCACAGTGTTGTTGGTAGTGAAATTCAGGTCAATTGTTTCATTCCAGACGATCAGTTCTTTCCTGAACTAGAGATCAGAAGAAACCACGTAGCGGCGATGATTGATGGTTTCTGGGATATTGAATTCAAATCAAATTTTATCAAATTCAGAAAACGGAAAGGTAGCGTGTTCCTTTCCTTGGATTTTCGTAGAGAAGATGTGGAAATTCGAGGAAGATTCATTATCGACGGTAAAAATTTCGTTTTCTCTCCGAACCGTTGTGATTTTGGTGGCGCAAGATTTGAAAACTTGACACTTCAGGGAAATGTAGGGCAAGCGGCAATTAGACATGGGCGAAGTGATATTCGATTGCTTAGGGAAAATTATGCTATGGCGAATCCGGTTCCCAAATTTGTGAGGGTTTGAGAAAACTTAGTGGTGTTCAGCCTTAGCTACAATATTGGCCCCTCTAACATCCCCTCTTGCGAATCCCTGCAACCTCGCCTATAGGAACCGTTCGTACACCACTCCACTGGAATCAGGGTGACCCTTCGGGCCTGCCGGTGATGTTGAAAAGGAAAAGGCTATGAACGCCACTGATCTTCGGGCTAAGACCCCAGATGAGCTCAGAGATGAGCTTAGCAACCTGAAAAAAGAGCACTTCAACCTGCGTTTTCAGGCGGCAACCAATCAATTGGAAAATACGGCTCAGATGCGCACTGCGCGTCGTTCTGCTGCCCGTGTTAAAACCATTCTGAACCAGAAAGCTGCCGAAGCGGCAGCTGAATAAGGAGCCTGTGTAATGCCTAAACGTATCCTCACCGGCACAGTGACTGCCGACCAAAACACCCAAACCGTAACGGTTTCTGTTGAGCGTCGCTTTACCCATCCGGTTCTAAAGAAAACTATTCGTAAGTCCAAAAAATATCGGGCGCATGATGCGAATGAGCAATTCAAAGTTGGTGACAAAGTTCGCATTGAAGAATGCAAGCCAATTT
>JAHRVG010000009.1 GCA_019090795.1 Paracoccaceae bacterium | reverse complement strand
TCCCCCGCACCCGATGATGCAGCACAACGGCGCTCGCTGGCTCCGGTTGTTTGTTATCCGGTCGATACTTTGCCCAAACCGGATATGGCTTTGCTGGCACAGGCGCGGGTGGATATGACGCTGGTGGAAACCGTGATTATACCACCCCGCGATGCGGCGTGTTTTGAGGTTCCCGCTGGGAATTTTTTTCGTATTGTCAGCGTTGAAGGTTCGCAGGTGGGGGATCTGAACCTTTGGAATTCACTTGATCTGAACGAGCATTTCTATTCCGGTAAAACCCGCGCTTTGCACGGCACCCATGTCAGCACTGGTGATCGGATGTGGAGCAGCTTTCCCGCCATGCGCCCGATGGCAACGATCAGCTATGACACGCTCGATTGGTATGGCTGGGACAACGATGGCGGTTCTGTGCATGATGTGATCGGCACCCGTTGTGATCCCTATACCAATGATGTGCTGAACGCAGTGGATTACCACTATTGCTGCCATTCCAATCTGATCCGCGCCTTGGCGGCGCATAGGGGGATGACATTAGAGCAGGCGGAGCCATTGGTGCATGATGTTTGCAATGTGTTTATGCTCACTGGATTTACCCCGGATACCAAACAATACTTCATGAAGGCCAGTCCCGTGCGCCCTAGCGATTATCTGGAGTTTTTTGCAGAGATTGATCTGCTTGGCGGCCTGTCTGCCTGTCCGGGTGGGGATTGCAGCACTGGCCATTCTAGTGATGCAGCGGCGTGTTACCCTTTGCAGGTCGAGGTCTGGAAGCCAGCGGAGGGGGCGCTTGGGGATTGGCAAAGCCCGCCCCTGAACGGATATTCGCGGGGCCATGGCTGCGCTTGATTAAACTTGAAATGCGGGGCTTTTCCCTTTAGGTCGCTGCGAAACGCTATGAAAAGGCCTTGATGAGATGACGATTTCCCCCTCCGATCTGCGCGATATGTATCTGGACCTGATGCAGGATGTTCTGACCAACGAAATCTACAAGGATCCACCGCTGAAAATGAGCATCAGCTCAAAGCTGAAAAAAGCAGTTGGCCTGAGCGCGCGCCACGCGCAGGGGCAGGTCTTTGATGAGGAACGCCGCGAAAAAGGGCTGGATTGGCCCTCGGTTGCCCACACAATGATCGGTAAATTGCGAATGGAAAACCTGCGCATGGTGTGCAGTGATGTGATCAAGAACAACGTGGCGGGTGACTTTGTTGAAACCGGCGTTTGGCGTGGTGGAGCGTGCATTTATATGCGCGCAATACTCAAGGCGTACGGGGATACACAGCGCACAGTCTGGGTGGCCGACAGCTTTGCCGGATTGCCCGAACCGGATGGGGCGACCTATGACAAAGACAAAGGTGACAAGCATCACACCGTGGAGGTGCTGGCAGTATCACGCGAGCAGGTCGAGGGTAATTTCCGAGTCTATGGCTTGCTGGATGGGCAGGTGCAGTTTTTGCAGGGTTGGTTCAAGGACACATTGCCTCAAGCACCGATTGAAAACGTGGCAGTGCTGCGTCTGGATGGCGACATGTACGAAAGTACCATGGACGGGTTGACCAGCCTGTATCACAAAGTCAGCCCCGGCGGCTATATCATCGTCGATGATTATCACGCGGTGGCAGCCTGTAAATCGGCGGTACATGATTTTATCGCGGAACATGCGGCCACGGAAACCGTTGAAATCAAAGAGATTGACGGCACCGGCGTTTATTGGCAGCGTCAGTTGTAGGCGGTTTTCCGCGCTATTGGAAAATCAGTGCGGATGCTCACTTTAATCGCGACAAATCAGGATTAGGTATCTCTGTATAGGAGGAATACCTGATGCCCAAAGTAGTTATATGGACCTGCCTCGCCGC
This sequence comes from Paracoccaceae bacterium, assembly GCA_019090795.1. Taxonomy (GTDB): domain Bacteria; phylum Pseudomonadota; class Alphaproteobacteria; order Rhodobacterales; family Rhodobacteraceae; genus Amylibacter. The sequence continues at coordinate 11,334 of JAHRVG010000009.1, read as the reverse complement.
GCTGGCGCTGTCCACTGTCGCAGCCTTGGCCTCACCCGAGGGTGCATTCGCGCCGCGGGTGGTGGAGACTTCAGGGGCATAGCCGAGTAATCCTGTGTCGCCGTTTTGCGCCAGCCTTTTATTTGCCGGATCACGGATGGCTATTAGCGTGGAGATGTCCGGCGTCTGGTCGGTCTCTTGGTTCGGGCGCTTTGTCTCTTTGTTGTGATATCCTTGTCGGCGGAATTTGAGGCCATTTTTTCCCTTGCAAGCCTTGCATCCCACCAATACAAGAGCCACTGATTTCACAGGTTTTGCCCGTGCAGTTTTGTACGGCCCGCAACAACGCTAAAAGGATGCCCCTATGCAGGTTACTGAAACGCTCAACGAAGGCCTGAAACGCGGCTATTCGATCTCGATCTCTGGTCAGGAACTGGCCGATAAAGTGGATGCCAAGCTTCGCGAGGCCCAGCCTACCATCGAGATGAAGGGTTTTCGCAAAGGCAAAGTGCCGATGGCGATGCTGAAAAAACAGCACGGCGATTCTGTCATGGGCGAAGCGATGCAGGAAACTGTTGACGGCGCGATGAACGATCACTTTGAAAAATCCGGTGATCGTCCTGCGATGCAACCTGACGTACAAATGACCAATCAAGAATGGAAGCCGGGCGACGATGTAGAAGTAACGCTGACATATGAGTGCCTGCCAGAAGTGACTGCACCGGATTTCGGCAAAGTGAAGCTGGAAAAGCTGGTGGTCAAGGTTGACGATGCAGATGTTGACGAAGCGTTGAATAACCTTGCGGAAACCGCACAAAACTTTGACGACCGCAAGAAGGGTGCCAAAGCCAAAGACGGAGATCAGGTTGTGATCAACTTCCTCGGCAAGGTTGACGATGTGGCGTTTGAGGGCGGCGCGGGCGAGGATTATCCGCTGGTTCTGGGTTCCAACAGCTTTATCCCCGGTTTCGAGGAACAGCTGGTCGGTGCGAAAGCTGGTGACGATGTTGTGGTAAACGTGAAGTTCCCGGACGAATACGGCGCGGAAAACCTGGCCGGCAAGGATGCGGTTTTTGAATGTACCGTAAATGCGGTGAAAAAGCCGGTTGCCGCCGAGATTGACGACGAGTTGGTCAAGAAATTCGGGGCCGAGAGCCTTGAGGACCTGAAGGGCCAAATTTCCGAGCGTCTGGTAGCAGAATACGCTGGCGCGGCGCGCATGGTGATGAAGCGCTCCATGATGGACGAGCTGGACAAACTGGTCGATTTCGAACTGCCACCTACATTGGTAGATCAAGAAGCAGGTCAAATCGCGCATCAGCTGTGGCATGAGGAAAACCCTGACGTGCAGGGCCATGATCATCCCGAGATTGAAACCACAGACGAGCATAAAACGCTGGCTACCCGCCGCGTGCGTTTGGGCTTGTTGCTGGCAGAAATCGGCAAGATTCAGGAAATCACCGTGACCGAGCAGGAAATGCAGAACGCGGCGATGAATCAGGCGCGCCAGTATCCGGGCCAAGAGCGTGAGTTCTTTGAGTTCCTGAGCAAGAACGAGCAAATGCAACAACAAATGCGCGCGCCGATCTTTGAGGACAAAGTCATTGATTACATTGCTGAATTGTCAGATGTGACAGACAAGGAAGTATCCAAGGAAGATTTGCAGAAATCGGTTGAAGAACTGGAAACTACTGAATAGGCAATCAACCTTTTTGACGGTATTAAGGGCATCCTTTCGGGTGCCCTTTTTTATGCCGTATATTCAAGCACCCGCTGAGAAGGGACAATGCCTGAGCAACGGAATTATGCCTCGCAAGCTGTGGCAAAGGCCGTTTCGAACACACCAACCCACCCGGCGTTATAACCTGCGCGCATTTTTTCGGCGTCCTCTCCAAAGGCTTCCCAACCGTAGTGTTTCAGGGTGACTTTGGTGCCCGCTCCCGCTGCCTCAAAGATCACATCGACGAATGTTGCCTCGGATTCCGGTCGCCCGATATGCCAAGCCAAGCCGAGTTTGTTTGGGGGGGTGAATTCTGTAACGCTGCCCCAATGCTGGCTGTTACCTGCATGATCGATTTCCTCAACCCAACCGCCCTTTTCAGCGATAAGAGAGACCTTTTGCGCGGCCTTGCCGTCCATTGCGGAAACAGAATTTTTGTCCTTGGGCCACCATAGATCAATGTCACGGGTGAATATTTCAAAAGCGCGTTCAGGCGGGCAGGGGACTGTGATGGTTTTGATGACAGGGGGCAGCATATTATTTTCCTTCAGTTGATTTTATGTGATTTGCAAAAGCGGTGAGGGCGTCATCCCAGAAGCTGTCGATGTAATCGCGCAAGGGCAGCAGCCCGTCGCGATTGGCGGCGTAGATACGCCGGTTTCCTTGCGGGGTGACGGTCACGAGGCCGGCGTTTTCCAGCACCTTGAGGTGTTGGGAAACGGCGGGGCGGCTGACCGGTTGTGTTTTGGAGAGTTCCGCCACGGACATCGGTTGCGAGGCTAAAGCCTCGAACAAGCTGCGGCGGCGGGGGTCGGTCAGTGCATTGAGTGATTCTATGTAAGTCATAACTTACCGTAAGTTAGCGCTTACGCTAAATCAACCCCTTATCAGAAATATTTTCACCGCGTCATTTCCGTTAAGCAGCATTTGGCACCTTGAAGCCCATAATGCAGCGAACTAGTATTACCTGAACCAACGAACCTATACAGGCTGTGAAGATGAGAGATCCCTTAGAAGTTTACGCAAATACCCTCGTACCGATGGTGGTTGAACAAACCGCACGGGGCGAACGCTCCTATGACATTTTTTCGCGCCTGCTCAAGGAGCGGATCATTTTTCTTTCCGGCCCGGTGCATGACGCCATGTCAACGCTGATCGTGGCGCAGTTATTGTTTCTTGAAGCAGAGAACCCCAAGAAAGATATCTCGATGTATATCAACAGCCCTGGCGGTGTGGTGTCGTCGGGCCTGTCGATTTATGACACGATGCAGTATATCCGGCCCAAGGTTTCGACGCTTTGTATTGGTCAGGCGGCCTCGATGGGATCGCTGCTGCTGGCGGCTGGCGCGCCAGGGATGCGGTTCACCTTGCCGAATTCACGGGTGATGGTGCATCAACCATCGGGTGGATTTCAGGGTCAGGCATCCGATATAGCGCTGCACGCCAAAGAAATCATGGAACTCAAGGACCGGTTGAACAAAATCTACGTCAAACATTGCGATCAAAAACTGAACGTGGTGGAAAAGGCTCTGGATCGCGATAACTTTATGAATGCTGAAGAGGCCAAGGAATGGGGCTTGATTGACGAAATCGTGCAAGAGCGCACGGAAGAATCTGAATAAATCCTGCGTTAACGCAAGGGATTATTCATAGTTTTGTGGCACTCCGTTTCGGGTGGGGTGCTGCGAAAATCAACAAAAAACGGGGGTGTGGCCCCCCACTTATGGCATTGTGCCCCTGCGCATTCTGCCATATTGTTTGATCAATAGTCCGAATGGACAAAGGTTTACGCCTGTTTCGGGACGGGCAAATTTTGAGCGGAGTACGCAATGGCGAATTCAGGAAACGGTGACAGCAAGAACACGCTTTATTGCTCGTTCTGTGGCAAGTCCCAACACGAAGTGCGAAAGCTGATTGCGGGGCCAACAGTTTTCATCTGCGATGAATGTGTCGAGCTATGCATGGACATCATCCGCGAAGAGGCAAAAACCTCGCTAGTGAAATCCACCGATGGGGTGCCAACGCCGCTGGAAATCTGTCAGGTTCTGGACGATTATGTGATTGGTCAAAGCATGGCCAAAAAGGTGCTGTCGGTGGCGGTTCATAACCACTACAAACGCCTCAATCACGCCGATAAAAACTCTGAAATTGAGCTGGCGAAATCCAACATTCTGTTGATTGGCCCAACCGGTTGCGGCAAAACCCTGCTGGCGCAGACGCTGGCGCGGATCATTGATGTGCCCTTTACCATGGCTGATGCGACAACACTGACCGAGGCGGGTTATGTGGGCGAGGATGTGGAAAATATCATCCTTAAATTGCTGCAAGCCTCTGAATACAATGTGGAACGTGCGCAGCGCGGGATTGTCTACATTGACGAAGTCGATAAAATTACCCGCAAGTCGGACAACCCTTCGATTACCCGTGATGTGTCGGGCGAAGGGGTGCAGCAAGCGCTGTTGAAGATCATGGAGGGCACTGTGGCGAGCGTGCCACCACAAGGTGGGCGCAAACATCCACAGCAGGAATTCCTGCAAGTAGACACCACTAATATTCTGTTTATCTGTGGTGGCGCTTTTGCCGGCCTTGAAAAAATCATCAGCCAACGGGGCAAAGGCTCCGGTATCGGCTTTGGTGCCGATGTGAAAAATGACGATGATCGCGGTGTCGGCGAAATGTTGGGCGATCTGGAACCGGAAGACCTGTTGAGATTTGGCCTAATCCCCGAATTTGTTGGCCGTTTGCCGGTGATTGCAACGCTGACTGATCTGGATGAGGATGCGCTGATTACCATTCTCTCGCAGCCTAAAAATGCGCTGGTCAAGCAATACCAGCGGCTGTTTGAACTGGAAGATGCCAAGCTGACCTTTACCGATGATGCCCTTAGCGCCATCGCGAAACGGGCAATTGGCCGAAAAACCGGTGCGCGGGGCCTGCGATCAATTATGGAAGATATCCTGCTGAACACCATGTTTGATTTGCCGGGCAAAGAGAACGTGACCGAAGTTGTGGTCAATGAGGAAGCGGTGAGCCGCGAGGCCGAACCGCTGATGGTTTACGCAGATGTAGAAGAGGGCGAAGCGTCGGCCTGACAGGGCTGAATCCGCTGGACCTACCAGCGGATTTCAGGCCATAAGGACATAGATTTCGCAAGAGGGTGACGGGCATGAAAAAACTTCTCCGATGGTTTACTTGGTGGAACGGCCAAACGATTAACACCCAGTTTTTCACGTGGCGCAATGGCGTGCGGGTGGGCGAAGATGCGCAAGGCAATATTTATTATGAGTCCAAAGACGGCAAAAAACGCTGGGTGATCTATAACGGCCTGTCAGAGGCATCGCGTGTTTCACCCGATTGGCATGGCTGGCTGCATCATACTTTTGATGAGCGTCCAGACAATGGACCGCTGGCCCATAAATCATGGGAAAAACCGCATCAGGAAAACCTGACTGGGACGCCTGCTGCCTATGCGCCGGCGGGGTCAATTCGGCGCGCGCATCCAGCAGACAGGTCGGATTATGATGCTTGGCAACCGGAATAAAGCAGTAATAACAGATGGCTAATAACGCAGCGGAAACAGTGATTGGCGCGGTGGTTCTGGCAGCTACCGCTGGATTTTTAGCTTTTGCTTCCAATGTTACCGGAGTTTCTGGCCCCGTTGATAGCTATGAGCTACACGCTGATTTTCGGTCGGTAGAAGGGATCAACCTTGGAACCGATGTGCGCTTGGCTGGTGTCAAAGTGGGCAGTGTTACCGGATTATACCTTAACCCGATGACTTTTCGCGCCGAGACAACCTTCTCGGTCAGAAATGATATTGTGATGCCAGAAGACAGCGCCGTGATGATTTCGTCCGAGGGATTGCTCGGTGGAAATTTTGTAGAAATGGTACCCGGTGGCTCCGAATTCAACCTCGAAGAGGGGGGGGAGTTTCTGGATACTCAAGGGGCTGTCAGTCTGATCTCATTGCTACTTAAATTTGTTAGCGGCAGCAGCGAATGATGGGATTCTTGCGTTTTCTGGCGCTTGGGCTGCTGTTGGCGGGCCCTATTACTGCGCAAAGTAACGTAGAAACCGAGCTTGGAGAGATCGTTTCGTTGCGCGCTCTTGATACCATTACCGGTGTTGCAAAAGATTTGGAACTGAAGGTTGGTGATACGCTGGAGTATGAGCGTTTGATCATCCATTTGCAGGAATGCCGCTATCCGATCGTTAATAAATCTGCCGATGCTTTTGCCTATTTGGTGATCCGGGATGTGCGTGAGAGCGTGCCGCATTTTGAGGGCTGGATGATCGCCTCTAGCCCGGCTTTGTCGGCTCTTGATCACCCGCGTTACGATGTGTGGCTATTGTCCTGCAGAACATCCGACGGCTGAACCCGCGCCGGTTGTGCATTGAAATCCGCACTTGCTTTCAATGCTTTGTCTAGAAAACGATGATATTTAGCGTGGGATATTTCCACGGCCCCAAGAGAGGCCAGATGATCGGTCAGGAATTGGGTATCAAACAGGGTAAAGCCGCCGAAACGCAGCCGTGAAACCAGATAGGCAAGCGCGATTTTGGAGGCATCGGTGCGGCGTGAAAACATGCTTTCGCCAAAGAATGCGCCACCCAGCACGACACCGTAGACGCCCCCGACCAGATCAGTGCCATCCCAAACCTCAAGAGAATGGGCGCGGCCCATTTGGTGCAAACGGGTGTAGAGGTCGTATATTTCGGCGTTGATCCAGGTTTCATCGTGGTCGGCACAGCCAGTTACCACGCCGGTGAAATCACGATCTGTGGTAATCTGGAATGGTTGACGGCGCAAGGTGCGGTGCAGGGAACGCGAGATGTGGAACTCGCCGAGCGGAAAAATTCCGCGCCGGTCCGGATCAACCCAGAATATTTCGGGATTGTCTGCCGCCTGCGCCATCGGAAAAATCCCGTTGGCGTAGGCGCGTAACAGCAATTCCGGTGTTATCTCTTCCGGTCCGTCACGCATCTAGCCGCTGGCCTGTGCTTCCAGCCAGTTTTCCAGCCAATGGATGTCATAATTGCCGGACTGGATGTCCGGCTCGTCCAAAAGCGCGCCAAACAGCGGCAACGTGGTGTCAACACCATCCACGATCAATTCGCTTAGGGCGCGCCGCAGGCGGGCCAGCGTGGCCTCGCGGGTGTTGCCGGTGACGATTAGCTTGGCAATCAGGCTGTCGTAATAGGGCGGGATTGTATAGCCATCATAGAGCGCCGAATCCATCCGCACCCCAAGGCCGCCGGGCGCATGAAAGGTGGAAATTTTCCCGGGGCAGGGGGTGAAATTGGGCAGGGTCTCTGCGTTGATTCGCACCTCGATTGCGTGACCTTTGATGGACAGTTCCTCTTGGCGAAAAGTCATTTCTTCACCCGCAGCGACGCAGATTTGCTGCTTTACCAGATCGACACCAAAGATCGCTTCGGTGACCGGGTGTTCCACTTGTAGACGGGTGTTCATTTCGATGAAGAAAAACTCGCCGCGCTCGAACAGAAATTCAATAGTACCTGCACCGGCGTAGTTGATATCTGCCACCGCATCGGCACAGACCTTGCCGATGCGGTCGCGGGTCTCGCGATCAATACCGGGGCCAGGGGCCTCTTCGAAAACTTTCTGGTGACGCCGTTGCAGGGAACAATCACGCTCGCCCAAATGTACCGCGCGTCCCTTTCCATCGCCAAAAACCTGTACTTCGATGTGGCGCGGCAGGGTGAGGTATTTTTCTATGTAGACTTCGTCATTCCCAAAAGCGGCTTTTGATTCGGCGCGGGCGCCAAAGAAGGCCGCTTCCAGATCATCACGGGTTTTGGCTAGCTTCATACCGCGCCCACCCCCGCCTGCGGTTGCTTTTACGATGACAGGAAAGCCCATTTCATCAGAAACCTTAAAGGCTTCCTCGATTGTGGGCACACCGCCATCAGAACCGGGTACGCAGGGCACGCCGAGGTTCTTCATCGTATCCTTGGCGGTGATCTTGTCGCCCATGATGCGGATGTGCTCGGCGGTGGGGCCGATGAACTTGATGTCGTGGTCTTCCAGAACCTGCACGAAACTTGCATTTTCCGATAAGAATCCATAGCCGGGATGAACCGCTTCGGCACCGGTGATCTCGCAGGCGGAAATAATGTTGGGGATGTTGAGATAGCTGAGCGTGCCGCTGGGCGGGCCGATGCAAATGCTCTCATCGGCCATGCGCACGTGCATGGCGTCAGTGTCGGCAGTGGAATGTACTGCAACGGTCTGGATGCCCAGCTCGCGGCAGGCACGAATGACACGCAGGGCAATTTCACCCCGGTTTGCTATTAGAATTTTAGAGAACATGGCAACCGCCCCTGATTTGTGAACCCGATGGGGTGATTATTCAACGATGACCAGTGGCGTGCCGAACTCAACTGGTGCGCCATCATCCACGAGAATCCGTTTCACTGTACCCGCTTTGGGGGCGGGGATCTGGTTCATGGTTTTCATGGCTTCAACAATCAGCAGGGTCTGCCCCTCTTTCACGCTGTCCCCAACCGAGATAAATGCAGCTGCGCCGGGTTCGGGGGCCAAATAAATGGTGCCTACCATGGGGGAGGGCACCGCACCTGGGAGATCAGCAGGATCAGTGGACGCATCGGCCTGAGGAACCGGGGCGTGTGCGGCAGCCACCGGCGCAGCGGCGGGTGCAGGGGCGGCAACGGCGACAGGGGCTGTCATGGCAGCTTTGCGCGTGACCCGGACGTCGATTTGGCCCTCGTCATTATATTTACGTTTGACTCTAATTTCGGCCAGATCGTTTTCACACAGCATTTCGGACAGCGCTTTAATGAATGCCACATCAGCGTCTTGATCTTTGTTGGACATCTTAACCTCGGTTGTTCTCGGCCTGACTTGATGCAGGCATGCCCGAATGTATATGAGTTTTTAGCACGGGGTTAAAGGCCGGAGTGTGGAAAATGAATAGGGCTAATTATTGAGCAATTTTGATCCATATCAACTATTTTTAATGGCAATGCGGTTATGGTGCGACCATGCTGAAATGAAGGGGAATATTATGCTCAAAGAGACTAAACCAGATATGGAAATCACAAGGAACGCCACGGATTTGGCCAAGTTTGCGCAGGGGGAATATCCCTATGCATCCAAGATCAAGCGCGCGGAGTATGAAGATCAAAAAGCCAAGTTGCAGGTTGAACTGTTAAAAGTTCAGAAATGGGTTGAAGATACCGGTGCCAAGGTTGTGCTGCTGTTTGAAGGCCGTGATGCGGCAGGCAAGGGTGGAACGATTAAACGTTTTATGGAGCATATGAACCCGCGTGCGGCCCGCGTTGTTGCGTTGAACAAGCCGACGGACCGCGAAAGGGGCCAGTGGTATTTTCAGCGCTATATTGAGCATCTGCCCTCAAAAGGTGAAATGGTTTTATTTGACCGTAGCTGGTACAACCGGGCGGGTGTTGAGCGGGTGATGGATTTCTGTAACCCGTCGCAATATCTGGAATTTATGCGTGAAACGCCTGATCTGGAACGAATGCTGCGCCGTTCCGGTATTCACCTGTTCAAATATTGGTTCTCAGTAACACAAGAGGAACAAATTCGCCGGTTTGCGTCGCGTGAAACTGACCCACTGAAACAGTGGAAACTGTCTCCGGTGGACCGGGCCAGCTTGGATAAATGGGATGATTATACCGAAGCCAAAGAGGCAATGTTTTTTTACACAGACACCGCCGATGCGCCTTGGACGATCATCAAATCAGATGACAAAAAACGTGCGCGCCTGAATACAATGCGCCATTTCCTATCGCATATTCCCTATCCGAATCGCGACATGGGAAATGCGCCTGATCCCGACCCGTTGATTGTGGGATCTGCCAACCACGTAATCGGGCAAGATGCGCATATTCTGGGTAAAACCTTGCATCCGAACCAACGGAAATAGGCCTCGAAATCCCCGCCAAATATGGCGGGGATTACTCTACTTTATTCTGAGATTTTGCGTTCTGCCGCTACGATTTGGCGCATGCCGTCCAGTGGTACGTATCCGCGCAGCAAGGTGTTGCCGACCACAAAGGTAGGGGTGCCGGTAACTTGCATTTTGCTGCCCAGTTCGTGCATTTGCGCAAGGTGATCCGTCACTTCCGGTCCATCAATCCGGGCCAAAATGGCATCGGCATCAAGGCCTGCCCTATGGGCCATCAGACGCATGGATTTTTCATTCATCGGGCCGTTGTAAACCATCAGCTCCTCGTGAAGTTTGGCATAGGCATCGCTACCAAGTGCTTGCAGGGTGGCGACGGCCATTCTTGAGGAAGCGTTCGATGCTTCTCCCAAAATCGGATACTCTTTGACTATCAGTCGGATGTTGCCATCTGTTTTCAACAGTTCGGCCACCTCTTTATGGGCTTTGCGGCAATAGCCACAGCGGTAATCCAGAAACTCTACCATAGTAATGTCGCCGTCCGGATTTCCGCCCTCAAAAGAAATGCCGTCCTCGAGCAATGCCTTGGCATTTCGCTGTAGCACCAATTGGTCTGCCTGTTCTTCCATGGCTTGCTGCTGCTGTTCCAGCACGTTCATGGCCTCGACCAGAACCTGTGGGTTTTCCAGCAGGTAAGCGCGCACTTCCTTGCGAAAAATGGCACGCTCTGCGTCGCTCATCGTATTCAGGTCAAAAGCCTGAGCACCAAACGGCAGCAAGGTTGCGGCCACAACCGCCAGTATTTTCATCATCCCCATCGGGTATCTCCTATTTTCTGCGTCTTTTAAGGCGTGTTACCGCGCCCAGAATGTCATCGGCCTTAAGCCAGCCCACGGTGCCGCTTGGCAAAATCCGCTGTGCCCGTTTGGCGTGGATTTCTGCCTGTTTAAAGTTGGATTGCAAGGCATATCTTTCAGCTGTGACAACAGATGCCATGCCGTTATTACCCCCCCTTGCATAGGCAAGTGCAAGATTTCGCAGCATTATTCCGTCCAGCGGATCGCGCGCATAGGCACGTTTTAACACCTTCAAAGCTTCGTTATTAGACGCGCCAGAGTTTTTCGCCAGCATTGCCCGCCCCAAGCCGCCCAATATCAGTGCTTCTTTGGGGGCCAGCTGTGCGGCTCGGCGGTAGGATTTGACCGCGCTGCGTGCATTGCCACTCTCGAGCAGGATCTGACCGCGCAATTCGTGATAATAGGCATCTTTGGGGCGCATTTGCGTTAGTTTGCTCGCGTAGGCCAGCGCTTTTTTCGGCTTGGGCAGGCGGTGGTAATTGATCGCCCGCGCAAGGGTGACAATTTCGGAATTGTCAGATTTCTTGAGGCGGCGCAGATTATAGGACGGGTTGCCGGTAAAGCCGTTGAACTTGGCCACCATGCGCGCGTACCAATAGTCGATATCTGCCACTTGAGTGTTGGGGCGGTCTTTGTACTTCTGCGCATAGGCCTTCATGCGTGTCAGCCGTTGCGAGGTCAGCGGGTGCGATTGCACGTAAGGATCCTGACGGGTGATGTTCAGCAGTTCCTGACCATGAAACAGGTTGAGCACGTCAACAGCGGCTTGAGGGTTGATGCCTGCCGCAACCAGATACCGCACAGAAGATTCGTCCGCGCTTGCCTCTTGGGAGCGGGTGAAACCTAGCAGGGAGCCTGTCTCTTATAC
>JAHRVG010000113.1 GCA_019090795.1 Paracoccaceae bacterium | reverse complement strand
TAGATCAACACCGCTACCGTCCGCCTTAACACGAACCTTAACGTTATAGTCGATCACGCGCTTGACAGGTACAAGCACCTTCATTTTGCGTTCCTTTCATCTGGATAGAATTCGGACTGGCTGAAACCTCAGCAATCCTTAAAGTTTGGTTTACGTTTTTCACTAAAGGCACTCATTGCCTCGGGAAAATCATGGGCGCTCAGCAGAACGGACTGGGCGCGGCATTCCACGTCCAGAGCTTCTTCAAACGAGCATTCTGCCGCTGCGCGCATCACGCGTTTGCAGCTTTCGATGCCAAACATCGGATTCGCGGCCATTTCCGCAGCCAAGGCAATTGCTGTAATTTCGGTTTCGCTTGCGGGAACACATTCCTCGACCACACGCATTTCATGTGCCTTTTTGCCTGAAATCTCGCGGCCTGTCAGAACCAGCAAGCGTGCGACACCTGCACCTACGCGCTGTTGCAACAGCCAGCTGGAACCGGTGTCGGGGCAGCCGCCAACCTTGGAAAACACTTCACAGAATCGCGCGTCCTCGGCGGTTACGATCACGTCGGCGCAAAGAGCGAGGCTCATCCCCGCCCCATAAGCTACGCCGTTCACCGCGGCAATCAGAGGCTTGTTAAAGCCATAAGCCGCGCGCGCACCACTGTGGACTTTTTCAACCATATTATAGATCGCACGGGCCCCTTTGGCCATTTCAGCCTGAAACCCAACCAGATCTCCCCCGCTTGAAAAGTGGTCGCCGCCCGTCATTACAACTGCGCGCACAGCGTCATCAGCCTGCGCTGCAGCAAGGGTTGCAACCAGCTCATCCACAAAATCAAGGCTATAGGGATTGCGCCGCTTGGGTTGAGTAAAGCGCATGACCCCCACGCCATTTTCCACATCAAAGCTGATAAGTTCAGACATCCCGATAATCCTCTATTTGCCCTGCCAAACAGGTTTGCGTTTCTCGGCAAAGGCCAACGGACCTTCAATGCCGTCTTGACTGGCGTAAACACCTTCGTACAGACGCTTGCCTTCTTCCAACCCGGCGGCACATCCCAAATCCATGGTTGCCCGTACACTGGCTTTGGCTGCAATAACTGACAGCGGGGCACCAGAAGCAACACGACTTGCCAGCTCGCGCGCGCGCGCGCGCACCGCGTCAGGGGTGTCTTCCAAATAATTGGTAAACCCATAATCATGCAATCGCTCAATCGGCATAAGATCACCGGTCAGCACGATTTCCATCAGGATCGCTTGCGGCAACATCGACAGGGCAGGGGCCGCCCAAGGCGTACCGCGTCCGACCTTAACTTCGGTAATGCCAACTTTAGTGCCTTTCAGGCCCACGCGCAAATCGCTCATTAGCGTTAGCATCATGCCGCCCGCCATCAATGATCCGGTCATCGCGGAAATAATTGGTTTGGAACAGGTGCGCATTCCTTCATGGAAAGGGTCACGTAATTTTGTCAGGATATCAACGCCTTCATCGCGCTTGATTTGTGCGGCTTCTTTTAGGTCCATACCGGCGCAGAACACACCGCAATCGGCAGAGGTCAGGATCACAACCCGAATTTCCGGATCTGCCTCGATCCGCTCCCATGCATCCGCCAATCCATTTCCGACAGCAATTGATATAGCGTTTTTGCGTTCCGGACGGTTTATAAGAAGGGTAGCCACACCATTTTCAACGGTGAGTTCGATGGGGTTCGCGGTCATGGGGAATTCCTTGAGAGAATGCTTGGGCCTTGCCCAGTTCTAAAATTCTATGGGGTGGACAGGGAGATGACCCCCTGTCCAATTTTGTACTACTCAACTGTAAACTTGCTTGAGCTTTCTTTAACCACTTCCCAGATCACATCTGTATAAGCAGCGGTCCAGTCTTGTTGTGGAACCCAGGTTTTGCCGTCCCACATTTCAACGCGGGTTTTACCGCCGCCGCCGTGGTCATCGGCAGTCACTGTGATTGGCGCAAACAGCCCGTTGGCATCAAAATCTCTGATGCTTTCATAGCCGGCTTTCATTGATTCAGGTGTCACTGGGAACCCACTCTGTTTTACAGCAAGGCGCGCAGCCTCGAATGCAGCAGAATAGATCGCCAGACCGGTGTTATAGTATACGTCCTGAATGTGTGAAGCGTCACCAGCCCCTTTACCGTTGGCATAAACCTCGGCAAGAATATCCTTGATTACCTGAATATCCTGACCACCGGTCACGTTAGTACCACGCTTAAGACCAATCGCATTCTCGGCACCCATGTTCTTGATGTCGACTTCGTTCAGCCAGTTAACCGAGATGTATTTGCTGATCGGATAACCGTTCCGCTTCATCTCTTTGGCAGCAACAACGTGACCACCAGCCAGCAGCCATGCAATCATAAAGTCAGGCTTGGCACGACGTACTTTAGTCCAAACACTTGCCTGATCGCTACCGGGCAGAGGCACAGGGTACAGCTGCAGCTCAAAGCCTTCTTTTTCGGCAAGCGTTTTCAGGATTTCGATAGGCTCCTGACCGAATGGATAATCCAGATAAGCAAAGCCAACTTTTACACCCTTCAGATCACCACTGCTTTGCTCTTTGATATACGCGATATCGTTGGCAACTTGACCCCAATACGTAGGACCAACCGGAAAGACCTGCGTGAATACAGAACCATCAGCCGCATCACCCCGACCAACCAGCGATTGGATCAGAATGTTTTTGTCTTTCATGATCCGTGGCAGCACAGCGATAGATACTGGCGTGGACAGCATATCAAAAACAAACACACCTTCCCGCTTGAGCTTCTCATAGCACTCAATACCACGCTGTGGTTCATTACCGTGGTCTTGGCTAATAATTTCAACGTTGTGGCCATCAATGCCACCACGCATGTTCACGAGCGTCGCCAAATCTTTGGCAGCTTGTGTGATCTGCGGGGTCACAAATGTGTAGGATTTGCTGAGGTCATAGCAGAGACCAAACTTGATGGTGTCCTCCGCCGCCGAAGCAGGCGACAAGCTGGCAACGCCAACGGCGATGACCGCCGCGAGGTTCTTGGTATAAGTCTTTAGTTTCATTGGTTACTTCCTCCTGAGTTAAACTTAATTCGCAATGGCTGTTAGCTCAGCCACCGCTTTCTTCTGCTGTAGTGCTTGATCTCGTGGAAGTTCTTGCCTTCGCCTCCACCGAGATAAAACTCCTGAATATCGGAGTTTTCCTTCAGGGCGCCAGCTGTATCGTGCATCACAACACGCCCGTTTTCAATCAAATAGCCATGGGACACAATTTCAAGCGCCGCCACCGCATTCTGTTCAACCAGCAGTACAGATAGGCCCTGCTCCTTATTAATACGCTGAATAATCCCGAAAATTTCGGCCACCAGAAACGGGGCGAGACCAAGGCTGGGCTCGTCCAGCATCAACAAACGTGGCTGGGTCATTAACGCACGGCCAATCGCCAGCATCTGCTGCTCGCCACCCGAAAGATATCCCGATTGCGCTGATTTCCGTTCGGCAAGACGCGGGAAGTATTCATACATCCGCTCCTTTTCCGATTTGATCTTGGCGCGCGACATCGATATGGGTGCAGCGGCTTCCAGGTTTTCGTCTGGGGTTAGGTGGTCAAATACGCGGCGCCCTTCGATCACATGGCAAATTCCCAACGCCACTCGGTCTTGCGGCAGGATATCTCCGATCAGTTTCCCGTCAAACTTAATCTCACCACGGCTTACCTTGCCACGCTCGGCCTTCAGCAAACCGCTGATTGCCTTGAGCGTGGTGCTTTTCCCGGCCCCGTTCGACCCGAGCAAAGCAACCATGCCGCCACGCGGAACCTCAACCGAGACCCCCTTGATCGCCAGCAGGACCGAGTCATACAGAACCTCGATGCTGTTCAGCGACAGGATCATATCTTTGGTATTGCTATCATTCTGTGCCATGGTGAACCCTATTTCTTGAGCTGATCAAAGGGCCAAATCATCAGGTAGTCCCTGATATTGGCGTATAATTTCCCCAGTCCCAGCGGCTCGACCATCAAAAAGATAATGATCAACGCGCCGTAGGCTGCGTTCGGGATATGGGCGAAAGTCTCAATGCCAAGTTCGAGTCCCAGCATATTTGCAAGCCACCCAAAAATCTGGTTCACCACACCGGGCATAAGCAGTATCAGGGCCGCGCCAAAATAGCTGCCAATGATACTACCAAGACCACCGATAATAACCATCGCTAGAACCTGAATGGAAACGCTGACGGTGAATTGCTCGGGGGCTGCAAGAAAATAAAAGGTCGCCACAAGAAGTGCGCCGGTGATGCCCGCAATGAACGCTGAGGCAGCAAAAGCAACAACCTTGTAATAAAAGCTGTTAACGCCCAGAATAGCAGCCGCAAAATCCTTTTCGCGTACAGCAACAAGGGCGCGGCCCAATCCGGTTCGTTTCAGGTTAAGCATGAAAATTGTCACCAACACACACCAGCCAAAAGCAACGTAATACAAGCCTGCATCAGAGGTGATTTTCTGTCCCAGCAGCGCAAAAGTAGGTGCCTGCAAGGACGCATGCGAACCGCCTGCAATAGCAGGAGAGTGGGTTAACACCCAATCCATAACGAACTGCATCGCGAGCGTGGTGAGTGCAAGATACAACCCCTTTACCCGCAGAGCGGTAAAAGCAAACAAGCTGCCGATAACCGAAGATGCCAGACCACCGATGAGCAGCGCAAACTCCCAAGGGACGCCAAACTTAGCTGCATGTACTGCAGAATAAGCACCCACAGCCATAACCGCCGCATAACCCAGATGCAGCTGACCTGCCCAGCCCGTCACCAGATTCAGGCCAAGGGCGGCAGCTGTCCAAATAAGCCAAGGCAGGACGTAACTGTTCAGATAAAGGGATGGGATCACAAAAGGTGCAGCGAGACCGAGCAGAAGGAAAAACACTGTCGCGTTTCTATCCGCAGGGATGTTAAACATTTTGCTGTCAGACGCATAGCTATTATGCCGAACACCGGAAAGACGGTAAAACATGGTCTAAACCCTTTCGATATCGTGACGGCCAAACAGGCCATGGGGACGGATCATCACCGTCAGGATCAGCACAGCAGCGACAATCAGATCACGGCTGCCCCCCCCGACAAACGGATCAAGGAAATCTGCTCCGACACTTTCCAAAATACCCAGGATAATGCCCGCAACGATTGCGCCTACAATGCTGTCCAAACCGCCGAGAACGGCTACAGTCAACCCTTTGAGAAGCAATACAGACAGGGATTGATCTACACCCTGAACTTCACCCCAGATCACACCGGTTGCGACCGCGACGACAGAAGCAAGCCCCCAAGATAGGCCAACCCCACGTTCAACCGAAATCCCGATAGACCAAGAGGCCAGATAATCATCCGAAATAGCCCGCAAGCGAATACCAAGGCGGGTGCGGAAGAATAACAGGAAGCCGACAAACAGTGCAATTGCCACTGCGGCACCAACTATATGAATGCGGCTGAGCAGCATATCGCCCAGAAAGAACGGATCGTAGCTGACACCAAGGTTCACAGAACGGGATGACCCGCCCCAAATGGCCAAAGTTGTACCGCGCAAAAAGATGTCGATACCCATCGTCATCATCAGGATCATCACAATGGGACGACCTGCCAAGCGCCGTAAGGCAACCCGCTCAATCCCCATACCAAGCAAGAACATAATGACCGCAGCCAACGGGATCGCTACCCATAAAGGCCAACCCAGATTATGCGAAAACGCCAGAACCACATAGGCCCCCGTCATCGTCAGCGCACCTTGGGCAAGGTTTGGCACCGCAGAAGATTTGTAGATCAGCACAAGGCCAATCGCCACTAGCGAATACAACAGCCCCGTCAGGGCACCGTTCACCGTCAGTTCTGACAGAAAAATCCAGTCCATTTATACCTCCCGCACCAGCAAGGTCCGATCAACGGAACCTGCTTCGCCTGTTTCATAAGTAACCACTGCTGACACATGCACATCTTTTGAGCCGTCATACAGCGCGTCAATCACTTTCGAGTAACGTTCCTCGACCACCTTACGACGCAGCTTACGCGTCCGCGTGATTTCGCCGTCATCCGGATCGAATTCCTTGTGCAAAGACACATACCGGTGCAATTGCAGCCCGTCAGTCAGGGCCTTGTTGACCCTTTTGAAGGCTTCATTCAGCAATTCGGCAACCTCTGGACGTTGTGACAGATCCGCGTAAGAAACGTATGGGACACCGTTGACCTCAGCCCAATGCCCCACTGCTTCAGAGTCCACACAGACCATCGCCGTCAATTGATCGCGTCCAGAGCCAACAACCGCTGCATCTTTGATATAGGGGCTGAATTTCAGGCGATTTTCCACATAGTTCGGCACGTAACGTTCGCCGTTGGCGGTATAAACCACCTCGGACAACCGCCCCAAAACCACAAGATGCCCATCGTCCTCGACATAGCCCGCATCACCTGTGCGCAGCCAGCCATCCTCAAGCGCCTCAGCCGAGGCTTCGGGGTTATTGTAATATCCCGCAAACACACTCTGTGAACGCACTAGGATTTCACCGTCATCGGCAATCTCCACTTCAACACCGGGAAGGGGTTTGCCAACCGTGTGCAGTTGCACCTCGTCCGCTGTCTGGATTGCGGTAAAGGCGCAAGTTTCGGTTTGGCCGTACAGTTGGCGTAGCTGGATACCCAGCCCACGATAAAACACGAATGTGTCCTCGCCGATAGCCTCGCCGCCAGTAAAGGCGTGCTTCACCCGTGTCAGGCCGAATTGATCCTTGATCGGACCAAAAATCAGCCATTCGCCAATCATCCGCCCCAACCCGTCAAACGCGCCGTCACTTTCGCCATTCAACTTGCGACGCTGGCTAGCAATCGAACGGTCCATAAAGAAATGATACAGCCACTTTTTCAAGGGGGTAGAGTTTTCAATTCCGACCTGAATTGTAGTCAGCAAATTATCCCACGACCTTGGCGCTGCAAGGTAAATACTTGGGGCAATCTCGCGCATATCACGCAGAACCGTATCCTGACGCTCGGGCACGTTAACGGTAATACGATAGGTAATCGCAGCACCCACGGTCAGGGCATAATCCCCCGCCCAAGCCATCGGCAGATAGGCCATCATCTCATCGCCATAGTCAAAAGCGCCGCCCGCATAGCCGTTATGGGCACCCTCGATTGCGTTTTTCTGGCTAAGGACAATACCCTTGGGCTTGCCGGTTGTACCAGAGGAATGCAGGAATACTCCAGGATCCTCTGGGCCGGAACCTTCGATAAGCTGGGTTCGCAACTCCGGATTCGCCGCAAGGTTTTCTCTGCCTTTTTCCAGCAAAGCGTCCCAAGACATCAACCCTGACGTTTCGTATTCATTCAGGCCCCGTGGTTCGTCGTAGATAATCGACGCGATATCGGACCCAGTTTCTCGCAGCTCGATCACATTATCAACTTGTTCCTGATCCTCGACCAAAGCTGCGACAACTTTTGCCTCGGCAAGAAAATGCTGCAATTCCTGAAGGGAAGCGCCCGAATAGGCCGGCATGGCATAGGCGCGCAGCATTGTCAGCGAAAGCATACCCGCATAAAGGCGCACCCGGTTATCCCCGAGGATCATGACCGCATCGCCGGGGCTAACACCAATCGCTGCAAAACCGGCGGCACAATTGATTACCTGCTCGGCATAGTCTGCCCAAGTGATTTCCATCCAGATGCCACGGTCTTTTTCGCGCATGGCAATATCTTGCCCGTGCTCTGAGGCATTGCGCATCAGCAGACGGGCCATTGTGTTGTATTCATTCCCCATGAGAGCCTCCGATATAGGCTTCGATCACGCGCGGATCCTTGATAACATCCTGCGGATTCCCCGTCGCGATCATCTCGCCGTAGTTCAAGGCCAGCACCTTGTCACAAATGCCGGTGATCACATCCATGTGGTGTTCGATCAGCAAGACGCTAACACCACGTTCAGCGCGAGCATCAAGGATGAAACGCGCCATGTATTCTTTCTCTTCCTGGTTCATCCCCGCCATCGGTTCATCCAGAATAAGAAGATGCGGCTCTGCCACCAGCGCGCGGGCTAACTCTACGCGCTTTTTCAAACCGATCGGAATGCCGTCAACCAGTTCATGGCGAATGCTTTCCAGCTGCAGAAAATCAATCACCTCTTCGACAACCTCACGGTTCGCAATTTCTTGCGGGCGGGCCAGCCACCAGTAAAGTGCGGTGCGGACAATACCCGGATTCATGTGAATGTGGCGACCGAGCAAGATATTATCCAGCACGCTCATCCCGTTGAACAGCGCCAAATTCTGAAAAGTCCGCGCCACACCCATGCCCGCCACCTTATGCGGGGCAGTTCCGGTAATATCTTTACCGTCCAGCTTGATCCGGCCCACGTTCGGGGGGTAAAAACCGGTGATGGCATTGGTTAGTGTGGTTTTGCCACTCCCATTGGGACCAACGAGGCCAAAAATCTCGCCCCTTTGGATGGCCAGATCAACACCGGTAACCGCGACCAATCCACCGAAACGTCGCTCGACGCCGATACATTCCAGTACAGGTGCCTCGGCCCCGCCAGTCGGCTTTACTTTCGTCATTCCCTAGTCCTCCCCAGAACACCGATTTTCCGCATCTAGCTGTTCTCCCTTAGTCTATCTTGAAATAGTCCGGACGCCCTGTTGGCCATGGGTCTCCCCACATCTGCTGCCCACCATCGACATTCAGAATTTCTCCGGTTACGAATTTTCCAGAAGGTGCGGCCAAGTAGACAACACCCTCGGCGACGTCCCATTCATCGCCTGCGCGGCACATGGGGTTTGATTCCTTGAAGGTGGCCGAACCCTCAGGCGGGTAATTTGAAAAGCCAGTGCTTTCGCAGCACCCAGGCGCAAGACAGTTAACCCGAATGCCGTGTGGTGCCCATTCCACTGCCACAGTCTTGGACAAGTAGATCACCCCTGCGCGTGCGGCACAAGTATGGGCGATGCCGGGCATGCCGCGCCAGACATCGG
Organism: Paracoccaceae bacterium; assembly: GCA_019090795.1. Lineage (GTDB taxonomy): Bacteria > Pseudomonadota > Alphaproteobacteria > Rhodobacterales > Rhodobacteraceae > Amylibacter. Next base: position 61,061 of record JAHRVG010000113.1, on the reverse strand, counting down.
CAACAATACTGACGATATTGCCCTTGGTTTCGGTCTCGATCCATTTCTTGGCCGCGGATTGCATCATCCACCAAGTACCATTCAGGTTGGTGTCGATCACCGCGTTCCAGCCCTTGACGGAAAAATCTATCGCCGCTTGCGGGTATTGCCCGCCTGCATTGTTAACCAGAACATCCAAACGCCCGAAACGTTCGAAAACCTCTTCCACAAAAGCGGCGGCTTGTTCCGGATCGCGGATCGTCATTTGGCTGGTCATAACTTCGCCACCAAAAGAGCGCAAAAACTCGGCACCGGCTTCCAGTTTTTCCTCGTTGCGCCCACAGATCGCAAGTGTTGCGCCCAAACGCGCAAACAGGGCAGCGATAGCGCGGCCAAGCCCTCCGCCGCCGCCCGTCACGACAACCACCTGACCCTTGAAAAGATCTGGTGCATAAACCGTAGGTTGATCGCGTAAAGCGGCCTCATCGAAACCAAAAACTGGTGCTGTTGTATCAGACATTAACCCTCCCTTGCCAGTATATCCACTGGCCCCTGAAAAAACCTAACACGCGTTAGATTTCATGGCAACCTATTTCTTTTCCCCTCTAGCGCCTTGAAATAGCGCCTTAATTTCCACTTTTGGCGCGCAACATTCTGAGGGGTTCATAAACTATACATTCAGTTCCATCTGCCTTAAGCACCCGATTCCTGCTACGCACCAGACCCCGCCCCGGTTTTGAAGTTGGCCGCGCCTCGATGATTTCAACTTCGACAGAGATGGAATCACCCACATAGGTTGGTCCCTTGACGGTAAAGTCCGCATGCAAAAAAGCCATGCCGGTGCGCTCCATGGTATAAGTCAACAGACCCTCGGCCATGGCGTAAACCATAACTCCGGGGATCACCCGTCCATCTGCGCCAGCTCCCTCTTCGATATGTTCACGATCAGTAAACAGGGATTCGGTCATCCATGTCAAATTGCAAAACCCGACCAGATCAGCCTCGGTTACGGTGCGGGTACGCGTGGTAAATTTAGCCCCTACTTCGATTTCCTCGAAATAAAATCCTGTGGTTCTTAGTACGTCTTGCATAGCATTCCCCTTAATATGATTTCGGCAATCCAAGTGCCTTTTCAGCGATAAACGACATCAGCATTTGCGGCGTTACCGGTACGATGTGGAACAACAATGCCTCTCGCACCAACCGTTCAACATGATATTCTTTGGCATACCCAAAACCACCAAATGTCAATTGCGCGGTTTGGGTAGCCTCCACTGCTGCTTCTGCCGCCAATAGTTTGGCCGAGTTGGCCTCGATTCCGCACTCCTCGCCCGCGTCATACAATGCAGCAGCGTGCATTACCATCAGATTGGCAGCTTCAACCTTGGCCCATGCTTTGGCCAGTGGGTGCTGAACGCCTTGGTTCATACCGATGGGGCGGCCAAAAACAATGCGTTCATTGGCGTATTTCGCCGCTCGCTGAATCGCATTGCGCGCGATACCGACGCATTCAGCCGATATTAGAATACGTTCAGGGTTCAAACCGTGCAGAATTTGGCGGAAACCCTGACCTTCCTGTCCAATCAAGTCTTCCTGTGGAATCGGCAGATTGTCGATGAACATCTCGTTTGAATCCACTGCCTTGCGGCCCATCTTGTCGATCTCGCGCACATCAATATGATCGCGATTCAGATCGGTATAGAAAAGACTTAACCCTTCGGTCGGCTTCTTGACCTCTTCAATCGGGGTCGTGCGGGCCAGCAGCAGGATTTTATCGGCCACCTGCGCCGTTGAAATCCAAACCTTTTGCCCGTTGACGATATATTTGTCGCCTTGTTTCACCGCACGGGTTTTCAGCTTGGTGGTATCAAGGCCCGTCGTCGGTTCCGTCACCCCGAAGCTGGCCTTTTCGCGGCCCTTGATCAGCGGCGTCAGCATCCGATTTTTTTGATCTTCAGTGCCGTAGACCACCACGGGCGTCAGTCCGAAAATATTCAGGTGGATGGCCGAGGCCCCACTGGCCCCCGCACCACTTTCGGCAATCGCCTGCATCATAATCGCCGCCTCGGTGATGCCGAGACCCGCGCCGCCATATTCCTCGGGCATGGCAATTCCCAGCCAGCCACCATCAGCCATCGTTTTATGCAATTCATGGGGGAAGGGACCGTTTTTGTCTCGGTCCAGCCAATAATCATCGTCGAACTCGGCGCAAATCCGTAGAATGGTATCACGGATTTCCTGCTGTTCTTCGGTATAACGATAGGTCATGTATTGTCCTCTTGCGGAAGGCCGATAATGCCCTCCGAGTAAAGTGTTTCAATCGCGGCCTCGGTGTGGCCTAGTTCTTGCAAAATTGTGCGGCTATCAGCGCTCATGGCCCGCCCTAACCAACGCAGCGCGCCGGGGGTTTCGCCAAGTTGCGGCACGGGACCGATCACGCGGGTTTCTTCACCTTCAACCGAAGCAATGGCGCCACGATGGTTAATTTGAGGGTGCGCGAGGATATCCTCGACAGACAAAACAGGCGCAGCCACCGCATCAGCGGCTTCAAAGGCAGCTTCAACCTCGGCCAGATCGCGCTCGGTTATATAGGTATTAAGCGCGTCAAAAAAGGCGCTCATATTCGCAGTGATCGAGGCCATATCGGCAAAGCGCGGATCATCGGCGAAGGCGTCCCCCGCCACAGCACGCAGCAAACGTTGGGCGGTTTGGGGGTTGGCGGCTGAAACTGTCACCCACGTTCCGTCACGGGTACGAAACATGCCACCGGGGGCAAAATCCATCGGCTGGCGCAACCCGTTGCGCATGGGCGATATCTTAGCCCCGGTCAGCGCCGGAACATGGTAATCTATCAACCGCATCAGGGCCTCGAATACCGCTAAATCAACCACCTGACCGCGGGTACCATTTTGCCCGCGCGTATGCAGCGCCATCATCACGCCAAGCGCCCCCATTAGGCCGGTAGTCGAATCCGCAGCCGGAAAACCCGGATGTATTGGCGGGCCATCCTCAAATCCGGTAAGGTGGGGTATTCCGGCCATTGCCTCGGCCGCGCGGCCAAAGGCGGGTTTTTTCACCATCGGGCCACTCTGACCATAGCCGGAAATGCGCAGAATGATCAGATCTGGGTTCCATTCATGCAGCACATCCGGCCCAACGCCAGCGCGCTCCAGCACGCCAGCGCGGAAGTTTTCCACCAACACATCAGCCTGTTCGACCAGTTGGCGCAAAATCGCGCGCCCCTTGTCGGCCTTCCAGTTCAGCGACAGAATGCGTTTGTTTCGGGCGATGGTTTTCCACCAAATCCCAACCCCGTCCTGCTCGGCCTTGGGGCCAAGTTCGCGCATCATATCACCACCGCGCGGGTGCTCGATCTTGATCACATCCGCGCCAAAATCCGCCATCAATGCCGCCGAAAGAGGGCCAGCAATGACATGGCCCAGCTCGACAATACGGATATCCTCAAGCGGGCCTTGCCGTTTCATCAAAGTACAAAACCCCCGCCACAAATAACATGTTGGCCGGTGATGTAATTCGATTCAGGAATGCAGAACAGATAGACCGCACCCGCTGCCTCGGCTGGTGTGCCAACCCGACCAAGCGGGATCATGGTTTCCATTTGGCTGACCAGATCAGGGTTCAGACCCACCTGGATCTTGTTACCTTCAACGTTGATTTTGCTGTCGCCATCAGCCGAGGCTTCAGTCAGGCGTGTGCGGATCGGGCCAAAGGCCACCGCGTTCACGTTCACTTTATAGCGGCCCCACTCCTTGGCCATGGCCTTAGTCAGGCCAATAATGCCAGCCTTGGCAGCAGAATAATTGATCTGCCCAGCATTCCCGCCTGTCCCGGCGATCGACGAGATATTCACCACCTTGCGAAACACCTCACGCCCTTCGGCTGCTTCAGCCTTGGCAGCAGTAGAAATCACTGGCTGCGCCGCGCGGATAATCTGGAATGGTGCGGTCAGATGCACGTCGATAATGGCATGCCATTGATCGTCCGTCATTTTTTGCACAACCGTATCCCAAGTATAGCCCGCATTGTTCACAAGGATGTCCACGCCACCAAAGCTATCCACAGCGGTTTTGACAAAACGGGTAGCAAATCCATCCTCGGTTACACTACCGGCGCAAACAACGGCCTCACCGCCCAGTTTGCGGATCAGTTCCGCGGTTTCGTTGGCTGGATCGGCATCCAAATCATTCACCACAATCCGCGCGCCTTGGGAGGCCAGTTTCAACGCGATTTCGCGCCCAATACCGCGACCCGACCCCGAAATAAGCGCCGAGCGCCCGTCAAGAATACCTGTCATTTCATTTTCTCCCATTATGCTTTTTCATACAGCGTCACCACACAGGCACCACCTAGACCAAGGTTGTGTTGCAGCGCCAGCCGCGCCCCATCCACTTGCCGTGCATCCGCAGTACCGCGCAGTTGTTGAACCAGCTCCGTGCACTGTGCCAAACCTGTCGCACCCAAGGGATGCCCCTTGGACAGCAAGCCGCCCGACGGGTTGGTTACGAATTTGCCGCCATAGGTGTTGTCACCATCATCGACAAACTTGCCCGCTTCCCCACGACCACACAGGCCAAGGGCCTCATAGGTGAGCAGCTCGTTATGGGCAAAACAGTCGTGCAGCTCGACCACGTCAACGTCTTGTGGCCCGATACCTGCGGCCTCATAAACCTGATCAGCGGCGTTTTTGGCCATAGATGACCCCACCACTTCACGCATATCATGGGCGTCAAATGTAATGGGGTTATCCGTCGTCATTGCCTGGGCAGAAATCCGCACAGACGAGTCCAGCCCGTGTTTATCCGCAAATTCCTTGGAACAAATAATAGCGGCGGCGGCACCACAAGTTGGAGGGCAAGCCATCAGACGGGTCATCACGCCGGGCCAGATAACTTTATCCGCCATCACTTCTTCGGCGGTTACCTCTTTACGAAACAAAGCCACCGGATTTTTCGACGCGTGACGGCTGGATTTTGCGCGAATCTTGGCAAATGCCTCCATTGAGGTGCCAAATTCATCCATATGTGCTTTGCCTGCCCCGCCGAAATAACGCAACGCCAGCGGCAAGCCGTTGTCACCAACAATATCATCAGTGGCATCGTCAAAAGATTTGAACGGGCTGACCCGGTCTTCAAACACCGAGCCAATCGCGCCCGGCTTCATTTGCTCAAATCCCAACGCCAACGCACATTCTACCGCGCCGCTTTCCACCGCTTGACGCGCAAGAAACAATGCCGAGGAACCCGTGGAACAGTTGTTGTTCACGTTCACAATTGGAATGCCGGTCATACCCACATGATACAGCGCACGCTGTCCACAGGTGCTGTCTCCGTAAACATAACCTACATAGGCTTGCTGGATCTGGTCGTATCCCAGCCCTGCATCTTGCAGCGCGTTGCGGGTGGCAGTGGCTGCCATGATATCATAGCTCTCGGATGCGCCGGGCTTCTGAAAAGGAACCATCCCCACTCCGGTGACATAAGCTTTTCTGGACATTACATTCTCCTCTGGGTCAAATGCCGAATCGACCAAAGGGTGCGGAAACGGCCTTGGAAATTATCTAACATCCGTTAGATTTATCGGGAGTGTAGGAGAAAATCAATGGGCAAAACTGATCTAACGCAAACTGACGCGACACTGCAGCAAGCGGCACAAACCGATATTTACCAGCTGTTTCGCAGCCGCGCAGCGGGAATGCCGAATGCTATTGCGCTAATCGAACGGGGCAAACAGCTAAGCTATACACAACTGCTGCAACGGGTAGATCAACTTGCCGGTCATTTTGTCCGGCTTGGCCTGAACGCAGGGGATCGCATCGCAATTCTGTCTCGAAACCGGCAAGAATATATCGAGGTAGAACTGGCAGCCGCCGCCACCGGCCTGATTACCGCCTGTCTGAACTGGCGGCTTTTGCCCGCTGAGTTGCACCATTGCATCACACTGGTTTCCCCGCGTCTGATCGTATCCGAACCGGACCTGTGCCCGCTACTGGAACAAGTGCCTGACATCCCGCAACTGTGTTTTGGCACCCCCTATGAAGACGCGCTGGCGCAAGCCCCCGATTTCACAGCAAAACCACAAGACCCCGAAGGCGGCTTGGTTATTCTGTACACCAGTGGCACCACCGGCCTGCCCAAAGGTGCCGTGATCAGCCACCGCGCGATGATCGCACGTTCTGCGGTTTTTGCTTCCGAGCTGGGCCTTGCACCCGATGATGGTTTCGTTGCCTGGGCCCCCATGTTCCACATGGCCTCAACCGACCACGCCTTGTCCACATTGTTACGTGGTGGTGCTGTAGTGATGATCGATGGCTATGATGCCGAATTGATTTGCCATGCGATTGAAACCCAACGCATTGGCTGGATGGTGCTGATACCAGGCATGATTGAACCCCTTACAGCCCATATCAAAGAAAGGGGTATCACCCCCAAAGGCATCCATATTTGTGGGGCTATGGCCGACCTGGTGCCGCCGCATCAAATTGGCGAAATCACCAAACTGTTGGACGCGCCCTATCTAAACAGTTTTGGCTCAACCGAAACCGGATTGCCCCCCGCAACACGTTCGCTCATTCCCATCGGCGTCACACCGGAATCCCTGTCTAAACAAACCAGCGCCTTTTGCGCACTGCGCCTTGTGGATGAGGAAGGCAACGATGTGCCAACAGGCACCCCCGGCGAGTTGGCAATGCGCGGTCCGACCCTGTTTTCGGGCTATTGGAACGCCGAAGCCGCCAATGCAGAGGCCTTTCGCGGCGGTTGGTTCCACATGGGTGATGTGTTCCGTCGCAACGCGGACGGAACTTTTGATTTTGCAGATCGGGCGAAATACCTGATTAAAACCGGCGGAGAGAATGTATACCCCGCTGAAATCGAGCGCGTGCTGATGGCCGACCCGCATGTCACCGACGCCGCCGTGGTACGTGTATCGGATGACCGGTGGGGTGAAGTGCCGGTGGCCTTCGTGTCGCGCGACGATGATGCCGTGACCGAGGACAGCCTGCTTGCCGCCTGTGGCGCAGCCCTTGCCCGTTACAAACAGCCCCGCGATATCCATATCATCGCGTTTGAGGATTTCCCCAGATCAACCAGCGGTAAAATCCAGCGCCATGTTCTGGAAGCAGGATTGCGCGCAGAAAAAAGCTAACTTTCCCGCTTGAACAATGGGGCACATCACACGGGAACGTTGTCAATCAGGCGAACCCCGGCAAGCCATGCCGCCCCAAAAAGGCGGGCCGGTTCTGTCGGGGTATCCAGCAGTGACAAATCAGAGGCCGCGCGCAATTCAAGGTAATCCACTTCCCCAAAACCCGCGCGCTCCAGCCGTTCCAACACCAAAGGAACCAGATTGTGCATGGTTTCACCTGCGGCAAGCCCCTCGGTGATGGCCTCCATAACCTCGGACAAGGCCGGTGCGGTGGTACGCGCACGATCTGACAACAAAAGATTGCGCGACGAAAGTGCAAGGCCGTCAATTTCGCGAACGGTCGGGCAGCCGACTATGGTGGTACAAATATCCAGATCAAGCGCCATGCGGCGCACGATCAGCAATTGTTGATAGTCCTTTTCGCCGAAAAACGCCTGATCCGCACTGGTTTGCAGCAGCAGCTTGGCGACAACAGTGGCGACCCCATCAAAATGACCGGGACGATGGGCACCGCACAAAACATCGGTCAAGGCGTCCAGCGAAACCTTAGTTGAAAACCCGTCAGGATACATCTGCGCCCCATCAGGCACATAAATTGCATCCACACCGATAGGGGCCAGTTTGCGGGCGTCCTCATGTTCAGTGCGAGGGTAGTTTTTCAGATCATCGGGATTATTGAACTGTTTTGGGTTGATAAAAATCGTTACGATCACCCGGTCCGTGGCGCTGCGCGCAGCGCGCGCAAGCGACAGATGCCCATCATGCAATGCGCCCATGGTTGGCACAACACCGATGGTTTCACCCTTTGCTTTCCAGCTACGGGTCATTTCGCGCAATGCGTCAAGGGAGCGGATAATCGGGGCAGGGGAAGCGGGGTTGGTCATGGGTTATTTACCCCCTTTGGCAGGGGTGGGTGTTTGATCGGAAAAGATATGTTCGGGGGCAGGAAAGGCACGCGCGCGCACCTCTTTGGCATAAGCCGCAATCGCCGCCGAGCCATCGTCACCAAGATGCGCATACCGTTTTACAAACTTGGCCTTGAAGGCCGTGAACAGCCCAAGCATATCATCCACCACAAGGATTTGGCCGTCGCATCCCGCAGATGCGCCTATGCCAATGGTGGGAATGGCAACGGTGCTGGTAATCTGGTCGGCTAGGGCTTGCGGGATTTTCTCCAAAACAACCGCAAAAGCACCGGCATCACTAACGGCCTGTGCGTCTGCTAGAACAGCGTTTGCTGCCGCATCGCGACCCTGCACCTTATAGCCACCCAACGTGTTGACCGATTGCGGAGTCAGGCCAATATGGGCCATCACCGGAATACCGCGTGCTACAAGAAAGGCAATAGTGTCGGCCATATGAACACCACCCTCAAGCTTGACAGCACCTGCCGATGTCTCCGCCATTAGGCGGGCCGCATTGCGGAATGCCTGTTGCGAGCTTTCCTCGTAGGATCCAAAGGGCATATCGATCACCATCATCGCCGACGACAGACCACGCGCCACAGCCTTGCCGTGCAGTATCATCATCTCCATGGTCACCCCCAGCGTAGAGGGCAAACCATGCAGCACCATACCAACGCTGTCACCGACCAGAACGAAATCGCACTGGGCGTCCATCATCTGTGCCATTGGTGTGGTATAGGCCGTCAAGCTGACCAAAGGTATCCCACCCTTGGCGGCGCGGATGTCATCCGGCAAGGGGGCTTTTTTGTTGGCAGTTGCACTCATAGTATCACCCTAAAATTTGCTGCGCTGCAGCATTGCCATAAACGGATGCCAATGAAAATGCCAGCATTGTTAACTTTCCTCGTGTTTGCGACGGTATCGGTAATCACTTGATTTTTTTTCTAACATATGTTTGATTTTAGTAAATAGCGCTGTCAGATGATTTTGCCAAAGGAAAACCAAATGAGCGACCAGACCGGCCCATCGGCCGCCGACATTGCCGCAATCAAGGCAAATTATACACTGACCGACGACCAGCGAGCGATTCTTGACCACGTTGAAAGGGTTGCCCGCGAGGTGCTGCACCCGTTGCAGGAAAAAATGGATGCTGAGGAATATTGGCCTGAGGATTTGTTCCCGAAGATGGGCGAGTTGGGCCTGTTGGGCATTACGGTACCGGTTGAACTGGGCGGCAGCGGGCAGGACGAATTCACTCAAGCGCTGGTCTCCGAAGTAATTTCCAAATGGAACCCCGCCGTCGGCCTGTCGCATGGTGCCCATGACAATCTGTGCATGAACAACTTGCTGCGCAACGGTTCTGACGCGCAGAAAAACAAATACTTGCCGGGGTTATGTTCCGGTAAAATTGTCGGTGCTCTGGGGCTGACAGAACCGGGTGCCGGTTCTGATGCGCTGGGGTCAATGGCAACAACAGCGGTACGGGAAGGCGACGAGTATGTGCTCAATGGCACCAAGATATTCATCACTAACGGCCCGATTGCCGATCTTATTCTGGTCTATGCCAAGACGGATAAGTCCAAGGGAGCCAAGGGTATTTCCGCCTTTCTGGTCGAAACTGACAATCCCGGTTTCAAGGTTGCGCAAAAGCTCGACAAAATGGGCTTTCGCGGCTCTCCCACTGGCGAGCTGGTGTTCGATGATTGCCGCATCCCCGCCGAAAACATCATTGGTGAAGAAAACACTGGTGTTGCGGTGGTAATGAGCGGGCTTGATCTGGAACGCGCCATGGTAGCCTCGATTTGCGTTGGAATGGCCGAACGCGCGCTGGAACTGGCGCTGGAATATGCCCAGCTGCGCGAACAGTTCGGCAAACCGATTGCCCGCTTTCAGATGATGCAATCAAAACTGGCCGAAATTTATGTAGATGTCGAAAGCGCCCGCGCCATAAGTCACCGCGCCTTGGCCGCCTGTGCAGGACTGCCCAAAGGGGGTGGAGGACGCGGCGAAATCCACAAACTGACAGCGGCTGCCTGCCTTTATGCAGGCGAAGCGTTTAACCGCGCCGTGACCTCGGCTTGCCATATCCACGGCGGCTCGGGTTATATGCAGGACACTGAAATCAATCGCCTTTACCGTGCCAACAAGCTGTTGGAAATCGGCGCAGGCACCAGCGAGGTGCGTAAAATCATCATCGCCGAAGAATTGCTGAGAGGTTAAGGAACATGACAGTTTCAAACAACAACCCAAGCCATTTTGTAATGCCGGAACAAGAGGCGCTGGCTGATCAGGCTTATAAATTCTTCTATTCCGAGTTTTTTGAAATGAACGCGGAAATGGATGATACCGACGATCTGCCCGCCAGCGTTTTTCCCACGCTCGGCAAGATGGGTTATCTCGGCCTGAACGTGCCGCCACAATACGGCGGTGCCGGGCTGGATTATACCTCGGCATGCGTGATTACCGAGGAGCTATCACGGGTTTCCGCCGCCATCGGCCTGACCCATGTGGCGCATGACAATCTGTGTGTGAACAACATCTACCGCAATGCCAGCGAGGAAATGCGGCAGAAATATCTGCCCGGCCTGTGCAACGGAACCCTGATTGGGGCGCTCGGACTGACGGAACCGGGCGCTGGTTCTGACGCGCTTGGCTCGATGAAAACTACTGCGCGCAAGGATGGTGACGACTATGTGCTGAACGGCAGCAAGATTTTCATCACCAACGGCCCGATTGCCGATATTGTGCTGGTCTACGCCAAGACTTCGCCGGAAAAAGGGGCCAAGGGCATCACTGCCTTTATTGTTGAGACATCAACACCCGGTTTCAAAGTGGCGCAAAAGCTGAACAAGATGGGCTTTCGCGGCTCTCCCACCGGCGAGTTGGTGTTTGACGAATGTCGTGTGCCCGCCAAGAATATCGTTGGAAAACTGGACGGCGGTGTTGCCGTCACCATGAGCGGCCTTGATCTGGAACGCGCGATTGTCTGTTTCAACGCCATGGGAATAGCCCGCCGTGCGCTGGATATTTCCATTGATTACGCCAAGACCCGCCAACAATTCGGCAAACCAATCGCCAGTTTCCAGATGGTGCAGGCAATGCTGGCCGACATGTACACCGAAATCGAGGTGGCCCGCACCTTATCCTTTAGAACCGCCGCCATGTGCGAAGGACTGAAAGAGGGCGAGGGCGGACGTGGCGAAATCCACAAACTAACCGCAGCGGCGATCTTCCAGGCTGCAAAGGCAACATCTTTTGTGCTGGATAAAGCGGTGCAAATCCATGGTGGCTCGGGCTATATGCGCGACACCGAGGTGAACCGCCTATATCGCACGGGCCGCGTGCTGGAGGTTGGCGCAGGTACACAAGAAGTGCGCAAACTGATTATCGCTGGCGAACTTTTGAAAAAATGACGGACGAAAAAATGACCCAAGAAAACAAACCACGCTATGCCGCTGATTTGATGGCGGGACAGGTGGCACTTGTCACCGGTTCCGGCTCTGGTATGGGGCGGGCGACCGCGCTGGAAATGGCTGGCTGCGGAGCACGGCTGGCATTGTTTGCCCGCCGCGAGGAGCCGCTGCAGGAAACCGCCGAAATGATTCGCGCCATGGGCGGCGAAGCCTTTGTCGTGACGGGTGACACCCGTGACGAGGACAGTATCGAAGTGGCGATGATCAAGATCAAGGAACATTACGGTCAGCTGGATGTTCTGGTGAATAACGCGGGCGGGCAATATATTGCTGCCGCGCGCGACATCACCAACAAAGGGTTCGAGGCGGTGATTCGCAATAACCTGATTGGATCATGGCAAATGACCCGCGCAGCAGCAGATCATTTCATGTATGAAAACGGGGGTTCTGTGGTGTTTGTCACCGCGATTTCGGGTCGTTCTGCCCTAACCGGATTTACCCATACAGTTGCCGCCCGCGCAGGTGTCACAGGGATGATGAGAACACTAGCCGCCGAATGGGGTGAATACGGCATCCGCCTGAACTGCGTCGCGCCGGGCACCATCAAAACCGAAGCCTTGGGCCGCTATCCGATCACGCCGGAACAATGGCAAATGCTGAACCGCTCGGTTCTGAACCGCATGGGTGCAGCCGAAGATATATCCGGCATGATCATCTATTTGGCTTCAAAACTAGGTGGTTTCATCACAGGCGAGGATGTATACGTCGATGGCGGTGAAACCCTGCACATGGGTCATGATGCGCGCGATATGATTAATCCTGAACTGTTTGAAAACCGAAAACGGGGCGACGGTAAAAGCTAACCGCCCTCTAAAAAATTCTTGATAAGGAAACCACAAATGTCTGACCCAATCGTATTGCTCGATGTAAAAGACCGCGTTGCAACTGTTACTCTGAATGATCCCGAACGCCGTAATCCGGTAACTGGAAACGACATGATCGCAGGGTTGCTGGATGCCTTTGACAAGGTCCAGCACAATCCCGAAGTCAGTGTAATGATCCTGACGGGAGCCGGTTCTGCCTTTTGTGCAGGCGGTGACATCAAGGCAATGCGCGATAAAACCGACCAGTTCGGTATGCCACCTCTGGATGTGGCCGAGAGCTATATCAACGGTATCCAGCGCATCCCGATGGCGCTGTACAATATGGACGTGCCAACAATTGCAGCCGTCAATGGCGCAGCTGTGGGTGCGGGTTGTGATCTGACCATGATGTGTGACATGCGAATCGCGTCGGAACGTGCCAAATTTGGCGAAGTGTTCCTGAATCTCGGGATCATTCCCGGTGATGCGGGCAGCTGGTTCCTGATTCGCCGCCTTGGCTATCAAAAGGCCGCCGAAATGACGTTCTCGGCGCGGATGATTGATGCGGCTGAAGCGCTTAAAATGGAAATGGTGCTGGAAGTAGTGCCCCATGACGACCTGATGAAACGCGCCCACGAAAAGGCCGCCGTCATCGCCGCAAAACCGCCCCGCACTGTGCGCACCGCCAAGCGCCTGCTGCGCAATGCGGAACGTATGGATTTACCTGACTTCCTGAACACTGCCGCTGCCTATCAAGCCCTCATGCACCAGACAAATGATCACCAAGAAGCAATGAGTGCCCTACTAGAAAAACGCCCTGCTTCCTATTCGGGAAACTAGAAATTGTCTGCTAAAAAAGACAAAAAGAGTGCAGAACGCTTTGCGGCAATTGCCGCAATGTGGAATTCGCGTGCCAAGGGTCTTATCCGCGAAATGAAGCTGGAAATCGAAAAGGCAGATCTGAAAGGCGTGCAAATTCGCATGCCTTTCAATCCGGATTTCTGTCTCGATGAAGAGGGCACAATGCTGCATGGTGGCGTTTTGACCGCCCTTCTTGATAGCGCCTTTGGGCTGGCAAACTTTGTAGCGATTGATAGCATCGAATCTATGGCAACGCTTGATTTGAGGGTGGACTATCTGCGTCCGGCAAAATCTCGCGCGGATGTGCTGGTTTTTGCTGACTGCTATCGCCAGACCCGTCATATCGCCTTTGGCAGCGGAAAAATCTGGTTCGATACCGGCGACAAGGAAGAGGTTGCACGCGGGACAGCCGCCTTTGCCATCACACGCGGAACCAGCGGCGGTTTTCTGGACAAGTTAAACGCAACGGGACCAGACAAATGAACATCAGTGATATTCAGGCGCGGTGCGACCGCGTGCCTTTCTTCCGGTTTCTTGATTTTACGATCACACAAGCTGATGAAACCCATCTTGTAGCCCAAATGCCATTCGCACAACGCCACATCGGCAATCCGATACTGGAGACCTATCATGGGGGCATTATTGCCAGCTTTATGGAGGCAATTGCCTCCATCTGCGTGCTGGACGATATAAACGCGGCACCCGCCAAACCGATCAACCTGAACGTGGATTACCTAAGACCTGGATTTGCAGGAACTTTAACCACACGCGCCACAATCACAAAAAAGGGCCGCCGAATGGCCAGCGTTGAAACCGAAGCATGGCTGGAAGATGAGGCAAAGCCGGTGGCGAAAGCCTTGTTCCATTTCCTGCTTGTTTGAAAATGCTCCGCAGTTAAAGATTGACAGCTTCCCAAGGGTAATATTTACTTTGCAGTGTTCACCGGCCTTGGGTTTAAGTTTTCACAGGTGACGCCACGCGTCTGGAATGAGCCAGAAACTGCGGGGATTGATGGTTTATTACCAAAGGTCTTTGCATGAATATTCTCATTGTTTACGCACATCCAGTTCCCACAAGTTTTAACGCCGCCATTTTTGCGGTCGTGAAGGATGCCCTGAGCAAAGCTGGGCATAACCTGCGTGTGGTTGATCTCTATGCCGAAAATTTTCAACCTGTGTTATCTCGCGAGGAGCGAGAGGCCTATATTGAGAATACGGATCTGGTGATCTCAAACGTCTCGGAACATGTGGAAAACCTGAAATGGGCCGAGGGGTTGGTGTTTGTGTTTCCAACATGGTATTTCGGCCCTCCCGCTATTCTCAAGGGTTGGCTGGACCGGGTTTGGTTACCCGGTGTAACCTTTCAACCGGCGGAAAAGCTGGGCCAAACCACATCATCCTGTATTCGCCATGTGAAACGGTTAGCAGTTGTCACCAGTTCCGGTTCGCCATGGTGGTGGATGGTGGTGATGAGCAATCCCTGCAAACGATTATTCACACGCGGGTTGCGGGCACTATTTAACACAAAATGTAAAACGACTTGGTTGCAACTTTATGATATGAACGTGATCGACGACAAAAAGCGCAAGGCGTTTTTAGCCAAGGTTGAACGCAAGATGCTACTTTTATGAGCGGGTTAATCACATTTGGCGGCGATGGCCTCGACCTCAACCGTGAATTCCTCGCGGGTAAAACCGGTGACGATCATCAAAGTCGAGGCAGGCGGAGTGTCCCCAAAACGGGCATCACGCGCGGCCATGTACTCGGCCATATGCTCGCGTCCCGTCACATAAGCATTAATGCGCACCACGTCAGCCATTTCCATACCGCTAGCGTGCAAGATATGTTCGATATTGTCAAAACACAAATCCGCCTGCGCGCGAGTGGTTTGCGGGATTTCATCGTCCAGCGTTACCGCCAACTGACCAGAGGTAAAAACCAACCGGGCATTCGGCGGCACCTCGACCCCGTGACTGTAATTGGCGAAAGGGCGGCGAATTGTATCAGGGGTCTTGTGTTTCAACATATCAAGGCTAACCTATGTTATCATTCTGTTAATATAGCAACATATCCTCAATTTCGGGTAGCACGGGCACGCCCGGATTTCCACAGATTTACGTACAGAGGCAAACGAGCAATAACACCACGAGGATCAATAGCGCGATAAAATTGCCGCAAATAAGGGGGCAAAAGCCGCGCTTACGGATCACTATCAATCTAGGACCCAAGGGGAATACAAACATGAAAATGACACTAGCAAACATGACATTTGCCGCCACACTGGCCGCAAGCAGCACCGCATTAGCGGGCGAAGCCGTCACCTTTGGCACCAACTGGGTGGCCCAACCAGAACACGGTGGGTTTTATCAGGCGGTCGCAGATGGCACCTATTCAGCTTGCGGGCTGGATGTAACAATTGTACCCGGTGGCCCGAATGTGAACAACCGTGCGCTGCTACTGGCAGGCAAGATTGATTTCCTGATGGACGGCAACCTGCTGCAACCTTTTAATGCTGTGAAACAGGGCGTTCCGATGGTTGTTCTGGCCAGCATGTTCCAAAAAGAACCGCAAGTGATTATGACCCACCCAAATCAAGGGCTGGACACTTGGGAGAGCCTGAAAACAGCCGATACCCTGTTGATCGGCAATGGCGGTTATCAGTCGTTTTACCGCTGGATGGTCAGCACCGGTTTCAAAGACGAGCAGCGCAAACCCTATACCTATAGCTCTGCCCCTTTCTTGGCCAACAAGAAAAGCGGCCAGCAAGGTTACGTGACCTCCGAGCCGCATGTGATCGAAGTTGAAGGCGGATTTTCCCCCAATGTATTCCTGCTGGCGGACTACGGGTTTGACACCTACTCTACCTTGATCAACACCATGCGCACCACGCTTGAAAACCGGCCAGAAGCAGTGAAATGTTTTGTTGACGGGTCAATCCTTGGCTGGACAAACTACATGTACGGTGACCGTACAGCGGCAAATGCGTTGATCCAGAAAGACAATCCTGACATGTCGCAAGACAAGATCGACTTTGCTATTTCGCAGCTGAACAAATACGGCATCGTTGATTCTGGCGACAGCCTGACCATGGGCATCGGCACAATGACGGATGAGCGGATCAAGAGCTTTTACGACAAGATGGTTACGGCCGGCGTGATTGATGCAGATCTGGATTACAAGCAATCCTACACGCTGGAGTATGTGAACAAAGGTCTGGGTGTGGATCTGAAAAAGAAACTGATGGGCAACTAGTCCGTCATTCTGAGAATGGGCGAGGGGCCCCGGCCCCCGCCTGACATACACTACAAAATAAATGGGGAAACATGGGCGATAAGGCTTTGCTGTCGATACAGCAGATTGGCAAGACGTTTTCTAACGGTACCGTTGCGCTGCAAGGGATGTCTATGGACATCGAACAGGGGTCTTTTGTCAGCCTGCTGGGGCCTTCGGGCTGCGGCAAATCCACGGTGCTGAAAATCATTGCCGGGCTGGGCAACCTGACTACGGGACGGGTCGAATGGCCAACCGCGCAGGTGGATCATCTGGGGCGTCCTGATCACGAGATTTCATTCGTGTTTCAGGAACCAACCCTAATGCAATGGGCCACCGTTTTCGAAAACGTCTGGCTGCCGTTGCGCCTCAAAGGCGCATCACGCCGCAATGCCAAGGATCAGGTAGAAGAAGCGCTCGATATGGTCGGCCTGAAAGATTTCGCCACCTCTTATCCGCGTGAACTGTCTGGGGGTATGAAAATGCGGGTGTCAATTGCCCGCGCGCTGGTGACACGGCCTAAGCTGTTATTGATGGACGAACCCTTTGCCGCGCTGGATGAAATCACCCGTTTCAAGCTGAACAACGATCTGCTGCACCTGTGGGAGAAGTTCAACTGGACGGTAATTTTCGTAACCCACTCGGTGTTCGAAAGCGCCTATCTGTCAAGCCGCATCGTCGTCATGGCCGCACGGCCGGGCCGTGTTGTAGCCGATATCGACGTACCCGCACCCTATCCAAGGGGCGAAGATTTCCGTACCTCAAATGATTATAACCGCTATTGCCGCGAGGCCTCTGACGCCCTGCATTCAGCCATGCAAGCAGGAGATCACCTGTAATGAGCAGCCCAGAAACATTCGAGGCCATGCCCGTCGATCCGGTGGAAATGCGCAAAGCCCGCGCCATTAAACGTGAAAAAATTGGCCGCTGGTTATTGCCCTTGATCGTAGTAGTGCTAACCATTGTCGGCTGGGATCGCATGGTGGTGATCAACGAGATCCCGCACTACATCATCCCGCGCCCCGGCCGTGTTCTGCAAGCACTGATCGAGGATTGGTCATTACTGATCGGTTCGCTCGGCACCACGCTGACCATCACCTTTTCGGCGCTGGCAATCGCGATCATCGGCGGGGTCGGTATCGCCGTGTTATTCGCGCAATCCAAATGGATCGAGATGTCGTTTTTTCCCTACGCAGTAATCTTGCAAGTGACACCGATCATCGTGATCGCACCACTCATTTTCATCTATGTCGATTCCAAATTTGCCGGATTGCTTATCTGCGCTTGGATCGTGGCCTTCTTCCCGATCCTGTCGAACACCACACTTGGCCTGAATTCCGCCGATCACAACCTGCGCGACATGATGAAACTCTACGGGGCCAGCCGCTGGCAAACCCTGCGTTTTCTGCGCCTGCCTGCTGCGCTGCCATTCTTCCTTGGTGGCCTGAAAATTGCCGGTGGTCTATCGCTGATCGGGGCGATTGTGGCAGAGTTCGTGGCGGGAACGGGCGGTATCGGTTCCGGCCTTGCTTTTCGCATACTTGAGGCCAGTTACCGCCTGAATATCCCGCGCATGTTCGCTGCGATTATCCTGATTTCGCTGACGGGCGTATTGATCTTTATGTTCATGACCTTCCTGTCATGGCTGTTCCTGCACAAATGGCACGAAAGTGCTATCAAGCGGGAATCCTAATCATGGGAAACCTGCGCTTAAGCGAAGTTGCACCCAATGCAGGGGGATTTGAGCGGTTGTTTCTGCTCGAAGGTGAAGGTATTTCTGCACCGGTTGCCCGAATTGAGCAGGCTGGTTTGATCCCCCAAACAGCGGGCACCGGACGTTTGCGGCTGTTTCATTTCAATGACATGCACAACAATCTGACCGACTTGTCCGGCGAATTCAAAGGCACGCACCGGTTATCTCAGATGGTGAAACGGGTGCGCACTGCCCGGGCCGAGGGACAGGACGGGGCCGTTCTGTTTCTGGGTGTGGGCGATGATCATACCGGATCGGTGTTTGATGAACTGATGGGCTGGGCGCCGGATCAGTTCGTGCTCGACGCAAGCTATCGCGCGTTTTCCAAGGCGGGCGTGGACCTGACGGTTTTTGGCAACCACGAATTCGATCGTGGTGCGGAACTGCTGGCCATGGGAATTGAACAGGATGCCAAGTTTCCGATCCTCAGCGCCAACGCCCATTCCTCGGGTTTTGTGAAATCGGGCAAGCATTACCACCCCGGTGCCATTGCGATTGCGGGCGGGCTGCGCATCGGAATGATCGGCCTGACCACCCATATCGAAACCCGCGTTGGCCAGCCTACTGACCCGAATTTTGCCGTTGCCAGCCCGATGACCGTGGTTAAAAACATCCTACCCGCCCTGGCCCCTTTGGTTGATATCGTTCTGATCCTGTCCCATTGCGGATACGGTGATGGCACACACAAAAGCGGCAAAGCAGCAGCCCTGCGAGATATTGGCGAGGCCGATTTCTCCATCGCCAAGACTGCGACTGCCCTGACCGATAAACCGCTACTGGTACTGGGGGCACATACGCATACATTGTTGAACAGGGATGGTCTGGAAGACAGCAGCATTTTCGAGGGCGTCCCGATCTTTCAGGCCGAATGCAACGGGCGTTATCTGGGTGAGATTGATCTGGAGGTAACGCCAAAAGGGTATGACCTCAATAAAGTTTGCCTGCACCCGATTACATCCACACCCGAGCAGAAACCACAGGATTATGACACCGATTTTGAGGCCAATCACATCAGCCCAATCATTGCGCAGGTGCAAGACATTCTGACCCGCCAGATCGCAACGGTCGAGAGCGAACAACTGATTTTTGATACAGCGGTTCTGAATCGCTATACAGGCGAGTCTGCCTTGCTGAATTTCATGTGCGACGCGGTTTTCACACGCCTTAATGATGCGGGTTATGGCCCTGATCTGGTGATGATGAACGGGGCCACTGCGCAGGCGGGGGTCGTTCCCGGCCCCCTGAGCATGGGCGACTGGTTCAATGTGGTGCCCTATGCCGATCAGGTTTTTATTCTTGATATTACCGGACAGGAATTACAGCAAATTCTGCAAAATAACGCCAAGCGGATATTGCGCCCCGAAGAGATTCCGCACACTGATTATACCGGTTTCTTACCGCGAGGTTTTGTGCATTTTTCCCGCCAAATCCGCTATGAAATCACACTCGGGAATACGGCACAGCAGGCCTTTTCAAGCATGGGTTCCTTTAGTGGAACTCCCCTTGATACCCCGACGGACAAAATCTTCCGCGTTGCGATGCCGACCTATCTGGCATTGGGGGCCTTTGGCGAAAACTGGAACGGAAGGGCCATTAGTGGCGGGGTTGCCGGCAACATTGTCGGCTTTGATTTACGCCAACTGCCGATGAAAAACACCTCGCTCGTTTATCGCGATGTAATAGCTGCGCATATCCGCAGCTTGGGGAAAATCAAAACGCCAAGTGGTGGATTTTGCGACGGACGGCTGGTGGTGAACAGAACAGAGTTGGAGAATTCTTGATGGATCTGAGCCGTTTTTATTGGGCAAATTACAGCAGTCAGGATTTGGCAACACTGACCGCCAAAGACCCGGTTGCGGTGCTGCCAATCGGGGCCACGGAACAACATGGTCCGCATTTGCCTCTGTCCGTTGATACCGACATCAATCGCGGGCTGGTAACAGCCACGACCAAACTGCTGGCCAATACTGATTTGCCGGTGGTTTTCCTGCCAACAATGCCGATCGGCAAAAGCTCTGAACACCTCGATTTCCCCGGCTCGCTATCATTTTCCAGCCAAACGCTGATTTCAATGTGGATGGAGATCGGTGATTGCGTGGCTGCAAGTGGCGTGCGCCGGTTGGTATTCTTCAACAGCCACGGCGGGCAGGTCGCACCGATGGATATCGTAGCGCGGGATTTGCGGATCAAACACGGATTGGCGACGTTTTCGTGCAACTGGTTCGGGCTGGGGCTGCCGGAGGGGTTGATTTCGGATCACGAAAATACCTATGGAATTCATGCAGGAGAGCTGGAAACCTCGATGATGCTGGCCTTGCACGGCGATAAATGCCAGATGGACAAGGCGCAGAATTTCACCTCGCGAATTAAGGAGCTGAACAAGGAAACCAGACATCTGGGCCTTGGGATGGGCGGTAAGATCGGCTGGAAGGCGGGGGATTTAAACCCGCATGGTGCCTGTGGTGACGCCAGCAAGGCATCAGCGAAAACCGGTTTGAAAGCGATTGATTTTGTGGCGGAACGATTTGTGGAAATGCTGCAAGAGGTGCACAACTTTGACATGGGTGGACGCTAGAAAATGAATGGTTTCTGGCCTCCCACCGCGCCCGGCTCTCCCCGTTACCTGTTACGAAACCTGCGAATTCCACCAGATTTATGTGGGCTGAAACCAGCGGCAAACGGCTGGTGCCAGGCGGATGTCCTGATTAATGGTCGCCATATCGAAACCGTGTCGCAGGCAGGCGAAATTACTGCGGAGAACACCGCCTGCATTGATGCCGACAACAGCATTCTGATCTCGGCCCCTGTTGATTGCCATACCCATCTGGACAAGGCGCATGTGGCGGCGTTTCAGGATTTTCCTGCCGGTGATTTACTGGGCGCAATTGATGCGATGGCAGCGCAGAAAAAGACATGGACGCAGGAAACGTTGACACGGCGGGTCGAATTTTCCCTCAGGTCCGCCTATGCTTTTGGCCTACGGGCACTGCGCAGCCATGTAGATTACGATAATGCACCGGAATTCGTCTGGCAAGTTCTTGATGATGCAGCACTGCGGTGGCGAGACCGCATTGCGCTGCAACTGTTACCGCTGGTCAACATCAGCGCGCTGGCAGAACCCCAAGACCGTCGCGCCTATTATCAGCGCGCACAGCATTATGGGCGCTTGGGCCTGTTCCTCTATGATCAACCAGATATGGAAGCCTTGCTAACGCCGGTGTTTCAACACGCCAAAACGCAAGGTTGGGACATTGATTTGCATGTTGACGAGGGGCTGGACCCCACACTTGACGGGCTGGATACGGTAGCGCGGGTAACGCTGGCAACCGGCTTCACGGGAACCGTTCTTTGCAGTCATTGTGTGGCACTGAATTCTTACGATGCGGTGCGCCGCGAACGGGTGATCGCCCATGCGCGCAAGGCCGGGCTGGATTTCGTCTCACTGCCTGTGACAAATCTTTACCTTCAGGGGCGCAATTCAAATGGCGTACCGCAAACCCGCGGCATGATGCCTGTTCGCGCCCTGAAAGAGGCCGGTGCGATGGTCTCCATGGGGGCAGATAACGTGCAGGACGGATTTTGCGCTTTTGGTGATTTTGATCCCATGGCGGTCCTGAATATCGGTGCGCAAGTGGGGCATCTGGACAATCCGGCACGCGATTGGGCCGCCCTGATTACTTGTAATCCGGCACGCACAATGGGCCTGGAATGGGATGGCGTAATCCGCGACGGTGCCCCCGCAGATCTTGTGCTGTTTGCCGCGCGAACAAGCGGCGAGTTAAGCAGTCGGATCACACCGGAACGCATTGTTATTCGAGAGGGAAACTGGTTGGTGCTTAAGGCACCGGATTTTAGGGAACTTTAGCAAAGGAGCATCAGGGTGGTAGAAAAAAACATCAACTGGGACGGTTTTCTGTCGGATATCGAAGGAATTGAGGTTATCGACAAACCCAATTCTGTGCGACTGAAATCACGGGATTATTTCTGGTATTCACCGATCTTGAATGCACAGCTAAAAAAATGCTGGGCGCATCTGGTCGTTTTACCCCGCGATGAGGCTGAAGTGATGCGCGTTGCCTCGGCCTGTGCAAAGTGGAAAGTACCGGTAACCCTGCGCGGTGGGGGTACGGGGAATTATGGTCAGGCCGTGCCGCTGGTGGGCGGGATCATTCTGGAAACCACCAAGCTCGATAATGTTCTAGAGGTCGGCAGCGGCTTTGTGCGGGTGCAGGCGGGGATGATGATTTCCGATCTGGATGATGCGGTTCATGCGCAGGGGCAAGAGCTGCTGATGTGGCCTTCCACCCGCTCGCAAGCCACCATTGGCGGCTTTGTCGCCGGGGGGTCCGGGGGCATCGGTTCGGTGCGCCACGGGGTGCTGCGCGATGATGGCAATGTGCGTTCCTTGCGAATTGTGACCTTAGAAGAAAAGCCACAGATCATCACCCTGCACGGCACTGATATTCAGAAGGCCCACCATGCCTATGGCACAAACGGGATTATCACAGAGCTGGATTTGGCCCTGCAACCCGCCGTTGACTGGCACCATGCAATCGCCCTGTTTGACAGTTACTCCGAAGGAATCAAATTCGGTGAAGCCTTGTGCCGAGAGGATTACGACATCTATCTGATCTCGGTGATCGACAAGCGTTATGCCCCGTTTTACAGCAAGTTCGGAGCATATTTCCCCAAGGATAAATACGCTGTCTTTTCGATGGTCGGACCAAAAACTATTGCTGCCTTTACCGCAGATGCAAAGGCCAACGGCGGTTCTGTCTCATTGATGATGAACGACGCAGAACTGGCAGCAGCGAAACTGCCCCCAGCTTATGAATGCGGCTGGAACCACACCACCTTGCAGGCGTTGAAATCGGATCGCACCTATACCAATCTACAGGTTGCCTATCCACAGCCCTATGATCCAGAAATCGACCGCATATTCATGGAGGAATTCAAGGATGTGATTATGCACCATGAATTCGCTAAGGAACGCGGTGATTATCAACTGTTTTCGCTGCCCCTGTTCAAGTTCACCACCACGGAACGCCTGTATGAAATCGCCAACCGTTTCGAGGAACTGGGTTGCGGAATTTTCGACGCCCATGTCTATACAATTGCCGAAGGTGGCATGAAAGTGGTGGATCAGGTTCAGGTCGATTTCAAAACGCTGGCTGACCCCCATAGCCTGATGAATCCGGGCAAAATTAGCCAAGAGGACTCGAACAACGTTTTGGCGGAATATGGTGTTGAACTGCCCGCACCACCCGCTTAGCGGCGGAAGGATTCAAACCATTGCAACCCGTCCAGCGTCTTGCCGCGCGGGTTGTATTCACAGCCAACATAGCCTTGAAATTCCAAGCGGTCGAGTTCGGCGAACACAAAGGGATAATTCAACTCCTCACCATCCGGTTCATGGCGCGACGGGATGCTTGCGATTTGTATGTGGTCTGTGATGGGCAGTGACTCCTGCAAACCAATAACAACATCCCCATGAATTATCTGGCGGTGGAAGATGTCGAATTGCAGCTTTAGGTTTGGCATCTTTAAATCAGAGATAACCTGCGCGGCCATATTGAAATCATTCAGGAAATAGCCCGGCACGCTGCGATTATTGATCGGTTCCAGCAACAGGTTCAGGCCTTTGTCGGCGCATTTTTCCACCGCATAGCGCGCAGAAACCTTGTAACAGGCAAGCGCCTCTGCGCTGGCGGAATCGGCAACGCCTGCCATCATATGCAGACGTTCCACACCGATTGTCCCGGCGTAATCCAGCGCGCGGGTGACGCTTTGCCTGAAATCATCCGCACGCTCGGGCAAGGCGGCCAAACCGCGGTCTCCAGCTTCCCAGTCCCCCGGTGGCAGGTTGAACAGGGCTTGGGTCAGGTTGTTCTGGCGCAAACATTCAGCGATTGCGTCAGCAGAAAAGTCATAGGGGAAAAGGTATTCAACAGCCGCAAAACCCGCATCCGAGGCAGCCTGAAAACGGTCGAGAAAATCCCATTCAGTGAACATCATTGTCAGATTGGCTGCAAACTTTGGCATATGTCTATTCTGCCTTATCCGTACGCGCGGGCAATTTTGCCCCCGAAATCTGCGCATAAAGCCGCGCCACAGACGCATCGTCATCACCCCCCATTCCGGCACCGGCAGAGGCCAGATACATCTGCAATGCCGCCGCAGCGATCGGGGCGGGAAAGCGCTCGGCGCGGGCAATATCTTGGACAATCCCGAGGTCTTTGACAAAGATTTCAACGGAACTGCGAGGGGTATAATCGCCCTGTAAAATATGGGGAACACGGTTTTCGAACATCCATGAATTACCTGCTGATCCGGTGATCACTTCGTAAACCGTCTCCAGATCAAGATCCATTTTTGCAGCTAATGCCATGGCCTCGGACGCGGCGGCGATGTGGACGCCTGCCAGCAATTGATTGATCATCTTGACCGATGCGCCCGTCCCCACCTTATCGCCA
The DNA here is from genome assembly GCA_019090795.1 of Paracoccaceae bacterium. Classification (GTDB taxonomy): domain Bacteria; phylum Pseudomonadota; class Alphaproteobacteria; order Rhodobacterales; family Rhodobacteraceae; genus Amylibacter. Next base: position 36,381 of record JAHRVG010000113.1, on the reverse strand, counting down.
AGACGATAGGTTTTGGCAGCAAGCACATCCAAAGCAGGATCCGCCGCCGCGAAAGCTTCGGGGCTACCGGAGGCCATGATCGACAAATCGCCGCTTGCCGCCTTGATAGCGCCGCCGGAAATCGGCGCATCCAGATAGTGAACCCCTTGTTGCAACAAACGTGCGGCCATCTTTTGCGCATCACCTGCCATCATTGTGGCGCAGGAAACAAAAACATCCCCAGCCTGCAAAACATTCGCCACGCCGTTTTCGCCAAACAGAACAGCCTCGGTTTGGCGGGCATTTACCACAACCGAAATAACGGTATTGCAGTTTTCAGCTGCCAGAGCAGGCGTATCAAAACCCTGACCGCCTGCCTCCCGCAACTGTTGTCTGGCTGTTTCTGACAGATCACAACCCGCCACATCCCAACCCGCACCCACAAGGGTTTTAGCCATGCCAAGACCCATGGAGCCAAGGCCGATTACGGCCACTTTACCCAACAAATCAGTCATCCCATTGCACTCCGAATTTACTTACCAACCCGTTAATCTGCGCTATATTCAGCAGGGTCGGGTTCAACCCCCGTGTCAGCAAGGCCAGCTTGGCGGTCTCTTCCAACTCCTCCGCCGCGTAAACTGCAGCTTCCAGATCCTTACCCGCAACCACCGGCCCATGATGCGCCAAAACCACGGCGCTGCGCTTGCCCGCCAGCCCGTGAATTGCCGCCCCCATGGCCACATCGCCGGGCATAAAATAGGGCAACAGTTTAACCTTACCCAGCCGCATGATGCCATAGGCGGTCAGGGCAGGGAGCATATTATCAGGGTCAGTATCCGGCAACACCGACAGGGCGACAGAGTGGCTGGAATGCAGGTGAACCACTGCGCCGGCAACGCTGCGGGTCTCATAAAATGCGCGGTGCAGCGGGATTTCCTTGGTCGGTGCATCCCCCGCCAGCAGGGTCATATCAGCATCACACAGGGACAGGCGCGCCGGATCCAGACGGCCAAAACAACCACCGGTCGGAGTGATCAAAAAGCGGCCATCGGACAGGCGCACCGAGATGTTGCCACTGGCCCCCGAGGTCAGTCCACGATCATACATTGACTTGGCGAGCAGGCAAATCTGTTCGCGCTGAAGGGCTTCTTCACTCATATTCGGTCCAGTCTCCTAAAGGCTTTGTCAAAAAAATCAACATCGCCAAAGTTACCGGATTTGAGCGCCAAAGCAATCCCGGTGCCCTCGCTGCTACAACTGGTCCAAGGCACCCCCGGCGCAATTTCAGGTCCGATGGTCATCTGATCAACGCCAAGGGCCTTGGTGATCGCACCGGAGGTTTCACCCCCTGCAATAACCATACGTCGAATTCCAAGGGTACGGGAATCGACGGCCAGTTGGGCCAATGTGGTCTCAATCAAGGTGCTGGCGGTTTGGGTTCCCAGTACCTGCTGGGTTTGGCGCACGGATTCCGGATCAGCCGTTGCATAAATGATTTTGGGGGCCGCAAGGTTTTGCTGCGCCAGCCAGTCACGTGCTGCCGCCGGTCCTTGCTTGGCAATCACCAAAGGATCAAGGCGATAGCCCTTTGCGGTTTTCAGGTACTGCGCAACCTGTTGCCGGGTCATGTCAGAGCAACTGCCCGACAACACAATGGAGCTGTCGCCAAACTGGGGCCAGAGCGCAGGTAGGGTCTTTGCGGGCAGCAATCCTTCCTTTTGGTAGAGCGCTGGCAATGCCATGGCCAAGGCACTACCCCCCGTAAGCAAGGGCATTTTATGGCATGCCTTGGCGATGGTTTGCAGGTCATGCTCAGAAACTGCGTCGGTAATGACATGGGCAACACCCTCAGCGGACAGCTGTGCCAAACGTTCCTGAATCGCGGCGCTGCCCCTGTCTACACAAAGACGGTTAACCAAGCCTGTTTTGCCGGAAACTTGCGGGGCCAGAACCCGCATCAGGTTGCTGTCGCGCATTGGCGTCAGCGGGTGGTCTTTCATCGGGCTTTCTGAGATCGGCTGCTCGCCGACAAATAGGTTTCCCATAAAAACACTGCGGCCATTTTCCGGAAAGGCGGGGCAATAAATCGTTTGCGTGCAATCCAGCGCCGCCATCAACGCCTGTGCTACTGGTCCAATATTTCCCGCATCGGTACTGTCAAAGGTCGAGCAGTATTTCCAAAAGAACCGCCGGGCTCCGGCCCGCTGCAGCCAATCCAGCGCCGCCAGCGTTTCCCCGGTTGCCGCGTCCACAGGCGATGTTCGACACTTCAGCGCAATCACCTCAAATGCCGCAAGATCAGCCTGTTCCGGTGGGATAGCTGGCACCCCCAAACGCAAGGAAACCCGAATGCCGCTGCGGGCCAACAGACCAGCAATATCGGTCGCTCCGGTGTGATCATCGGCAATGCATCCAAGGACTGTCTGGCGCGGTGGTTCTGTTTGGTTCAAGGCACAGCTTTCTATTTGAAGGTTTTCAAACACGTTCCACCAAAGCTGTAAATCTTGCAATGGTGAAATACTTGTCAGGCGTTTTACCGATAGACTTGCCGCAGCGGGAAAAACGGTGCTATGGCTTAGGCTACGACTGGCTAAATCTGGCAAAGCTGGCCCGAATCTTGCGTACCGTTCTTTCGTAATTCACCCGCTATTCCAGATCCCCGTCGAGAGTAAGGATTCTGCAAAAGGAAAGCACCCATGCAATATGCAGCCCCAAAATCCGTGCAGGACGCGGTCGAACTTTTGGCTGGCGAGGCGGGCGTGGCCCATGTACTTGCCGGTGGTACCGATGTTTTGGTCCAGATGAAAATGGGCATGGTTGAGCCAGACCTGCTGGTCGATATCAAGCATATCACCCGCCTGAAAGATATTACCGCCGAGGCTGGCGGCTTTCGCATTGGGGCCGCTGTAAGCGGAGCCGAGCTGGGCGAACACGCAGGCGTTGGCACCCTGTGGCCGGGAGTAGTTGAGGCGGTAGAACTGATCGGCTCGACACAAGTACAGGGCCGCGCCACGATGGCCGGCAACCTGTGCAACGCTTCGCCAGCAGGCGACAGCGTACCAGCAATGGCCGCAGCGGGCGCCGTTGCACGGATTGCCGGGCCAGATGGCACCCGCGATTGTCTGGTAGCGGATATTCCAACTGCTCCGGGGCGCACTTCGCTGGGCAACGGCGAATTCATTACCTCGATCTTTTTGCCCGCACGTCCTGAAAATGCGTCAGACGCTTATTTGCGGTTCATCCCGCGCACCGAAATGGATATCGCCGTCGCGTCGGCAGCCGTGTCGCTGGAATTTGATACCGAGGGAAAATGTAGCGCCGCAACGGTTATACTGGGCGCAGTCGGACCAACGATCCTGAACGTAAACGCGGATTGTCTGCTGGGCACCACACTTGACGACGCAGCCCTTGAAGCGCTTGCCGCCGCCTGTTCCGCCACCGCCATCCCGATTGATGATAAACGCGGCACAGCTGAATTTCGCAAAGACGTGGTTGGCGTATTGGCCAAACGCGCCGCAAAAATCGCCCAAACCCGCGCAGGAGTAACATCATGAACAAGATACACGTTACCACAACTGTAAACGGCGATCCCGTGGAATACCTATGCGAGCCACAAGAAACCTTGCTGGATGTGCTGCGCAACCAACTGCGCCTGACCGGTGCCAAAGAGGGCTGCGGCACTGGCGATTGCGGTGCTTGCAGCGTTACCCTGAACGGGCGGTTGGTTTGTTCCTGTCTCGTGCTGGCAGCCGAGGCCGGGGGTCAGGAGGTAGCCACGGTGGAGGGCATCGCGGATGGAGACAATCTGCACATCCTGCAAAAGAAAATTCTTGAACATGCAGCGCTACAATGTGGCGTTTGCACACCGGGCATTCTGGTTGCCGCCAAGGCACTGCTGGAAAAACACCCCGACCCGACCGAGGTCGAGGCCCGCTACTGGCTGGCAGGAAACCTGTGCCGCTGTACCGGATACGACAAAATTATCACGGCGGTAATGGATGCCGCGGCTGAAATGCGGGGGGCGTAATTATGGCTTTGGACACAGAAAAACGCGAATTTAAAATCATCGGTACGCGGCCTTTGCGCCCCGATGGCATCGACAAGGTAACGGGCCGCGCACTTTATGGTGCAGATATGGTGGCACCGGGTATGCTCGAGGGTAAGATCCTGCGCAGCCCACATGCGCACGCGCGTATCGTGTCGATTGACGCAAGTGCTGCCTTGGCCTTGCAAGGGGTCAAAGCAGTCGTCACCGCGTCGGATTTTTCCGAAGCCAAGGGCGAGTTGATGCAAAACATCCTCGAAAACTGCATGGCGCAGGACAAAGCCCTGTACCACGGCCACGCTGTTGCTGCTGTTGCCGCCACCAGCGAAACCATCGCCAAACAGGCGCTCAAACTAATCAAGGTGGATTATGAAGTCCTGCCCCATGTGACCGAGATTGAGGACGCGGTTAAACCCGATGCCCCGGTTCTGCGCCCCGACCGCCGCGCCAAAGGTGCACCTGAGGGCACACCGGCAAACATCACCAACCTAAGCAATTTTGGCCATGGTGATCTGGAGGCAGGCTTTGCCAAGGCGGATCTGATTATCGAGCGCAGCTTTAGAACTGAATCAACCCATCAAGGCTATATCGAACCACACGCCTGTCTGGCCAGCATGGGACCGGATGGCAAAGCAGACCTTTGGTGCTGCACCCAAGGCCACTATGCAGTGCGCGACATGTGCGCCAGCTTCCTTGGCATGAGCCTCAGCCAATTGCGGGTGACGGCCTCTGAAATTGGCGGTGGCTTTGGCGGCAAAACCGTTGTGTTCATTGAGCCGGTGGCCTTGGCCCTTTCGCGCAAGGCGGGCAAACCGGTCAAGATGGCCATGACCCGCGAAGAGGTGTTCAAGGCTTCAGGCCCTACGCCTTCCTCGCTGGCGGATATAAAAATCGGCATGACAAAAGGCGGTAAAATCACCGCCGCCCATGCCAAACTGCGCTTTCAAGGCGGGGCCTTCCCAAGCGGGACAATTGACCTCGGGGCCATGTGCGCCTTTGCGGCCTATGATCTGGAAGCCGTGCGCGCCGAAGGGTTCAACGTGATGACCAACCGCCCACGAGAGGCCGCTTACCGCGCACCCGGCGCGCCCATTGGGGTTTATCCGGTCGAGGCGTTGATTGACGAATTATGTATCGAACTTGGCCTCGACCCACTGGATGTGCGCCTGCTAAACGCCGCTGACAAAGGCACGAAATCCAGTTATGGCCCCACATTTGAGGCCATCGGCCTCAAAGCCACGCTAGAGGCCGCTAAAGCGCACCGCCATTACAATACCCCGCTCGGCCCCAATCAGGGGCGGGGGGTTTCCTGCGGGTTTTGGTTCAATTTTGGCGGCAGCACCTCTGTTTCCATGAGCGTGAATGACGATGGCACCGTTGCCGTGACCGAAGGCAACCCCGATATCGGAGGCTCGCGCGCCTCTGTCGGGATGATGGCAGCCGAGGAGCTGGGCATTCCTTATGAAAACATCCGCACCATTGTGGCGGACACCAACTCTATCGGCTTTAACGATCCCACCCACGGTAGCCGCGTGACCTTCTCCGTCGGTCTAGCCACCATCGAGGCGGCGCGAGACGCGATTAAAAAAATGTGTACGCGGGTGGCAAAAATCTGGGACATCGATCCGGATGCCGTGATGTGGGAGGATGGCCATGCCCGACCAGCAGGAGAGAACGCGGGCAATTACGAACCTATGTCACTGGCGGAAATCGCAGCAATTGCCAGCAAGACCGGCGGCCCGATTGCCGGCCATTACGAGGTAAATGCCGATAGCGCAGGCGTTAGTTTCGGCGTGCATCTGGCAGATATCGAGGTGGACCCGGAAACCGGATTTTCCACCGTTCTGCGCTATACTGTTTTTCAGGATGCGGGCAAGGCAATCCATCCCGCCTATGTTGAAGGACAAATGCAGGGTGGGGCCGCACAGGGTATCGGCTGGGCCATGAACGAAGAATATATTTATGGCAAAGACGGTCTTTTGCAAAATGCCGGCTTCCTTGACTATCGCATTCCCGTGGCCTCTGACCTGCCACCAATTGAGGCGGTAATTCTGGAAATTCCCAACCCCGGTCACCCCTACGGCGTGCGCGGTGTTGGCGAAACCGCGATTGTGCCACCTTTGGCCGCCGTGTCCAATGCGGTGTCCCGTGCCATTGGCAAGCGGATGCGCGCGCTGCCAATGTCACCGCCCAAAATCTTGAAAGTGATTAAGGGCTAATGGTCAAAGTCACCATCTGGGGATCTCTGCGCGCCGCCACCGACGGCGCAGCAGAGGTCGAGGTGGAAGCCCAAAACTTCAAGCAAGTGATGAGCGAACTTGAACGGAACTACCCTGGCTTGCAGGCCCAGATTGCGGCAGGGGCATCGCTGGCGATTGATGGCAAGATTTATCGGGAAGCGTGGTTTACCCCCGTCTACCCGGACAGCGAAGTTGTGCTGATGCCGTTTATGGTGGGGGGGTAGTGGGCCTGAACGCGCGGGGATCATTGGTCATGGGATCGCTTACGGCCTGCCCAAGCGATCCAGCAAGCCCATAACCAACCCACGACAAGCCCCACCTTGCCAGCCATCGGGAAAGAAACCAAGCGGCAGATCGGGGTGTTTTAGCAGACTGCGCCGCCAGTGGTGCACGATCAGCATTCGCAAGGTTGCGATTTGGAGGGGTGACAGGCCAGAGGTGTTTACCAGTGTCTCGGTAACCTCATTCAAAGCCGCCGCCAGATGGTCAAAGGCCAACATCAAATCCGGCCCGGCAAGACGGGTCTGCAGCCATTGGGGTACTGATTTCACATGGCCCTGCATCATCAGAAAATCAGCGCAGTCAGGCGCTTCTCCCTGCCCGAGAAACATTCCGCGGCCCAGCCGCAGCATTCCTTCAGGGGGCGGGGGGGTTTCCTCTGGCTCGGCCCAAAACAAATACCACTGATCCGGGAAATTGACTTGCCGCTGATAAATTCGGCTCGCGGCAACACGGGTTTCGGCCAACCCCTTATCTGTCAACCGATGCACACTCGTGCGCCCGGTTTTGTCACTGACAATCCAGCCATCTTTGCGGAGGCGGTGCAAAGCCACACGCAGAGCCTCGGGTCGGACCCCGACAGGTTCCAGTATTTGCGCCAGCACAGGCCCGGCGATCTTGTCGCCCTTGCGTGCCGCGCTATCGCCCATCACAGTGACAATTAGCGACCAAACGCTGGTGTCCCCTAGACGTCTGAGCGCGGCAACCGCGGTGCCAAAGGCCATGTCTTTTTTATCAACCATGGCCTTGGTATGGCTATTGCCTGCCTAATAAGCAACCATCGTCAGCAGTTCATATTGCGCAACCAACGCATCCTTGCTGTCGGTCAGAGTCACATGCCAACGCACCTCTCCGTATTCATCGTTGCGTTTGGTTTTTTTCATCACTGTGAGGCGCACTTTAATCAGCTCGCCCGCCGCAATCGGCTGCATGAAGCGCAGGTTATCAAGGCCGGTATTGGCCAAGACTGGCCCCTCATTGGGTTCCACAAACAGGCCCGCCGCAAACGACAACAGCAGATAGCCATGTGCCACGCGGCCCGGAAAGAACGGATTGCGTTTCGCGGCTTCCTCATCCATGTGGGCATAGAAATTGTCGCCGGTAAATTCGGCAAACAGCTCGATGTCTTCCAGCTTGATCACCCTTGGTTCAGTGTAGAGTGTCTGCCCGATCTGCAATGCGTTGAACCGCTGGGTAAAAGGGTGCGCCTTGGACACAATCTCTTTGGCCCCGGGAATCCATGTGTCGGTAATCCCGCTCAGAATATCGGGGCCGCCCTGTATGGCCGTGCGTTGCATGTAGTGCATCACCCCGCGCACACCGCCAAGCTCCTCACCGCCACCAGCGCGTCCCGGCCCACCATGCACCATATGGGGCATCGGCGATCCGTGACCGGTTGATTCCTTCATGCTGTCGCGGTTGTTGAAATACAGACGACCATGATAGGCCCCAGCCCCAATCGCCACTTGCCGCGCCACATCCGCATCACGGGTAATGACCGAAGCCACAAGCGAGCCTTGCCCCTTGTTGGCCAGCGCAATCGCGTGATCCAGATCGCGGTACCCCATGACTGTGGAAACCGGGCCAAAGGCCTCGGTGTCATGCACCCGTGCGGCGTTGTCGGGGTCGGCACAGTGAAACAACATCGGTGGCAAGAAGGCCCCTTTGTCACCATCCGCACCTATAACCGCGAAATCATCGGGATTGCCAAAAACACGCTCAGCCTCGGCGCCGATGATCGCGACCTTTTCCAAAACATCACGTTTTTGCGCGTTGGACACCAACGCCCCCATGCGGGTTTCTTTCAGATCGGGTGCGCCAATCTGGGTTTTGGCCAGACGCGCCGACAAAGCCTCGATCACCGGCTGCACCAGCGCCTCGGGGGCCATGATCCGGCGCACGGCGGTACATTTCTGCCCCGCTTTGGCGGTCAGCTCACGGCTGACCTCTTTGATGAACAAATCGAATTCCGGTGTATCGGGCGTGGCATCCGGCCCCAGAATAGATCCGTTCAGGCTGTCCTGTTCCGCCGTAAAGCGGATGGCGTTTTGCAGCAAATGCGGCTGAGATCGCAGCATCAGGCCCGTCTGGGCGGAACCGGTAAAGCTGACCACATCCTGCATTGTCAGGTGGTCCAACATATCGCTCAAACCGCCCGAAACCAGTTGCAAAGCGCCTGTCGGCAGAATGCCACTGTCCAGCATGATCTTCACACACAGCTCGGTGACATAGCAGGTGGCGGTTGCGGGTTTTACAATCGCGGGAACCCCTGCCAGCAGTGTCGGTGCCAGTTTTTCCAACATGCCCCAGACCGGAAAGTTAAAGGCGTTGATATGCACGGCCACGCCTTGCAGCGGGGTGCAAATATGCTGGCCCGAAAACGTGCCGCTGCGCGACAGACCCTCGACCTCTCCGTCCACATAAATCTGCCCATCCGGCATTTCACGCCGCCCCTTGGCCGCGAAAACGAACATAGTGCCAATGCCGCCATCAACGTCGATCATATGATCCGATTGCGTTGCACCCGTTTTGAACGACAGATCATATAGCGCCTGTTTGTTCTTGCCGATATGCAGCGCCAGAGCCTTGAGCATCCGGGCCCGATCATGAAATGTCATCGCCCGCAAGGCAGGCCCGCCCACATCGCGCGCATAGGACAGCATCCCCTGCACATCCAGCGCACCATTGCCCGCTTGGGCAAATACTTGCCCCGTGACCGCGTCCTCAATGGCGCGCGCTCCCTGATCCGGCGCGATCCATTGGCCTTTGGCGAAACTGTTTACTTGCAGAAGTGTCATATCGTGTCCTTAATTCAAAATAGCAGGAAGCCGGGCAAAACCGCGAAAGCGAATACGCCCGCCGCGTTTGGCCCCCTCAGTGAGTGAGTAGTTAGGATAGCGCGCCAGAAAACGCCCGATCGCGATGCGCCCTTCCATCCGTGCCAGTGTCAGGCCAACGCAGGTATGCGCGCCACCAGCAAAGGCCAGATGTTTGTTCGGACGCCGATCAAGGCGCACCAACTCAGGTTCATCAAACTGCGCCGGATCACGGTTCGCAGCACCAATGCACAAGTATAGATCACTATCTGCAGGAATGGTTACGCCATGCAGGGTCATCTCCTCGGTGGTCAGGCGGTTGCCAAACTGGTTTGGGCTTTCCAGCCGCAGGAATTCATCAACGGCAGTAGTGATCAGATCGGGTTTGGCCAACAGTTGCGCGCGCGCCACCCGATCCTGATCCAGCAGCGCCAGCGTGTTTCCGATCAGATTGGTAGTTGTTTCATGCCCTGCATTGAGGATAAAAATGCAATTCTGGTACAGCTCGACCTCGGTCAATCCACCATCATCATCGGCCTGAATAAGCCGTGTCAGAACATCGGTTTCCACATTACCGGGATTGATCCGCCGGTCCTCGATTATATCGCGCAGATACACCATGAAATCGGCAACCGAGCGATTGCCCCAATCCATTTGTTCCTGCGTTAGCTTGGGTTCCAGCGCGCCCAGAATTGCCAGAGACCAATCACGCAGTGGTTCGCGGGCCTCATGGGGAATGCCCAGAAGGTTGCCAATCAACTCAATCGGAATTGCCCCAGCGAAGCTCTCTATCAACTCGCTTTCACTGTCCATCTCATCTAGCAAACGGTCCACAAGCGTTATCAACCCCGGCTCCATCTGCGCCAGAGCGCGGGGGTTCAGCGCCCCCACCATCACCTTGCGCACCCGCGTGTGTAACGGCGGGTCGTTAAAAACCAGTGACGTAGTGTGGTGTTCGTAAAGTGGTGAAGAAATCCCGAATTTCGTCCCGAACACCGCTTTCTTATCCGACAGGAACCGCCGCGTATCGCGGTAAATCATATCCAGATCGCCGTAGCGGGAAATAACGAAAGACCCATCTTGCTGTTGGCAAACCGGTGCTTTTTCGCGCAGCCATTGATAGGTCGGATAAGGGTTATCGTGAAACCCGTCTGGTGGCGCAGTCAGTTCAAACATTCTCAACTCTCCCTCCCTTCTGTCAGGATTCTGACAGGTTAGTTTATTATTGACCGACCGTTCGGCTTATGCAAGTCTTGTTACGAAATTTCTGACAACGGTGGCGACATGAGCGATACAATTCTAACGCAGGTTCACGGCAACTGGGTGGAAATCACCCTTAATCGCCCTGATCGCCTAAACAGTTTCAACGATGAAATGCACATCGCACTACGTGCAACACTTGAGTTGGCACGCGACAATGGTGCGCGTGCCGTATTGCTGACAGGGGCCGGGCGTGGGTTTTGTGCAGGGCAGGATCTGGGCGCGCGCGACCCCTCAAAAATGGATGGCCCACCAGACCTCGGCCATACAATTGCAACCTTTTACAACCCACTTGTACGCTTGATCCGCTCGCTGGAATTGCCGGTTATCTGTGCGGTCAACGGCGTTGCTGCCGGCGCCGGTGCCAATATCGCGCTGGCTTGCGACATTGTCCTTGCCGCCACCAGCGCCAAATTCATCCAGTCTTTCGCCAAAGTCGGCCTGATCCCTGATGCCGCTGGCAGCTGGTCTTTGCCACATCTGCTGGGCGAAGCCCGCGCCAAAGGTCTGGCGCTGACCGCCCAACCGCTCAAGGCCGAACAGGCAGCTGAATGGGGGCTGATCTGGAAAGCCATTCCCGATGAAACCCTAATGACCGAGGCCCGCGCCATGGCCGAAGAATTCGCCAACGGTCCGACAATCGGCCTTGGCCTGACCAAAATGCTGATCCAACAGGCCGCGACCAACACGCTAGAAGAGCACGTAGATCTGGAAGCTCAAGCCCAGAAAACCTGTGGCGAATCCCCTGATTACGCCGAAGGCGTCTCTGCCTTTTTGCAAAAACGTGCACCCAATTTTACAGGAACCAGCAAATGACCCCCAAACAACGCGCAGAAAAAGTTGCAGAAGTAATGATTTCCAACGGCAAGGTGTTCGACTGGTTCGGCATGAGCATGGTCGATGCGGATGAAGGCAAGGCTGCAATTTCTATGATTGTCCAACCCCACCACGCAAACAGTCACGGGATTTGTCATGGCGGCATCACCTTTACGCTGGCCGACACGGCATTTGCCCATGCCTGCAACAGCCGCAACCAATCTACACTGGCAATGCACAACGTCATCAGCTATCTGGCACCTGGCAAACTGGGCGACACCCTGACGGCCCACGCAAGCGAAGTATCGCTGAACGGCAAAAACGGCATATACGACGTGAAAGTCACAAATCAAGAAGGCATATTGATCGCGGAATTTCGCGGCATGTCCCGCGCCGTCAGAGGCACCCAGTTTGACGAATGATTTCCAATAGAGGGAAACCCAATGAAAGATCTGACACCCAAGAAATCCGACCTCGACCCGATCGAAATCGCCTCGCGTGATGAAATTCAATCACTGCAACTGGAGCGCCTGCAATGGTCGCTGAGACACGCCTACGACAACGTGCCGATGTACACAAAGCGGTTTGACGAGGCTGGCGTTCATCCTGATGACTTGAAAACGCTTGCAGATCTGGCCAAATTTCCCTTCACCTATAAAAACGACCTACGCGACAACTATCCCTTTGGCCTGTTCGCGGTGCCACGGGAACAGATTGTGCGGGTCCACGCCTCCTCCGGCACCACCGGCAAGCCGACGGTTGTGGGCTATACCGCGACTGACCTCTCGAACTGGGCCGACCTTGGCGCGCGCTCTTTGCGGGCATCCGGTGTGCGTCCGGGCAACATTGTTCATAACGCTTATGGCTACGGGTTGTTCACTGGCGGGCTGGGCGCGCATATGGCGATTGAAAGGCTGGGTGCGACAGTTATTCCGGTATCCGGTGGCCAGACCCGGCGTCAGGTTACGCTGATCAACGATTTTCAGCCCAATGCCATCATGGTGACGCCCTCCTATATGCTCAACATTCTGGACGAATTCCACAATCAGGGGTTTGACCCGCGCGCCTGCTCGCTCGATGTGGGGGTTTTCGGGGCAGAACCATGGACAAACGCCATGCGTAAAAACGTCGAAGAGGCCTTTGACATGCATGCGGTCGATATTTACGGCCTGAGCGAAATCATGGGACCCGGTGTGGCAAATGAATGTGTGGAAACCAAGGACGGGCTGCACGTCTGGGAGGATCATTTCTATCCCGAGGTGATTGATCCTGAAACCGGAGAGCCGGTGGCTGACGGCGAAACCGGCGAGCTGGTTTTCACCACCCTGACCAAAGAAGGCCTGCCGATGATCCGCTATCGTACCCGTGATCTGACGCGGTTGTTACCGGGCACCGCCCGAACCATGCGCCGGATGGAGAAAATCACCGGACGTTCCGACGACATGATGATCCTGCGCGGCGTGAATGTTTTCCCGACCCAGATCGAGGAACAGTTGATGGCAACCGGCGGGCTGGCGCCGCATTTCCAGATCGAACTCTATCGTTCCGGCCATATGGATTCCATGCGCATCCACGTTGAATCCACGCCAACCGCCGCAAACGAGGCTGGCAAAACCGCTGCCGCGCGCATGCTGGCCAGACGGATAAAAGATGTGGTAGGTGTCAGCGCTGAAATCAACGTTACAGACCCCGGTGGCATCCCCCGTTCAGAGGGCAAGGCCGTACGCGTCATTGACAACCGACCAAAGGAATAACCAGTGGCCCGAACCATCGCCAAGGATCACGATAAAAAGCGCGCGCATATTCTGAAAGGCGCGGCCAAAACCTTTGCAAACGAGGGTTTCGATCGCGCCTCCATGCGCCAGTTGGCACTGGAATGCGGTGTGTCCAAGGCCACAATCTACCATTATTATGACAGCAAAGACGCGCTGCTGTTTGATATTCTCGACAGCTATCTGGCCGAGTTGCGCGACCGCATTTGTGGCCTTGATCTGGGCAGCCAAACACCCACCGAACAACTGCAGTCCGTGCTCACCGAGATCTTGATCGCCTATCAAGGCATGGATCACGAGCACCAGATTCAGGCCCGCAGCCTGACTGCTCTGCCACCTGAACAGCAAACCATCCTGCGCAATTACCAACGGGATCTGGTCCGCTTTGTTTCCGATATCATCCGTGCCGCTGCACCCGCAGTGTTTGAAGACGAGACCGCCAAACTCCACGCCACAACCATGTCGGTTTTTGGCATGCTAAACTGGTATTACATGTGGAACGGCGACGCGGGCATTGCGGACCGCGAGCGCTATGCCGCCTTGGTTAGCAGCTTGGTTCTGGAAGGTATAAGCAGCCTGTAAGCGCTGGATTTTCACCTTTCCGGGCACCATGCTCCTCTCTTCTTAGAAGCCGTGTTGATTTTAAATATGTATAATGGTACGGTTATACGTAATTAAAATCAACACGCTCACGAAAAGGTCCGATACATGAAAAACAGCCTCAAAACGGGTGCCTCCAAAACTGTTACAATCACAGTGGATGCCGAAAGAACCATTGGTTTTATGGGTGAAGATGCCCGCGTTTACGCGACCCCTTCGCTGGTGCGAGACCTTGAAAATGCTTGCCGTGACCTGATTCTCGAACATGGCGATACGGGTGAGGATTCAGTAGGCTTCAAAGTGGACATTGCCCATATCGCCCCCACCCTACTGGGCATGGATGTAACGATCACCGTCACTGTAACTGAGGTAGATCGCAGCCGGATCGTATTGGCCATCACTGCCGCCGACCCGTTTGATACCATCTGCAAAGGCAGCCATGAACGTTTCGTTGTGGATGTGGACAAGACTCGCAAAAAGCTTCTCTTAAAAGCCGCCCAAGCCAGTTAATCCAACCCTCCAGAGGCCAACATGAACAAGCCGCTCACGCCAACGTCCAAAGTCTCTTCCTATTGTTATCAGTGTGTCGCTGGCCCTGATCTGTTAACGGTTACGCTACAGGACGGCGTGCCCACACAAATTGGCCCCAACTGTGCAGCAGCAGAGATCCATCCGGCGGGGGGTAAGGTCTGCGTCAAGGCCTTTGGGCTGATCCAGAAAACCCACAACCCCCACCGCATTCTAACCCCGATGAAACGCACCAACCCCGAAAAGGGCCGGGATCAGGATCCGGGTTTTGAGCCTTGTTCATGGGAAGAAGCGCTCGATACCATCGGGGCAAAATTGCGCGGCATTCGCGAAACGGGCCTCAAAGACGCAAGCGGATTTCCTCGTGTTGCTGCCAGCTTTGGCGGCGGAGGCACTCCCACTGCCTACATGGGCACTTTCCCCGCATTTCTGGCTGCATGGGGGCCGGTAGACATGAGCTTTGGCAGCGGTCAGGGTGTGAAATGTTATCATTCGGAACACCTGTACGGCGAGCTGTGGCACCGCGCGTTCATTGTCTCGCCAGACACGCCCATGGCCGAGCTGATCCTCTCCTTTGGGGCCAATGTCGAGGCATCAGGCGGGGTTTGCGGCGTCAAGCGCCATGCGGATGCACGGGATCGCGGGGTGAAACGCATCCAGATCGAACCACATCTATCCATTACCGGAGCTTGTTCGGCACAGTGGGTGCCGATCAAGCCCAAAACTGATCCCGCCTTCATGTTCGCTCTGGTGCATGTTCTGGTGCATGAAATACCGCACGAAAACCTCGACCTGCCCTTCCTGCGTCACAAAACAGCCTCGTCTTATCTGATTGCGCCAAACGGATTTTACATGCGTGATCCCACCACCGGAAAGCCGCTGGTCTGGGACAAGAACACCGATAGCGCCGTTCCCCATGACACGCCGGAAATCAACCCTGCCTTACGCGGAGTATTCACCCTGTCCGGGGTGGAGGTCGGCCCTGATGATGAAAAATGGGCCCACACAAACACCGCCTGCAAAACGGCTTACGAGGCGCTCAGGGATCATACCCTCAGTTTCACCCCCGAATGGGCTGCCAAAATCTGCGATGTTGGTGCGGCGACTGTGCGGCTTACGGCACAGCAATACGTAGACCACGCCCATATCGGTGAAACCGTGACCATCAACGGGCGCAAACTGCCGTTCCGGCCGGTAGCGATTTCACTGGGTAAAACCGTGAATAACGGCTGGGGCGGCTATGAATGTTGCTGGGCGCGCACCATGCTGGCTTGTCTTGTTGGCGCCTTGGAGGTTCCCGGCGGCACGGTAGGCACCACAGTTCGCCTGAATCGGCCAGCGGGCAATCGCTGGGCCTCCGTGGTGCGCGGACCGGACGGGTTCATGAACTATCCAATGAACCCGACCAAGAAAGACGAATGGATTTCCCGTCCCACCAGCCGCCATGCCCATCAAACGCTGGTGCCCTTGGCGGCGAATTCGGCATGGTCACAAGCGCTTGGCCCGACACATCTGGCGTGGATGATGCAAAAAGAGGGTTTTGATCACCTGCCAAAACCGACCCCGCCCGATGTGTGGTTTGTCTATCGCACCAATCCGGCGATTTCTTTCTGGGATACGGACGCAATTTCCGATGTGATGGCCAATTTCCCTTTCACCGTTTGTTTTGCCTATACCATGGATGAAACAAACTATATGGCCGACATCCTGCTGCCCGAATGTACTGATCTGGAGGGGCTGCAACTGATCCGCATTGGCGGCTCGAAATATATTGAACAGTTTTGGGAGCACACGGGTTTTGCCCTGCGGGATCCAGCCAGCGCGCCGCAAGGCGAAGCGCGGGATTTCACCTGGATCGCGACCCAGCTTGCAGATCAGGCTGGGGTTTTGGGCAAATACAACGCAGCAATCAACATAGGCGCTGCGGGAATACCGCTAAAGGGAGAGGGCTATGATTTTTCGCTGCCCCACGACCAGCAACACAGCGTCGAGGAAATCTGGGATGCCACCTGCCGTGCTGCCAGTGCCGAAATTACCGACGGGGAGGAATCCCAGGGACTGGAATATTACCGCGAACACGGCTTTCGCACCAAACCGTTCGATAAAACCCAATGGTATCTTTATCCCGCAATGGAAGACAGCGGCCTGCGCTTCGAGCTGCCTTATCAGGAACGCCTGCTGCGCATCGGTCAGGAACTGGGGGAGCGCTTGCACGAACAAGGCATCCATTGGTGGGACCGCCAGTTGCAAGAATACGAGGCCTTGCCCGGCTGGCATGATCTGCAACAGCAATGGGAAGACGCGCTGAGCACGGATTTTGACATCAAGATAGGTGATTACCCGTTCTGGCTGCTCACCTCGCGCTCGATGCAATATTCTTGGGGCGGCAATGCCAGCCTACAAATGATCCACGAGGTTGCCAAGAATATCGCGGGCCATGGCGGTATTATCATGAACCCCGCCGCCGCCGCCAAGCTGGGGCTGACCGAGGGCGACCACGTCGAGGTGACCTCCCCCGTGGGCAAAACCAGCGGCGCGGTGATCCTGCGCCAAGGCATCCGCCCCGATTGCCTGTTGATGGTGGGGCAGTTCGATCACTGGATAACACCCTATGCCAAAGATCTGAAAACCCCCAGCATGAACCGCCTGACGCCCATGTCACTGGCGCTGACCGATTCCACTGGATCAGGGGCGGATCTGGTCAAGGTATCGCTAAAACTGATCGGGGGCGGCGCATGACCCGCTGGGCCATCACCGCCGATCTGAACCGTTGTGTTGGCTGTCAAACCTGCACCGCCGCCTGTAAACACGCCAATGCCACCGCGCCGGGCATTCAGTGGCGCAAAGTCATCGACATTGAAACCGGCACCTTCCCTGATGTGCGCCGCTCCTTTATGCCAGTGGGTTGTATGCACTGCGACGATGCGCCTTGCCTGTCGGTTTGCCCGACGCAAGCGACCCAAAAGCGTGATGATGGCATTGTGACGATTGATTACGATCTGTGTATCGGCTGCGCCTATTGCGTTGTGGCCTGCCCCTATCAGGCGCGCTCCAAAGTGAGCACGCAAAGCGCCGCCTATGGCAAGGGTCGGCGGATGCGCCATGAAAAACTGCGCGAAGACCCGGCCCGTTTGAATGTGGCGCAGAAATGCAATTTTTGCGTGGACCGGATTGATACCGGGCTGGCCGCAGGCCTAACGCCCGGTGTAGATGCCGATGCCACCCCCGCTTGTGTGAACTCTTGTATCGCGGGGGCGCTGACGTTTGGCGATATCGAGGAAGCGAACAGCAACGTGTCGCAATTGCTGAAGGAAAATAGTCATTTTGTAATGCACCAAGACCTCAACACGGGTCCGGGGATTTTCTATCTTTGGGACAAGGTCAACCACCAGCCCGATATAACCGAGCCAGAAATGATCGCCGAACCCATTGCCGCAGCAGCTATTTCGCCGCAACTGCAACAGAGCTGGGATTGGCGTGCATCCGCAAATTTCATCTTTGGCGGGGCTGGCACCGGCCTGTTTATCGCCTCTGCCTTCGCTGCATTTGGGGGCCTCAATGTGATGCTCCCGATGCTGTTGGCGCTCATTCTTGTCGGGTTGGGGCTGTTTTGCGTCTGGCTGGAAATTGGCCGCCCGTGGCGCTTTCTTAATGTCTACCGCAATGCGCAAACCTCATGGATGACCCGCGAGGCGATGATCATGATGCCCTTCGCGGCCACTGGCCTGTTGGCACTGGGGCTGAAATCTCTGGTGCTTGGGCTTGTCGGCGCTGTTTTCGCCTTTGGCTTTCTCTATTGTCAGGGACAAATCCTGAAAGCCTCGAAGGGTATCCCCGCTTGGCGACAACCGGAAATCGTGCCGTTGATCCTGCTCACCGGCCTGACCGAAGGCCTGTCCCTGCTGATCCTTTTCATCGCCGCCACTCCTGCAAACCTGCAAGGTATGGCCTTGGCCCTGACACTGCTCATCTGTTTGCGCTTGCTTGCTTGGCGTCGCTATCGCAAAGCCCTTGGCGCAGAGGCCGCCCCCACTGCTACCTTCAAAACGCTTGATAGGCTAGAGTTCAACCTCTCTGCCCCCCACCAGGCCGCCCCCGCACTTCTTGCAATCATCGCCTTGTTCGCAGGGCCACTCATGCCATTCCTGCTGGGGTTCGCCGCCTTTCTGGCCCTGACCAGCGGCTGGCTGTTCAAATACACGCTCATCACCAAGGCCGCCTTTAATCAGGGCTACGCCATCAACCATATACCCAGACGCGGTGCAGGGGAGCCCGCGCGCGGAATCAAACCGGGATGGATGACATCCTGACGACATCCTTGAAACGGAGAAAAAATGACTAAGCCCCCCGCCGATTTCATGTTCGACCATGAGGTCGAGACCCTCTCCCGCAAAAGCCTTGCGGATATCCAACTGGAACGGCTGCGCTGGTCACTGGACCAAGTCTATGAGAACGTGCCGCATTATCGCAAGAAATTCGACGCGGTTGGCCTCAAGCCACAAGACCTCAAAACGCTGGCCGATCTGAAGAATTTCCCATTTACCGTGAAAACCGATCTGCGCGACAATTACCCTTTCGCCATGTTCACCATGCCCCACATCAAATTGCGCCGCCTGCATGCATCCTCCGGCACAACTGGCAAGCCCACCGTTGTGGGTTATACCAAGGGTGATCTGGATCGTTGGTCTGACTTGATGGCCCGCTCCATGGCCGCAGCAGGCGCGCGCCCCGGTGATGTGATCCATAACGCCTATGGCTACGGCTTGTTCACCGGCGGGCTGGGGGCCCATCAAGGGGCAGAGCGGCTTGGCGCGGTGGTGGTGCCGGTTTCAGGCGGCGGCACCGAACGGCAAGTGATGTTGCTCAAGGATTTTGGCGCGGATATTCTGTGTTCCACACCATCTTATGCCCTTAGTATTGCCGAGGTTGCCCAAGAAATGGGAGTGGATATTGCGGCCCTGCCAGTGCGACGCGGCATCTTTGGCGCGGAGCCTTGGAGCGAAGAAATGCGCGCGGCACTGGACCAACAGTTGGGGATCACCTCGGTTGACGTTTACGGCCTGTCTGAAATCATGGGGCCGGGGGTAGCCTGTGAATGCGACACCGCCCGCACGGGCCTGCACGGCTGGGAGGATCATTTCCTGTTTGAGGTGATTGACCCGGAAACACTGGACCCCCTGCCGATGGGAGAATCCGGCGAGCTGGTCGTAACGACCCTGACCAAAGAAGCCATGCCAATGATCCGCTATCGCACCCGTGACATCACCCGTCTGACCGACGAACCCTGTGCCTGTGGCCGCACCCATGTACGTATCCTGCGCGTAACGGGCCGCGACGACGACATGATGATCATTCGCGGCGTCAATGTTTACCCCAGCCAGATCGAAGCGGTATTAGTCAGCGTTGACGGCATCGCACCACACTACCAGATTATCCGGAACCGCAAGGGCGCAATGGACGCGATAGCGGTTGAGGTGGAGTTAGATCCAAAGGTGCCGCCAACCGAAGCAAACCTGAGCGCCAAAGCAGAGCAGGTGCGTCACCAGATCAAATCAATCATCGGGATTTCCTGTGATGTAATCGCTAAACGCCAAGGGGAATTACCGCGCTCCGAGGGCAAAGCTGTGCGGGTGATAGATAAGCGGGGGTAGAATAGTGAGATGTGGCGCTAAACCGGCTATGGTATGTTAAACTGACAAAATGATCCGATCCAGAAAGGCCACTTGCAATGAAATGGCTCGCAGACACAACCGCCCATCTGAGTATCAACAACACCCGTCTGGAATATCGCGTCTGGGGCCCGTCCCCCGACAAGGCTCCGACGATCGTTTTGCTGCACGAGGGGCTGGGTTCGTGCAATCAGTGGAGAGATTTCCCACAGCAGTTGGCCGATAAAACCGGTCACGGCGTTTTCGCCTACTCCCGCGCAGGGTATGGCGCGTCTGATCCGGCATCGCTGCCGCTACCGCTGGATTTCATTACCCGGGAGGCACTGGATGTGCTGCCAAAAGTTCTGGACGCCATCGGCTTTCGCAAGGGCAGCCTGCTCGGTCACAGTGACGGGGCCTCGATTGCAGCGGTCTACATGGGTAGCCTGCAAGATTTTCGCGTCAACCGCCTGTGCCTGATCGCGCCGCATTTCTTCACCGAACCAATGGGATTGAACGCCATTACTGCGGCCAAAAACACCTTTGCAACCAGCGATCTGCGCACCCGCCTCGCCAAACATCATCGTGATCCCGAAGCAACGTTTCGCGGCTGGAACGATGCTTGGCTAGACCCTGGTTTCAAGGCATGGAACATCGAGGACGCGATCCCCTACATCCGCGTTCCTGTATTGGCCATTCAGGGACAGGACGATCAATATGGCACGCTGGCACAGATAGATACGCTTGAGACCAATCTGGAATCACCGTTCGAGAGGCTGATTCTGGAAAATTGCAAACACGCGCCACATATCGAAAAACCAGCGCGGGTTCTGGCCGCTATTGTTGATTTCATTGGGCCGCCCACGTCGTAAAGCGGTCCGATATCAGGCGGTTACTCGTATTCGACCACAATCCGCTTTGAAACCGGCACGCTTTGGCAGCTGAGCACATAGCCTTGCTCCACCTCGTAATCCTCCAGCGCGTGATTGGTACGCATATCGACCTCGCCCTCTAGCACCTTGCATTTACAGGTGGAACACACGCCAGCGCGACAGGCAAAAGGCGCATCCAGATCATGGGCCAACGCTGCATCCAGTATGCTCTGGCCCTTTTCAATAGTTACAGCCCGCGCGGTTCCGTCGATGATCACCGAGGCCTCAGCCCCCACCGCGCGCGCATTCGCCACCGACTCTGCTTTATGGGCCGCCAGTCCCGGTTGTGCTGCACCGAACAATTCAAACTTGATTTGTTCGTCGCTTAAACCGTGGTCCTTCAATGCCGCAGAAATGGCCAGCATCATCGGTTCCGGCCCGCAGATATATGCCGTATCCACGCTCTCGATATCTATCCATTTGGAAAACAAAACTTTGCATTTTTCACCATCAATCCGACCCGTAAACAAGTCGATTTCTTGTGCGTCACTTTCCAGAATATGGATCACGTTGAAACGCCCCATGTGGGTGTTTTTCAGATCCTCCAACTCCTCGCGGAACATGATCGAATTGACACCCCGATTGGCATACACCAGCGTGAAACTGCTAGCCGGTTCGCGCATCAGCACGGTTTTCAGGATCGACAGAACTGGTGTTATTCCCGAACCACCGGCAAAACCCAGATAGTTCTTGGCCGCCCCTTCATTAATTGGTGTGTGAAACTTTCCCGTCGGTTCCATCGCCTGCAATGTGTCGCCAACTTTCAAGCCCTCGTTGGCCCAAGTGGAAAACGTGCCGCCATCAACCCGCTTGATGCCGATCTGTAAAATGCCATCATCTTTGCCAGCACAAATCGAGTAGTTGCGGCGCAGCTCCGCACCGTCGAAATCGCGCTTGAAGGTCAAGTATTGACCGGGAATAAAATCAAAATCCTCTGGCGTGTCCGGGGCCAGTGTCACCACCACCGCGTCGCGGATGGTTTTGTGGATGTCAGTCACTGTCAGGTCGTGAAAACGGGCCATGGCGCGCTCCTTAGATACATTTAAAATAGTCGAAAGGTTCCAAGCAGTCGTTACACCGCCAAGCCGCCTTGCAGGGTGTTGAGCCAAACTGGCTCACTTTTTTCAGATCAACGCTTCCACATTGCGGGCAACGTTCAGGCCCCCCCGCCGCTGTTGGCGGGGCAATGCCGTACTTTTCCAGCTTTTCGCGGCCTTTTTCACTCAACCAATTAGTGGTCCACGGTGGCGATAGTTGGCGTTTTAGTTCCAGCTTTTCAATGCCATGGCCGCGCAATGCCGTTTCAATGTCCAGATTGATGATCGAGGTGGCAGGACAACCGGAATAGGTCGGCGTCACCGCAACCGTTAGCGTATCATTCCGCCACGCTACCTCACGGATGATCCCCAGATCAACCAGCGAGATCACCGGGATTTCAGGGTCCGGCACTGCGTCCAGCCACTCCCAAACCTGTTCTACCGAGGGCTGCATAAGCTACCAGCTCGCCCCCGGATAAGCCCGTTGCAACCACTGCATCGAGCACAGCATATGCCCCAGATGCTCTGTGTGAAACGCGCCGGTTTTACCCCCTTTATGGGCAAAACTACTGTCCGGAATTTCCAGCGTTGCGGTCTTTATAACCCGCCCGATCAGCGCATCATATTCGGCGCGCAGGCTGGCCGGATCGGGTGCAATGCCAGCCGCGACCATGGCGGCGTCCACTTCGTCACCCAGAAACATTTCGCCCACATAAGGCCACAGATATTCCAGCGCCGCCTGCATCCGCACATGGCTTTCCTCGGTGCCATCGCCAAGGCCCACAACCGTGTCAGCTGAACGTTCCACATGATAGGCCGCTTCCTTGCTGGCCTTGGCCGCAATCTCGGCTACGCGCGGGTTGGATGAATTCATCAACCGTCCCAGATTAATCACCTGCCAGGCATCAAACAGGAACTGGCGCATCAAAGTTCGGCCAAAATCACCGTTGGGCAATTCTACCAGCAACAGGTTACGGAAATCCCAGATATCGCGCTGCATTGCCAGTTGATCCGCATCGCGGCCCTTGCCCTCGACCTCTGCGGCCAGACCCAGCCACAACTGGGTTTGCCCGATCAGATCAAGCGCAGTGTTGGCTAGGGCAATGTCTTCCTCCAGCACCGGCGCATGGCCGCACCACTCAGAACCCCGGTGCCCCAGCACCAGCGTGTTGTCGCCAAGGCGCAACAGATATTGAAACAGGCTTGCGTCCATCACATGGACCCCACTTCATCGGGGATGTCAAAGAACGTCGGGTGACGGTAGACCTTGGAATTGGACGGCTCGTAAAACGCGCCTTTATCTTCGGGCGAGGACGCCGAAACATTCACGGCCTCTACCACCCATATGCTAACGCCCTCATTGCGCCGCGTGTACACATCGCGCGCGTTCTTGATTGCCATTTCCGCGTCGGGCGCGTGCAGCGAACCCACATGCCGGTGGCTCATGCCATGTTGACCGCGAATAAAGATTTCCCACAAGGGCCATTCGTGTTTCATGCTCATTCTCCTATTGTGCTGCCACTTTGGCGGCTGCCTTTTTCTCAGCGTGGGCCATCAACCCGTCACGCACCCATTTGCCATCATCCCAAGCCTTGTTACGCGCCGCCATCCGGTCAACGTTGCAAGGGCCGTTGCCTTTGATCACGTCAAAAAATTCGGTCCAATCGGGATCGGAATAATCGTACTGCTTGGTTTCATCATTCCACTTGATATTGGGGTCCGGCAATTCCAGCCCTAGATATTCAATCTGCTGAACCGTCTGATCAACAAATTTTTGGCGCAGCTCATCATTGGTATCCATCTTGATTTTCCAAGCCATGGATTGCGCTGTGTGCACGCTTTCTTTATCCGACGGCCCAAACATCATCAGCACCGGATACCACAGACGGTTCAGCGCATCCTGTGCCATTGCCTTTTGCTCTGGTGTGCCCGAGGCCATCTTCATCATGATGTGATAGCCTTGACGCGCGTGAAAGCTTTCTTCTTTGCAAATCCGCACCATTGCGCGGGCATATGGGCCATAGGATGTGCGCTGCAACGCCACCTGATTGATAATCGCAGCGCCATCCACCAGCCAGCCAACCGCGCCCATATCGGCCCAATTCAGGGTTGGATAGTTGAAGATCGACGAATACTTCATTCGCCCAGCCAGCAGATCCTCGGTGATCTCGTCACGGCTAACCCCCAGCGTTTCAGCCGCGCCGTACAGGTACAACCCGTGCCCGGCCTCATCCTGAACCTTCGCTAACAAGATTGCCTTGCGCTCTAGTGTCGGGGCGCGAGTGATCCAGTTGCCTTCCGGCAATTGGCCGACCACTTCCGAGTGGGCGTGCTGGCCAATTTGCCGGATCAGAGTAATGCGATAGTTATCCGGCATCCAGTCTTTGGGTTCAATCTTCTCACCCCGGTCGATCCGGTCCTGAAAATCCTGTTCCTGTTCTGACATCTCGTCACGGTCTTTAACACCGGAACCTGCCGTTTTTACCATCTGTGCATACATCGTTAGACCCTTTCTATGATCAGGGCAGTCCCCTGCCCCACACCCACGCACATGGTACACAGGCCGTAGCGCCCACCAGTGCGTTGCAATTGATAGGCCGCAGCCAGAACCAGCCGCGCGCCTGACATACCGAGCGGATGGCCGATGGCAATTGCGCCCCCATTCGGGTTCACATGCGCCGCATCATCAGGCACACCCAATTCCCGCAAGGTGGCAATGCCCTGCGCGGCGAATGCCTCGTTTAGCTCGATCACGTCCATATCCTCGATTGTCAGGCCCGCACGCGCCAAAACCTTGCGCGTTGCCGGAACCGGCCCGATGCCCATAACCCGGGGTGCAACACCCGCGCTAGACATGCCGACAATGCGCGCCATCGGTTTCAAACCGTTCTTTTCAGCCGCCGCCGCGCTGGCAATCAACAACGCCGCCGCGCCGTCATTCACACCCGAAGCATTGCCCGCCGTCACCGTCAGATCAGCGCCGTTGATGCCGCGCATCTTGCCCAGTTTTTCCGCCAGCATACCGGGGCGCGGATGCTCGTCCGTATCCACAATCACCGGATCGCCACGTCGCTGGGGCACAGAAACCGGTGTGATCTCATCCTCGAAAACACCCGCTTCCTTGGCTTTCGCCCAACGGGCCTGCGAGCGTTCCGCCATGGCATCCTGATCCGCGCGGTTGATATTATATTCTGTTGCCACATTATCCGCCGTTTCGGGCATGGAATCCGTACCGTACATCTGTTTCATCTTGCGGTTCACAAAACGCCAGCCAATGGTGGTGTCAAACATATCTGCCGCCCGGCTAAATGCCGAAGTTGCCTTGCCCACCACAAAGGGCGCTCGGCTCATGCTTTCTACACCGCCCGCAATCACCAGATCCATATCACCTGCTTTGATCCCGCGTGCAGCCAAGCCCACCGCATCCAGACCCGAAGCACACAACCGGTTCACAGTGATCCCGGCCACATCCACCGGCAAGCCTGCAAGCAAGGCGGCCATCCGCGCCACATTCCGGTTATCTTCGCCCGCCTGATTGGCCGACCCATAGATCACATCATCAACAGAGGCCCAATCCACATCCGGATTGCGTGCCATCAATGCCGAGATTGGCAGCGCCGCAAGATCATCAGTGCGAACTGACGAGAGGCCCCCGCCATAACGCCCGATCGGTGTCCGAGTAGCATCGCAGATAAAAGCATCCATAGTAGTGACCTTTCGTAAGTGTGTAATAGTCGACCGCTTGGTCGGTTATGTAGTGATACATGATTCGGCGCAAGTGTTATGTTACAGTTTTTTTGCGCTTCTCGATTTTGTGTAACGCTTTGTCAACATTATCCCGCCAACATGCGCTACCACAAACATACAGTGTTTTGTTTGGAACTGAACAAGTTTCCAAAATATTAGCAGTCGTGACCAAGCAGCCATTGAAAAAACACATATCTGCTAAGACAGGTTTGAAGTTGCGACGAGTGACGTGCTAGAAGATGAGACTGCCCTTATCCTGAACCAAAGGGATATCTGAACCGGAGCAGGCACTTATCCCGCTTGCGTCAGCGAATTCAGGAGACAAAAATGACCGACACGAAAACCCACCCGGAAATCAGCTTTCCATTCGACGCACCACCCGAACCGGGTAAAGCGTTGGAAATAACCGAAGGCGTACTTTGGATCCGGATGCCGATGCCCTTCGTCCTGAATCACATCAATGTTTTCGCCATTGCCGACGGCGAGGGTTGGGCGATTGTCGATACCGGGCTGGAAACCCGCACATCCGCCAGTATGTGGCGTGATCTACTGGCAGGCCCGTTGCAAGGCAAGCCGGTGACGCGGGTCATTGCCACCCATATGCACCCGGATCACATCGGCATGGCCGGATGGTTGACCCGCCGGTTTAACTGCCGCTTGTGGATGACACGACTGGAATATCTAAACTGCCGGATGCTCGTCGGCGATACCCTGCGCCAAGCCCCGGATGACGCCATCAATTTTTGCATAGCAGCCGGGTGGAACGAAGACGAAATCGACGATTACCGCACCATTTTTGGTGGTTACGGCAAATTCGTTCACCCCTTGCCCGACAGCTTCAAACGAATCCGAGAAGGCGAAACCTTACTGATCGGCGAACACGAGTGGAAGATCGTCGTCGGTTCCGGCCATTCGCCAGAACACGCCTGTTTCTACTGTCCCGACCTCAAACTATTTATATCCGGTGATCAGGTGATACCGGGCATTTCCTCAAATATTTCGGTCTACCCCTCTGAACCGGACGCCAACCCGATGCGAGGGTGGCTGACGTCACTGGCGCATGTTCGTGATTCAGTTCCTGACGATGTGTTGGTTTTACCGTCGCATAAAACCTGCTTTTATGGCTTACACGCCCGCGTCAACGCCCTGCTGGAGGAACACCACACGGATTTCGGAAAACTACTCGAAAGCCTGAGGGAACCAAAGCGCGCGATTGACGTGTTTGACAGCCTATTTTCACGCCAAATACTGGGGACCGACCTGCTGAACATGGCAACCGGTGAATCTGTGGCAAACCTGAATTATCTGGAAAGTCTGGGCCAGATTAGCCACACAATTGATGCAAACGGGGTTGCCTGGTTTCAGCAGGTCTAAAGCTGCACCCAGATACTAGGTTATTTCGTCCAGAATTTCCTGACGGTGCTGGTCACGCGCGGGGCTTGGCACTGGCTGCCATGGCTCCTGACCGGAAAACCGGGGTGCCGGGGCGGTTTGCAACACACCGCCAACTTCACGCCAGGTGTCGCGCGCCGTGTTCAAGGGGTGCGCCATCGCCTCTTCCGGATTGAGAACCGGTGCCACGCAGGCATCTGTCCCCTCGAAAATCTCTGTCCATTCAGCACGCGTCTTGCCTGCAAAAACACCTCGCAAACGATCCGTCAAAGTCGGCCAGGATGCGGGGTTGTTTTGCTCGGCAAAACCGGCATCCCCCGTCAGGCCCAACAACTCAAGGAACTGCGCGTAAAACTGTGGTTCCAGACATTGCACCGACATAAAACCGCCATCAGCCGTGCGGTAAGCGTGGCTCCAATGCGGGCCGTCCAAAAGGCTTTGCCCGCGTTCGGATTGAAGCCCGCCCGCCTGCCGCATGGTCAACAGCAGGTTCATCATATGTGCCGACCCGTCATAAATCGCGGCATCGACCACTGTGCCCTTTCCGGTAGCCCGCGCATTAAGAAGGCCCGCCAGCATTCCCACCGCAAGATACATCGCACCGCCGCCCACATCGCCCACCAGCGTTGGCGGTGCCATTGGCAACTGGCCCGGTTCCGCCGCATACCAAAGCGCACCAGACATAGCGATATAATTCATATCATGGCCCGCAGCCTTGCGCAGCGGCCCTTCTTGCCCCCAGCCTGTCATACGACCAAACACCAGCGCCGGATTGAACGCATGGCATTCCACTGGCCCAATCCCCAAACGTTCCATCACACCGGGGCGAAATCCCTCAATAAGCCCATCGGCGCGAGCCACCAGTTTGCGTAGGGTCGCAATATCATCGGCATCTTTCAGATCCAGCGCAATCGAACGTTTCCCGCGATCAATCAGAGCCTTATCAACAAATCCCTTACCACCTTTGCGGTGCACAACGATAACGTCGGCCCCAAGATCCGCCAGCAACATAGAGGCAAAAGGCCCTGGCCCCAATCCTTCGACTTCAACAATGCGAATTCCGCTTAACATTTTCGTCTCCCTAGATTAAACTTCCCTAAAAACAGTGGTTTAAGGGTTGTAATCTGGTAGGTTGAATAGCTGAAATTGTCAACCAGCTTCGCCCTGCAAGCGGCATTACACATCCGCCCGACCCTCTATCCAATCAGGTTTTTCAGCTCCGGCAAGGCCTGCTGCACAATGCGCCGCCCTTCCTCGATGGCCTCTTCCGCGCGATTGAATTCCAATGTGCCAATATGGCCAACCTTGGGGGCCAGCATGATATCAGGGGGATCACCCGCAAGGCGGTTGCGCATGATCTGGTCGGTCATAATATCAATTGAGGTACTGACAACATCACCATACCCCAAGGTATCCGGCGCGTCGGGTTTCAAAAAACCAGGCGTGAGGGAACTAATCCGGGCTTTAACGCCCGTCGGAACAGTCTCCAGCAACCGGTCCAGAACGACGGCATAAGAATCCCTATCTCCGTTTTTACCCGGCACCGACCTGTGTTTCTTTTCCACACCCTGAAGGCGGAGTGTCGAAAAATTGGACGCATTCGGGTTTACCGCAATGATAATATCCGCCCCAAGCGCACGACACGCTGAAACCGGAACCGGATTTGTCAGCCCACCATCCAGCAACCACTTTCCGTTGCGTTTGTAGGGTCTTAAAAATCCCGGAATAGAAACCGATGCTCGTATGGCTGTAAAAATAGAACCTTCCCGCAACCATAACTCCCGCCCCGTATACAATTCACTGGCGATGGCAATATACGGTTTGTCCAGATCCTCGATCAGAAAATCGCCCTTGAAACCTTGCAAAAACTCCATAATGCGCGTGCCGTCAATCAGGCCGCCGGTGGTGATATCAAGGTCTAGAAAACGCACGATATCACGCCGGGTTATTGTAACCGCCCATTTTTCCAGATCATCCAGCCAGCCCGCTGCAAAGGCCCCGCCAACAAGCGCCCCCATCGAACAACCTGCAACAATATCCGGCTCCATGCCTGCTTCTTTTAGGGCCTGCAAAACCCCCACATGTATCCAGCCCCGCGCGCCGCCACTGCCGAGGGCAACACCAATTTTGGGTTTAAGTCTGGAAATGGGAAACTCCTCGCTATCCGGTGTTTCGCTTTAGTAGCTTTCTTTTTTGATCCTGTACATAACTAGGATCAATTCCCACTAATGTAAGGCCACATTGCAAGATTTTGGTCTGGCGCGGCACCCTATGCCAGCTATTGCTTTAGATATAAAATATTGTGTATGAAATGAAATTTGTTGACTTAAAGCGGCTCCTGTGGAAACCATTTACCATGGTAATTTGCTGTGTTTTCTCCACGTCCGCAGCACAATTGGCCATTTTTGAGTGAGCAATTATTGTACCAAATCACAATAGTCAGAACCGCCCATATTGACCAAGGATGATTCTTGCACTTGCAACGAATCACTTTTCGCTACATAACCGACCGCACGGTCGACTAATTGACGCCACTGATTTGGCTCTTTCCGAGGGGGTTTGCAACAGCAATGCGGCACGCAACAAAAACGGAAATAGCCTTGTAACCACCTGCGGCAACGCCCAAAGGGCACCGCAAAAATGGCCTGCTTGTCTGGCATCAACACCAAGGGAGAGAAAATGAAACTGAAAACAACACTATTGAAACTGACAGCGGGGCTTGCGATTGCGGCCAGCACTTCAGTGTCGGCACTTGCGGCCGAAGCAACGATAACAATTTCCACTTGGGCACCGCCAACCCACGGCATGAATGCCATCATGTGGCCCGCCTTTACCAAAATGGTAGAAGAGGCCACAGAGGGCCGCGTTACCACCCAGACAAAATACAAGCTTGGCAGCCCGCCTGCACAATTTGACCTGATTCAAGATGGTGCCGCCGATGTTACCTGGATTTTCCACGGTTATTCACCGGGCCGTTTCACCGCCACCAAAATGATCGAACTGCCGGGCTATGAAGGCAATGCAGAGGCAGCCTCTGTTACCGCATGGCGTGCCCACGAGAAGTTTTTTGCTTCTGCAAACGAGCATCGGGGCGTCAAGCTGATCGCCCTGCATACCCACGGCCCCGGTGTGCTGCACTCAGCGACTAAAATTTCGTCGCTGAGCGAAATTTCCGGCATGAAATTGCGTCTCGGCGGCGGCGTTTCCGGTGACGTGGGCGCAGCCCTCGGCGCAACCGGCATCCGCGTACCTGCCCCCAAGGTATATGAAACACTGGCCTCTCATGCGGCGGACGGAGTGATGATGCCAATGGAAGGCAAGCAGGGCTTTAAGCTAAATGAAGTTGCCCAGCACACCTATACCGTTCCCGGTGGTTTCTATCGCGGTTCTTTCGCGCTGATCATGAACGAAGACAAATTCGCCAGTTTTTCAGCCGAAGATCAGGCGGCGCTGAACAAAGTATTCGGCGAAACCTTGTCAAAAATGGTTGGCAATGCCTGGGATCAAAGCGATGCGATTGGCCGCAAAGCACTGGATGATGATCCAAGCAACTCCTACACCGAATCTTCAGCCGCGGACACCGCTGCCTATGCCAAACTTGCAGCACCAATCGTTACTTCTGTGATTGCTGAAGTAACTGCCAAAGGTGTCGACGGCGCAGCCGCGCATGCCTTCATCACTGAAACCATGAAGAGCCAATAAGCCTCGCGCTGATTGTGCTATAATTCCTTGGGGCCTCTCACGAGGCCCCAAGTCTTTGCGATGCCATTCGGGGGAACCTCATGACAAATCAAGCCGATCAAACACAGCATTCTCTGCTTGCAAAGCTGGTACAACTGCCATCTTATCTGGCCGCTGTTACCCTGTTCCTGCTGATGGCGATGACCTTTTTTGATGTATTGCTGCGCAGCCTTGCCAACAACCCAATCGAATCTGCCACCGAACTGACCCGTCTGTTCATGGCAATCATCGTGTTTTCCTCCTTGCCCATGGTCACATGGAAAGGCCAGCACATCGTGGTGGATCTGATGGATCCCCTGTTTTCAGCAACACTCGGCAAGCTCCGCAACATATTGATCAATACGATCTGCGGCGTTGTTCTGCTGTGGCCCGCGTGGCGCGTTTATGAACTGGCCGAGCGGTCCCGCTCCTACGGTGACATAACCGAATACTTGCACATGCCCCAATTCTATATCGGTTGGTTCATCGCCCTAGCCACTTTTGTCACTGCGCTGATTATGATCCTGCGCGGCCTCTTGCTTATTATCGCCCCTCACAAGGTTCCCGCTATATGACCCTCGCAATTATCGGCTTTGCTGCTGTCCTTTTACTCGTCTTCATGCGGATGCCAATCGCCATTGCCATGGGCATTGTCGGTATCACCGGCTACTCACAACTCACAAATTTCAAGGCCTCGATTTCCATGGCCAGCCGTCTGGTGATCGACACCGCCCAAGATTACGGTCTCTCGGTGGTGCCGCTGTTCATCCTGATGGGCTTGTTTGTGAACAAAGGTGGGTTGTCGCGCGAACTCTATCAGGTTTCCTATGTGTTTTTGGGCCATATGCGCGGCGGGTTGGCCATGGCGACCATCTGCGCCTGCGCCGGATTCTCGGCCATCTGCGGATCATCCCTGGCCACAGCTGCCACCATGTCCAAGGTCGCCATGCCACAAATGCGTAAATACGGCTATTCGGATCGCCTCTCTACGGCCTCCATCGCGGCGGGCGGTACACTTGGCATCCTGATCCCGCCAAGCGTCATTCTGGTGATCTACGGACTGCTGACCGAAACCAGCATTGGCAAGCTGTTCATCGCAGGCATCATTCCTGGCCTGCTTGGCGTTGTATTCTACCTCATTGCTGTGCGTTACACCGTGATGCGCGACCCCAAGGCAGGCCCTGCCGGCACGCACTCCAGCTGGGGCGAGCGCCTCACCGCTCTGCGCGGCGTCTGGGCCGTTCTGCTGTTGTTTTTTGTCGTCATTGGCGGGCTGTACGGCGCGCTGAACGTCTGGCCTCTGCACATCTCGTTTTCACCGACCGAAGCGGCAGGCATGGGGGCTGCCGGGGCTTTCCTGATTGCCCTGTCACGTGGCACTCTCACGATCAAAGGTACCTTTGAGGTTCTGATCGAGACCGCCCAAACCTCTTCTTCCCTGTTCGTAGTACTTATCGGCGCGTGGATTTTCTCCAACTTCGTCAACCTAGCGGGCCTGCCCGAAGGCCTGCTCGCCCTCGTCACCAGCCTGAACCTTGGGCCAATGGCCGTGATGTTGATGATCATCCTCGCCTACATCATTCTGGGCACGGTATTTGAGAGCCTCTCGATGCTGCTGCTCACCGTTCCGATTTTCTTCCCTCTGGTGGTCAGTCTTGGTTTTGATCCGGTCTGGTTTGGTATTGTCGTGGTGGTAGTCACCGAAATCTCGCTGATTACACCGCCTGTGGGTCTCAATGTCTTTGTGCTCAAGGGTGTGGTCGGGGACGTTTCAACCGCCACAATTTTCAAGGGCGTCACCCCGTTCTGGATCGTAGACCTATTCCGGCTCGCCGTGATTGTGTTGGTTCCTTGGGTCGTGCTGGTGTTACCAAACTCGATGTAGGCGGTGCCAGCCCCCTACCCTTCAAACGCCTCTGGCTCCAGTTCGCACCAGAAATCGAAAATTGCCTGTGCGTTCAGTGCTGATTCCCAGCCGCGATTGCGAAAATCCTCGCGCGCCAACTCATCTTCTAGCGTCGCGACAAACAACCGCTTGTCTGCATCCCGCTGCGTTGGGTTGCGCGCCTCGATCAGGCCTCGCACCACTGCAAACCGCGCCTGCCGCGCCAACCGCGCTGCGATGCGTGTGTCTTCTTGTTGCTCGATGTCCCGGCTCGCTTGCGCCCGCTCTGCAACAACCGCCACAGCCTCAGGAGAAGGCTTAGGCGGGGTCTCCTTAACATAGTCTTTACGGATCGCCGCTGACAAATACCCAAGCGTAGACTTAACCCCATTCTTGCCCGCCACATAGGCCAGCTTCTCTGCGATATATTCCTCGCCATGTTCACTGATCCACTGGCGCGCCAGTCGGTCAGAAACTCCCTGCCCGCGCAGCCGTTCATACAAAGAACTTTTGCGCAGCCCATCGCTGTCATCAATGTCAAACATTGCCAGTTGCGGGTTCTCGCGGATCAAAAACCGAACCTCTGTTACCGCCCTGCCCTTCTTGGCAAACTCGGGCGTGATGGTGATGTTTGACGTCTTGTTCACCTCAGTTACAGCGGGCTTGATAATCTTGGCATTCAAGTGTTTGAAAGATGCATAATAGGCGCTTTCCTCTACGCCCATAAATTTGCGAAACAGATCAAGGGACCACCAACCAGTCGATCCGGTTCGCACAAACCGATAGCAATTCTCATACAGCGCAAGACCATGGCCCGAAGAAAAATTACGCTGGATATTCACATTGATCAGAGCGAACATTTTGGGATCATGCAGCTTTTGTGCCAATACAGGCGAATAGGCATATTCACAAACCCCTTCACGCAGTTTGGCATAGGACAGCAGCGCAGAAACCCCCCATTCCTGCTTTCCATCCTCATCCAGCATATCCCACTCAGCGACGGTCTCTGCCAAAGACTTAAGCGCGCCCCGCAAGGTTGCCACATCATTGGAATTATACCCCACCATCAAACAAAGGGTTTTGGCATCAATCGAATGGCTTTGCGAAGTGGTCAGCGTGTCATAGGCATTCAGCAGCAAAACATTGGACAATTTACGTTGCAGCAAAGAAAGTTTGCCACTTACATGGATTGCACCCACGTGCTTTTTCACGGAATCACGGCGCAAAGCGCCTGTTAATTCTGGTTTACGGGTGGTTTGTTGTTTCATTTGTCCGGTCGCTTTTCTGCAACATGGCACAAAAGGTACCCAACTTCAAACATCTTTGGGTTCCCGCGCCCTTTTTTCTGACTCCTGCAAACAGGTACCTTTAGTCAGTTGAAGTAGATTCTTTAACGTTCTCCACGGGTTTCAGAGTCTGTTTAGGCTCCTAAAACCCAATAATGGAGTCAATAATGCAGTAAAATGAACTCTAAATGTCCCCCCGAGAATCAGAACCTGCTATCCCGCATTAGGGTACCTTTCCCCCTGTATTCTTGTACTCTTGGTCCTGCTTTTAGCACCCCTTCATCCTGTAACTGGATACCCAAACATACATAACTCTTTGTTAATAAACTGCTTTGTAGGGCTAAACCTATTAAAACTAATAAACTAATAAAACGTTTTCTTGTGTTCCTCATTCTAGTAATTCCAAGAGGTTTCGCACGCGAAACCGTCTACATTTGAATATCCTGCCGCAAAAGATATTTCAGCTTTGATAAAGTATCCAATTAGCGCTAACATCATTCAAACAAGCGAATATCATTTAGGCAGGCATATTGTGGCAAAATCCCCCGAACATCCCCTCCCCCCGTATATGAATATTGATCCAGCGGCAGCAGCAGCGAAACTACCCGATCCTATCAATACAGCTCGATTCGCAAAAGCCGCGTCTTTCTGCGCCAAAGGCCGAGAGGATTTGGCTAAGCGCGGCTATGCACCGGATGGAAAAAAACGTCTGCGAAAATTCTCTACTTGGGAAATCACCAAATTTCTTCTCCCAGTAGCGCCCGCCCATTTCCGACGTGTGCTAAAGGCAAATCCTGACCTGCCACAGGGTGAGGGTCAGGGCGGCGCCAAATGGTTTACGCTTGAAGAAATCCTGACCATACGCAGCCACTTTGCGACCGAAGGAATCAGTACTAAAGAATACCTGCCCTATCGCCCGAAAGGTGTCCCTGCCAAAATCGCGGCTGTTGCCAACTTCAAAGGCGGTGTTGGTAAAACATCAACGGCGGCTCATCTTGCAATGTCCGCAGCGCTTGATGGATACAAAGTGCTGGTGGTCGACCTCGACAGTCAGGGTTCCATGACATCCATTTTGGGTGGTGATGTGCCGGACGAATGGAAAACAGTTTTTCCGCTTATGGCCAAGGATTATGCGCGAAACCTGCAGATGGAAAACCAAGTGCGCAGTGCACGGGGAGAGGCAGAGCTTCCACTGGATGAAACACTGCAAGAAGCGCTGGAAACCACCGCTGAGGATGTGATCCAGAATACCCATTGGCCCAATATTGATCTGATCGGCGCGCAGCTCAACCTGTATTGGGCCGAGTTTCAGATACCAGTCTGGCGTATGGGTCTACGTAATTGGGCGCTCTGGGATGCCTTGACCAATTTTCTGGAGGATGAGGGCATTCTCGACAAATATGATTTGATTCTGCTCGATACTCCGCCCGCACTTGGATACCTGACAATCAATGCCTTGGCCGCTGCGGATATACTGTTGGTCCCGCTCGGGGCCAGCTTTCTGGAATTTGATTCCACGGGCCGTTTCTTTGATATGCTTTACACAACTTTTGCCTCGATTGAGGACGGAGAAAACGCAGCCCTGCGTAAGGCGGGTCTTCCAGAGATGCGCTTTGAATGGGATGTAGTCCGTGCGATTGTCACCCGTTTCGATGCCAGCCAACAGACGGATATGGCAAATGTCATTCAGGCCTATTTTGGCGATTTCATGAATGCCTATCGACAAGATTACACCGCACTGGTTGGCCAGGCGGGAGAACAGGTGAACGGGATTTACGAGGCGGACTATCGCGATTTCAACCGAGAAACTTATGTGCGGGGCCGGGAAGCGTTTGACCGAACTTATGCGGAGTTTAAGGAATTGTTAGTTGGTTCGTGGTGGCGTGATGTCCAGATGATGGAGGCAAATGATGGCGAAGCGTAGAAGATTGACAGCGCCCGATGCGGCGGAGTTGAAGCAGTTAGAGGAGGGCTTTGATGCCATGCCCCCGCTGGAAACCAAAAGCATGGTGCCGCCGATTGCACAGGTGGCCGGTGAGGCCGCGGCCGGATTGGTGGTCACTGGCCCGGCAGATCGGGCAGAACAAGCCCGCAACCGGACAGATGCGGAGCGGTTGAGAGAGGCTGAGGGGGCAGGGCTGCTAGCGGTTGAGATCCCCTTGGCTGAAATCGCAGCCGACCACCTGAACCGTGACAGGGTGACATTGAGCGGGCCAGAGATGGACGAGTTGAAAGCCTCGTTGCGCAGCCATGGGCAGCGTACTCCGATCGAAGTGATGAGGCTTGAGGAGGGCTTTGGCTTGATTTCGGGCTGGCGACGGTTGCGTGCATTGGGGGAATTGTTGGCAGAAACGGGTGACGTTAATTTTGCCAAGGTGCGTGCTTTTGTACGTGTTCCT
>JAHRVG010000112.1 GCA_019090795.1 Paracoccaceae bacterium | reverse complement strand
GTTGGTGACGATTGGCAGCCCAAGTGAAGCGCTGGCCGAACATGCAGCACAGCTGAACGCGATCATGCTGACGGGGATTGATGATGCCGTTACGCTGCGCGAGGTTTTAAAAGATGAGCGGATTACCTCCCTTTGTTTGGGGCCGGGCATGGGGTTGAGCGACACTACCAAGCAAATGGTTGAAGTTGCCTTAACGTCAGGAAAAAAATGCGTATTGGATGCGGATGCGTTGACAGTTTTCCAAGATGATCCGCAACAACTGTTTGAAATGTTGCATGAAAATGTGGTTCTGACACCCCATGGCGGCGAGTTTGCCCGGCTTTTTCCGGATATAACCGCACGCTTTAACGAAATCCCAACCAATGGGCCTGCATATTCCAAAGTAGATGCCACACGCGATGCAGCGGCACGGGCGGGGTGTGTGGTGCTGTATAAGGGGCCGGATACGGTGATTGCGGATGTTAAAGGAAGGGCCGCGATCAATTCGGCCCATTACGAACGGGCTGTGCCATGGTTGGCGACAGCGGGTTCCGGTGATGTTCTTGCGGGTTTCATATGTGGTTTGTTAGCGCGCGGGTTTACGGCCTTGAGTGCAGCGGAAACTGGCGCATGGCTGCATGTGGAATGCGCACGCAACTTTGGCGCGGGGTTGATTGCAGAGGATTTGCCGGAGCAATTGCCGCTGGTCTTCAAGGTTCTGGAAGTTTGAAGGGAGCGGAAAACCTAGAAAATGTATCTTAGTTGCCCGAGTTTTCTGTGACAAAGTGTTTCTGGACATGGGTTCATAAGTTGTCCAGTGGTATTTGCCAATTCCACACACTTTGCAAAAGCTAAAGAATGGGGGAGATGTATGGCGCGTTCAGTGTGAACCACCCCTTGTTTGCCGGAGGCTGATTACTTCATGTCATGCCCCCTTCGTATCGCACAGGTGCAATGTGATTGGGGCATGTACAATCTGATCACTCAAAAAACAAGGGGAAGCATAGATCCCCCTTAAAACATTTCACATTCCGCGCGTTATCGCGGCAACGCCGGTACGGGCGATTTCGATCATGCCAAGAGGGCGCACCAATTCAGTGAATGCGTCAATTTTACTCGGGGCACCCGTGATTTCAAACACAAAGCTTTCCAGCGTACTGTCCACGACGTGGGCCCGAAACACATCGGCGATACGCATGGCCTCGACGCGTTTTTCTCCAGCACCGGCCACTTTGATCAAAGCCAGTTCACGCTCTACAGCAGGGCCCTCAATCGTGAGGTCATGAACGTTGTAGACTGGCACAAGGCGACCGAGTTGTGCTTTGATTTGCTCAATCACCGCGGGAGTGCCGGTGGTGACAACGGTGATGCGCGAACGGCGCCCCTCATGATCTACTTCGGCCACGGTCAGGCTCTCGATATTGTAACCGCGCCCGGCGAACAGGCCGATAACGCGGGCCAGCACGCCCGCCTCGTTGTCGACCATAACAGCCAGAGTGTGGGTTTCAATGTGATCCCCGGCAAGGTTCTGCAGGTTATAGGCGCTTTTGCTGGAAGCGCCTTTTTTCAGGTTTAGGGCGTTCATTTTATGCGTCCTTTTCAATCAAACCAGTGTCGCGCCAGCGGCGTCGATGGCATTTTCGGTGCTGTCGTCACCCAGCAGCATTTCATTGTGGGGTTTGCCTGACGGGATCATCGGAAAGCAGTTTTCGTGCTTTTCGACCCTGCAGTCAAAAATAACCGGCCCGTCAAAATCGAGCATTTCCTGGATCGCATCATCCAGTTTATCCGGGTCCGAACAGCGGATACCCTTGGCACCAAAGGCCTCGGCCATTTTCACAAAATCTGGCAGTGATTCTGACCAGCTATGCGAGTGGCGCGAACCGTGCAGCAGGTCTTGCCATTGGCGTACCATGCCCAGACGTTCATTGTTCACGATGAACTGTTTGACCGGCAGGCGATACTGTATCGCTGTGCCCATTTCCTGCATATTCATCAGGAAAGAAGCCTCGCCCGCCACGTTGATCACAAGAGCGTCCGGATGGGCGATTTGCACCCCGACCGAGGCTGGCAGGCCATAGCCCATTGTGCCCAATCCCCCCGATGTCATCCAGCGGTTCGGGTCATTAAAGCCGAGGAATTGCGCGGCCCACATCTGGTGCTGGCCTACTTCGGTGGTGACATAGCGGTTGTGGGTCTTGGTCAGGGCTTCTAGCCGTTCCATCGCGTATTGCGGTTTGATAACGCTGCTCGACGGAGTGTAATTCAGGCATTTGACTGCGCGCCACTCGTCAATCTGGCTCCACCATTTTCCGATTGCCGCCTCTTGGGTTTTACGCCCACGGCTCTTCCAGATTTTCAACAGTGCCTCGATCACATGGCCAACATCGCCAATGATCGGCAGATCAACACGGATGATTTTATTCACGGAAGAGGGATCAATGTCGATGTGCACCTTTTTCGACTCAGGGCTAAAGGCATCAATGCGTCCGGTGATCCGGTCGTCAAAGCGGGCGCCGATGTTGATCATCAGATCGCAATCGTGCATCGCCATGTTGGCCTCATACATGCCGTGCATCCCCAGCATCCCCAGCCAGTGTTTCCCCTTGGCGGGATA
Source organism: Paracoccaceae bacterium (assembly GCA_019090795.1). GTDB lineage: Bacteria > Pseudomonadota > Alphaproteobacteria > Rhodobacterales > Rhodobacteraceae > Amylibacter. The sequence goes on along the minus strand of JAHRVG010000112.1, from coordinate 23,935 downwards.
GGCACCAAGGCCCATCAGGGTAGAGGTTACGGGAATATTGGTGGCCTCGGCTAGTTCGCGCAACAGCATACTGGCAGCGGGGCCAGAGTTGATTACACCGCCACCGGAATAAATGATTGGACGTTTTGCACGCTCTATCATTTCAGCCAGTTCAGTGATTGCGGCGATATCGCCTTTTAATTGTGGTTTGTAATGGCCAAGGTCGGCTTTTTGCGGTGTTTCATATCTGCCTTCGGCAAATTGCACATCTTTGGGGATGTCCACCAGAACCGGACCGGGGCGCCCCGAAGTGGCTACATGGAATGCTTTGTGAATAGTTGCGGCCAATTCATCCGTGTCTTTCACCAGCCAATTGTGCTTGGTGCAGGGGCGGGTGATGCCTACGGTATCGGCCTCTTGGAACGCGTCGGTACCGATCATTGGGGTTGGCACCTGCGCCGAAAGCACAATCATCGGGATTGAATCCAGCAGCGCATCCGTCATGCCGGTTACGGTGTTGGTAACGCCGGGGCCAGAGGTCACCATAACAACCCCCGGCTTGCCTGTGGATCTGGCATAGCCTTCGGCTGCATGGGTTGCACCCTGCTCGTGGCGTACAAGAATGTGGCGGATATCGTTTTGCTGGAAAATCGCATCATAAATCGGGAGCATCGCGCCGCCGGGATAGCCAAACACGGTATCTACACCCTGATCCTTGAGGGCTTGAATAACGATATCTGCGCCTGTCATCTGGGTCTTCATAGGCTTGGTGCTCCGTTAGGTGTGTTTTGGTCGCGAGGCATAAAAAAACCCCCGATTAGGGGGGCAGCGCATGGAGTGAGGGACGATTGTTATCGTCTCTGCGCCATGCGCTATGTCACCACGACTAGAATTTGTGCATTTGTGTGTTTCATAAGGCGGACTGTATAAATGCAGAGAGGGAGGGTCAAGCGGAAATTTTCAATATTATGTCGTGATCCGTGGTGTTTTGCGCAAGATTGTTGCGTAAAAGTGAAACTTACGATGGAAATGGGAAATTCACCCCGGAATTGCCGGAAACCCTAGGAGCTCACGGATGTCTTGCACAGACTTTCCAGCCCTCTGATAGGCCTGCAGGGCCATCGCATCAAAACGTTTGGCCAGCCGTTTGCCATTTGCATCGCGTATCAGGCGGTGGTGGCGATAAATTGGTGTGGGCAGGTCCAGCAAAGCTTGCAATAGGCGGTGAATGGGGGTGGCTGACGCCATGTCGATGCCCCGCGTGACATGAGTGATTTTCTGTTCCGCATCGTCCACCACAACGGCAAGATGATAGGAAGTGCCGATATCTTTGCGTGCCAGCACAATGTCGCCGCACCCCTCTATCAGCATATCCTTGTCGAGGGTGATTTTTCCGGTGCCGATGTCTAGGTAGTTCAGCTTATTCACCCCGCCCAGATACGCAACTGCCATCGCTATATTGAGACGCACCGCATCGTTGCCAGTACGCGCCGTCATTTTGCGCCCCCGACAGGTGCCCGGATAGATTGTGCCATCCGGCCCCATAACTGGATCAACATCCTCTTGCGGCGCACTCAGGGCAGAAGCGATATCTCTGCGGGTGCAGCCACAGGGGTAACACAGGCCAAGGCTGACCAGTTTGGCAAGGGCGTTCCGGTAAGCAGGCATCCGCTCGGACTGGCGCATAACCAGCCCGTCCCATGAAATGCCCAACCAGCGTAGATCGTCATATATCGCTTGTTCAAACTCAGGCCGACACCGGGGCTGGTCAATGTCCTCGATGCGCAGCAAAAACCGCCCGCCTGCCTTATGTGCTGCCTCAAATGCCGTGAGGGCAGAAAATCCGTGGCCCAGATGCAAGAGGCCGGTCGGTGAGGGGGCGAAACGCTCGATGATCAAGGCAGAGGGCCGCCTTGAAGCCATGCGGACCAATCCGCCTTGGCCCGATCGGTATAGGCTTTGTATCGGGTTTTGCGGTTGCGCCGACCGCCTTTGACATCCGCAACGGGGGGAAACAGGCCAAAGTTTACGTTCATCGGCTGAAAGCTTTTGGCCGCCGCCCCACCGGTAATGTGGGTAATCAACGCGCCCATTGCTGTGGTGTTTTCAGGGGCTGCCAAAATATCTCCCCGCGCTTGCGCAGCCGCCATCCGTCCGGCCAGCAGCCCCATTGCAGCACTTTCAACATAGCCTTCAACCCCGGTTATTTGCCCGGCAAAGCGGATATCGGGACGTGATTTCAAACGCATTTGGGCGTCCAGCAGACGTGGAGAGTTGATAAACGTGTTGCGATGAATGCCACCAAGGCGGGCAAAGCGGGCGTTCTCAAGCCCCGGAATCATCGACAGAACTTGTGCCTGTTCAGCGTATTTCATCTTGGTTTGAAAGCCGACGATGTTGAATAACGTCCCCAGCGCATTGTCGCGGCGCAACTGAACAATAGCGTGCGCCTTGATTGTGGGGGCGTGTGGGTTGGTCAGGCCAACCGGTTTCATCGGCCCCCAACGCAGGGTTTCACGGCCCCGTTCCGCCATCACCTCAATCGGCAGGCAGCCATCGAAATAGGGGGTGTCTTTCTCCCAGTCCTTGAATTCGGTTTTTTCCGAGGCCAGAAGCGCATCAATGAATGCCTCGTAGGTCTCCTTATCCATTGGGCAATTCAGATAGGCAGTGCGCTCTTCTTCGGTTTCGCCTTTGTCATATCGGGATTGGAACCAGGCCTTGGACATGTCAATGCTGTCAGCATAGACGATGGGTGCGATGGCATCAAAAAAGGCGAGGCCTGCCTCGTCCGTCGAGGCCAGAATGGATTCCGCCAGTGTTTGCGTGGTCAGGGGGCCGGTGGCAATGATGGTCTGGCCCCAGCTTTCAGGCGGCAACCCGGTGATTTCGCCACGCTCAATTTGGATCAGCGGGTGGTTTGCCAGCCGAGCGGTTACGCCCGCTGAGAACGCTTCGCGGTCCACAGCTAATGCGCTGCCGGCGGGCAATTTTGTGCGATCCGCCATTTCCATGATCAGGCTGTCTGCTGCGCGCATTTCCCAGTGTAATTGCCCAACAGCGTTTGCCTCGTCATCATCCGAGCGAAAGGAATTGGAACAGACGAGTTCAGCCATATCGTCCGTTTGATGGGCAAATGTGCCGGTTTGCGGGCGCATTTCATGCAGGGTAACAGGTACACCTGCCTGAACGCATTGCCAGGCCGCTTCGGAACCGGCGAGCCCTGCGCCGACGATATGTATAGGTTTTGTCATAAGATGCGATGTAGGCCAAAGGCCGCGCCTTGAAAAGGGGTGTTTTGTGCCCTCTCCGCAGGGGCAGTTTGTGATGGGGACAGGGGACGAACCTTGGAGGGATCGCGCGAGCCATAGCCGATAGGGGGCTGGCGTAATCCATGGAGGTGGCGACGGTTTTTGCCGCGCAAATCCAGAATTATCCCCACCCTATTCTTCGTTTCCACTGGCCTCTTCTTCGGCTTCGTCATCAGATTGTTCGGCGATATAGGCGACAGAAACCACTTCTTCGTTTTTCCCGACATTGAATACAGTCACGCCCGAGGACGTCCGGCCCTGCTGTGAAATACCTGCAACCGGGCAGCGAATGGATTGGCCGGTGGAGGTGGCCAGCATAATCTGGTCCTCGTCCTGTACAGTAAATGAGGCGATGATCTTGTCGTTGCGTCGACCCAAATTTGCCGCAGCAATACCTTGGCCGCCACGTCCGGCGATGCGATATTCCAGCGCCGAGGAACGTTTACCAAACCCCCCTGATGTGATGGTCAGGATCCATTGTTCCAATGTCTTAAGCTGTTCGTAACGCTCGGGCGTAATGTTGGCCTCGGTCGCTGTCTCGCCCTGTTCGCCGAATTCTTCGCCGGTATCGGCGCGACGCATTTTCAGATAGGCGGTGCGCTCGTCGGGTGTTGCCTCGACGTGATTGATAACAGCCATGGAAACAACACTGTCATTGCTTGCCAGTTTAATACCGCGCACGCCAACAGAATTACGGCCCTTGAATACCCGCACATCGGTAATGGGGAAGCGGATCACCTTGCCCATGGCGGTGGTCAACAAGAAATCCTCTTCTTCGGTCGCAATATGTACGTTTACAAGGGACACATCATCAGTCAGGCGCATGGCGATTTTACCGTTGCGCATGACATTGGTGAAATCAGACAAGGCATTGCGCCGCACGCCGCCTTCGGATGTGGCGAAAACGATGTGCAGCTTGTCCCAGTCCTCCTCAGGGGCATCCACCGGCATGATCGCAGCAATCGAAGTGCCGACTGGAATCGGCAGGATATTGACGATGGCCTTGCCCCGTGCGTTGCGTCCGCCCGGTGGTAAACGCCAAGTCTTTAACTTGTAAACCATGCCGTCGGTCGTGAAAAACAACAGTGGCGTGTGAGTGTTGGCAACAAACAGGTTTGTGACGAAATCCGCATCCTTGGTGTTCATGCCCATGGTGCCTTTGCCGCCGCGCTTTTGCTCGCGGTATTCGGTCAGCAAGGTGCGTTTGATATAACCGGAATTGGTGATTGTGACCACCATATCCTCGCGCTCGATCAGATCCTCGTCATCCATATCACCGCCATACTCGACGATTTCAGAACGGCGTGGAATGGCGAACATCTCTTTTACTTCAATGAGTTCATTTGAGATTATTTCCATAATCCGGTCGCGAGAGCGCAGTATATCAAGGTAATCCTTGATCTTTTCTGCCAGTTCCTGCAGCTCGTCCGTTACCTCTTTGACCCCCATAGCGGTCAGGCGTTGTAGGCGCAGTTCCAGAATGGCGCGGGCCTGCAATTCAGACAGATAGTAAGTACCGTCGTCGTTCACCTTGTGGCTGGGATCGTCGATCAGCTGGATGTATTGCACGATGTCATGGGCGGGCCAGCGCCGCTCCATCAGGCGAGCACGTGCCTCTGCCGGATCAGCCGAAGATCGGATGGTGGCGACGATTTCATCTACGTTAGATACAGCAACCGCCAGACCACACAGCAGATGGCTGCGTTCGCGGGCCTTGCGCAGGCTATAGGCAGTGCGGCGTGCGACAACTTCTTCGCGGAAGGTTAGAAAGCTGGTGATGAATTTGCGTAGATCCAGCGTTTCAGGGCGCCCGTTGTTGAGCGCCAGCATATTACAGCCAAAACTAGTCTGCATCGGGGTGAAACGGAACAGCTGATTGAGCACAACCTCGGGCGTTGCATCACGTTTCAGCTCGACAACAACCCGCACGCCGATCCGGTCAGATTCATCCTGAACGTGGGCGATACCCTCGATCTTTTTGTCGCGGGCCAGTTCCGCGATTTTTTCGATCATTGTCGCCTTGTTGACCTGATAGGGAATTTCGTCGATGACGATGGCAAAGCGGTCTTTGCGGATTTCCTCGACCCGTGTTTTGGATCGGATAATGACAGAGCCTCGCCCCTCGGTATAGGCTTTGCGCGCACCGGAACGGCCCAGAATAATGCCGCCCGTGGGGAAATCGGGGGCGGGGATATGTTCCATCAGCTGAATTGAATCCAGGTCCGGTTCTGCGATCATTGCCAGCGTGGCGTCGATCACTTCGCCCAGATTATGCGGTGGAATATTGGTAGCCATTCCCACCGCGATACCACCCGCACCATTAACCAGCATGTTGGGGTAGCGCGCCGGCAGAACCGTAGGTTCGCGTTCTTTGCCGTCATAATTGTCTTGGAAATCAACGGTATCCATGTCGATATCGGCAAGCAGGAAATCGGTGGATCTGGCAAGGCGGGCCTCAGTATAGCGCATCGCCGCAGCGTTATCACCATCCATAGAGCCGAAATTCCCCTGTCCGTCGATCAGGGTCATGCTCATCGAGAAATCTTGCGCCATACGCACCAGCGCGTCATAGATCGCCTGATCGCCATGAGGGTGATAGCTGCCCATCACATCGCCGACAGATTTCGCGGATTTGCGATAGGCTTTGTTGTAGGTAAAGCCGCTCTCGAACATCGAATAAAGAATGCGCCGGTGCACCGGTTTCAACCCGTCGCGCAGGTCGGGAATGGCGCGGCTGACGATCACACTCATGGCGTAATCAAGGTAGGAGGTTTTCATTTCCTCCTCGATCGAAATTGTCGGCCCGTCATAGATTGGGCGGGCAGGGGTGTCGTCAGTGTTTTCCGGGGTATCGGGTGTATCGGTCACGCGGGTTCTACTCGTCTAGGGCATTTCGCGTGTCTTTGGATCAAAAGATCAGGTTTTTCGGCAGGGTAGCGGGTGTGAAACACCTGCATTCGGCGGAAAACCTGATTCAAAGCGAACGCGAAGTGCATTAATTGCAGCAAATCTTGTGTGTGTATCTATAAAGAACACAAGATATAAGCGCAATCAAAAGGCGCGGATTGTGCGCCTTTGAACCATCTATTTAGCGGGTTTTAGGCGGGGTGGCGTGCCAGAACTGCCTGAACGTCGCCGTTGGGGAGTTTCAACCCCGTGGCCAAGCGGTTCAGAAAGCCGTTTTCCGCATTACAGACCTTACCATCGGCACCGGCAACCGCGTGGGCGGCCTTGAGGATCGCAAGCTTTTGGGTGGCCAGCAGGCCCTTGCCCAATTTTGCAAGCTGGGATTTGGTTTGCACCGGTTTGGTTGCAAGAATGAGATCCCTGACTTCGTCGCTGGAATATTCGCGCCACGAGAGCCGATTGATCATTTCATGAATGGTATCGAGTTCTGCGGGATCAAGGGCGCCGTCAGTGTTTGCCGCAGAGGCCATAGCAATTATAAGGCGTTGATGCGCAACGGGAAAATTATCGGTAATTTGTTTTTTTTGCAGTTTGCGGACAATGACAAACCGCAGCCCCAAAAGGGCAGCAGCAGTCAGTATCGCTGCTATTTCCAATTGATAGGCCATGTGTCCATCCATCACAAACATTTCGTCTGGCCCATGTATCCGCTAAGTTTGTGTTGATAATTGGGCGGTTGAGAGGTTTATCCGTTTTTGAATAGGGCGAGAGCAGGAACCCGGCTGGTAATTCACGGCATTCAAAGCCAGCGTTGGGCGATCCGCTCAAGCTTTTTGCGCACTCTTTCATCGACTAAAGGCAGCGCTTTACTATTGTTCGAGATTTCAGAGATGCGGCGGAAAACTGTGTCGTGTTGCATCATCCGCATCATAATCTCGGCAACAAAAGAACCGGCAACCGGATCATCTTCGCTAATAGTGCCAATGCGATCAAACAAGTTACGGATCATGTCGCCTTTTCCAAGCCAAAAAGCAATAACGCCGTCAAACATCGGGTTATTGAGCTTGTTGGCATGTGCTTTGGGCGGCCAGGGACGCTTGGGATAAAATAGCCTCCGTTCTGTTTCAGACAGCTTTACCGTATTGGCCAATAGAGACCCGCTAAGGCCAATGGCACGCTGGGTTGGGTTGGTGCCGTGATCTACAAGTGTGTCGCATACGGAAACCAGCCAACGGGTATTTAGGTCGGGGCAGATTTGATGGTAGTGTTCTGTGATAATGCGATGAAATAGCACTATGCCGGGGCCATTGCCTTGTGTCCTACGGATTGTGACAATGCAACAGGCGAGTAGAAAAGAAAGCCAAGAGCGGCCTATAAATTCAGGTAACAGCCTGTGAAAGTGTTTGTTCAAATCCCTTTCCCGACCCGGCCAAGTACCCCCTGATTGCCCCGTAATTTTCCGTTCCGCGAAAGGTATCAGATCCACATCCTCTTCAGGAAGTACAATTCCTGCCCGCTTTATTGCGGCGCGTTGATCAGAGAAAAAAAACGGCCAAAGGGACCAGAACGTAGGGGTGGATGCGGGGGGCAGGGCGACAGGGCCAGTTTCGTGCGAGTCCGGATTATAGCCAAGTTGGGCATAGTCCTCGTGAAACGCGGCTTTGATCTGTCTGGTTTCGGCCTCGGTTGGTAACAGTTTGTTTGAGACGGCTTCGGCTTTGCGCACGTGGGGCAGGGTGCCGGTAAATCCGAACCTCTGGCGCAATTTGTCAAAGTCCTGCGTCAGGTTTTCCTGTCGCAGAATGAAATCGGCTTGGTCCAGGCAGTTGTAGGGATGGGTCTGGGCGATAATATGATGCTTGAAATTGCCTTCAAGATTGCGTTGCGCCCGATCAAAAGGGATTTTGTCGTCCTGCAAAACCTTCAGGGCGATTTCGATGGTCAGCTCCGGCCAGACAGGCCTTTGATAATAGCTCTCGTGGTCAGAATTGCCGAATTTGAACATTCTGACAGCAGAGAGAAAGCGGGACCGGGGTTCGCGGATGACCGCAAATGCCGGTTTGTCCCGCCAATCTTTGGGAACGTGCCCGAAGGCACGGCCTTTGATGCGGTAATCCCAAAGTGCGCGAATCGAAGTTCCGGCGCATTTGGGAATATGGATAAACACAGCATCCGGTTTTTCAAGCAGCATACAGGTCATCTGGCCGGTTCTGGCTGATATCTGCGCTTAATTTGAAAAAACATGTAACTGTGCAATCCTAAGGTTCTAGAACGGAATTTCATCGTCCATATCGCCGCCGCCCTGACCGCCACCGGATGGGCCGCTGTCATAACCGCCGCTTTGACCGCCGCCTTGACTGCCACCATATCCGCCAGCGTCGCCACCGTAATTGCCGCCACTGCCACTGCCGCCACCGCCATAATTGCCGCCACCACCACCGCCACCTTCAGTACGGCCATCAAGCATGGTCATCGTGCCATTGAAGCCTTGCAGAACAACTTCGGTAGAGTAGCGGTCGTTTCCGCTTTGATCCTGCCACTTGCGGGTTTGTAGCTGGCCTTCAATGTATACTTTGGAGCCTTTGCGCAGGAATTGTTCGCAAACTTTGATCAGCCCTTCGGAAAATATCGCCACCGAATGCCATTCGGTGCGTTCTCGGCGTTCGCCGGTGTTTTTGTCGCGCCAGTTCTCAGATGTGGCGATGCGCAGGTTGCATACCCGGCCGCCATTCTGGAATGATCGGACTTCGGGGTCGCGCCCCAGATTTCTGATCAACATGACTTTGTTTAAACTTCCAGCCATCGCTGTACTCCTCGTCGAATCCCGTTGTTCATACTGTTGTTAACCATCTTCTGTTTGACCTGCAACCGATGAAGAAATGGTAAAATTTGCGCATTGCCGCCAATGGGGGCGGTGGGGGTGGTTTTGTCCGCATAAACGGTCTATAGAATTCTATAAGGTATCGAGGGTGAGGGCTGTATAAATGCGTAAACTTCTGGCAAATATTACGGCGTTTTTTGTGGCCGGGTGTCTGGTGATTGCATCAGAGGCACAGGCCGGCAGTATAATTAAGTCTTCCAAATCGCGCGCGCGGATATCCCAAAGCCACAGCAAGTTGATTGACCGGCGGTTGGCCAAGCAGTATTCTAGTTCCTCGCGTTTGCTGCCAAGCAATGGCGGGCTTGAATTGGTGCCCAGTTACAAAGGCAATTACAAAGGTGTTTACAAACCGATGGCCGAGGCTGCCGCGCGTAAATACGGGATTCCGGTGGATCTGTTCAACCGTCTGGTGCAACAGGAGAGCGGCTGGAACCCGCGCGCCAAATCCCATGCGGGTGCTATCGGTCTGGCGCAGTTGATGCCATTTACCGCGCGCCAACTGGGGGTGAACCCCCACGATCCCAAGGAAAACCTTGAGGGTGGAGCGCGTTATCTCAAACAGCAGCACAATAAATTCCGTAGTTGGCGGCTGGCCCTTGCCGCCTATAATGCGGGGCCGGAAGCGGTATCGAAATATAATGGCGTGCCACCCTATAAAGAGACCCGCAATTATGTGAAGAAAATTATGGGGCGCTGACGCGCTTTGATGACGTCTCTGGCAATATTTTTCTAGACAATGGTTTTTTGGGATTTTTAGGTATTCGGCGTGGGTTGACCCTCCGGAGAATTATCGTATGTTCGTTAAATGTTCTTTTACCTCTATTGGAATCCCTGCGTGGATGGCCTAAGTGGTTTTCAGGCTAAGGGGCGACTGATGGCAGAGTTAAAAAATATCGAAATTCGCGGTGCGCGTGAACATAATCTAAAATCAATTGACGTGGATATTCCGCGTGACAAGCTGGTGGTGATTACCGGCCTGTCCGGCTCTGGCAAGTCTTCGCTGGCGTTTGACACAATATATGCCGAAGGCCAGCGTCGCTATGTGGAATCGCTGTCGGCCTATGCACGGCAGTTTCTGGACATGATGCAAAAGCCGGACGTGGATCACATTTCCGGCCTCTCGCCTGCGATTTCGATTGAGCAGAAGACAACATCGAAGAACCCGCGCTCTACCGTGGGCACTGTGACCGAAATTTACGACTATATGCGGCTGTTGTTTGCCCGCGTCGGAACGCCGTTTTCACCCACAACCGGCCTGCCGATCGAGGCGCAGCAGGTTTCGGAAATGGTGGACCGGATTGTGGCGATGCAGGCGGGCACGCGGGCCTATTTACTGGCCCCGATTGTGCGCGATCGCAAAGGTGAATACCGCAAAGAATTTCAAGACCTTAAGAAACAGGGGTTTCAGCGAGTTAAGGTGAACGGCGTGTTTTGTGAGCTGGATGATGTACCGGAGTTGGACAAAAAATACCGCCATAATATCGACGTAGTGGTGGACCGGATTGTGATCAAAGACGGGTTGCAAACGCGGCTGGCGGACAGTTTGCGCACCTGTCTTGATTTGGCGGATGGCATTGCAATTCTGGAAACGGTACCCAGTGAGGGCGAGACTGAGCGGATTACCTTTTCTGAGAATTTTGCCTGTCCGGTCAGCGGCTTTACCATCTCGGAAATAGAACCGCGGCTGTTTTCCTTCAACGCGCCGGTTGGGGCTTGCCCGGAATGTGACGGGCTGGGGGTTGAGCTGTTTTTTGATGAACGCCTTGTGGTGCCGGACACCTCTATTTCCCTGTACAAAGGCGCGCTGGCACCTTGGGCCAAGGGCAAGTCGCCCTATTTTCGCCAAACGATCGAAGCAATTGCGCGCCATTATAAGTTTGACAAGGATTTGCCGTGGCGTGATCTGCCTGCCAAGGTGCAAAAGGTGATGCTTTATGGATCGGGCAAGACGGAGATCAAGTTTCGTTATGACGATTCAGGGCGAGTTTATGAGTTGAGCCGCACTTTTGAGGGGGTTATTCCCAACATGCAGCGACGCTATCGCGAGACCGATAGCAACTGGATCCGCGAAGAGTTTGAACGCTATCAAAACAACCGCCATTGCGGGGTCTGTGACGGGTTCCGGCTGCGGCCAGAGGCCCTGGCGGTGAAAATTTCCGGGTTGCACGTAGGGCAGGTGGTGCAGATGTCGATCATCGAGGCGCTGGAGTGGATCGAGGCAGTGACCGGCACGCTGAACAATCAGAAGAACGAGATTGCCAAGGCGATCCTGAAGGAAATCCGTGAGCGGCTGGGGTTTTTGGTCAATGTTGGTTTGAACTATCTGACCCTGTCGCGCGCCTCTGGCACCCTTTCAGGGGGCGAGAGCCAGCGGATCCGCTTGGCAAGCCAGATTGGTTCGGGGCTGACGGGTGTTCTGTACGTGCTGGATGAGCCGTCGATTGGCTTGCATCAGCGCGATAACGGGCGGTTGTTGACCACGCTGAAAAACCTGCGCGATCAGGGTAATACAGTGATCGTTGTCGAACACGACGAAGAAGCGATCCGCGAGGCGGATTATGTGCTGGATATCGGGCCGGGGGCCGGGGTTCACGGCGGTGAAGTGATCGCCAAAGGTACGCCTTTGCAGATCACCAAGTGCAAAAAATCCATTACAGGACAGTACCTTACTGGAAAGCGCCGGATTGAAATTCCATTGGACCGGCGCGCAGGGAATGGAAAAAAAATAGTAGTTGAAGGGGCGACGGGGAATAACCTGAAAGGGATCCGGGCCGAGTTCCCCTTGGGCACTTTTACCTGTGTGACCGGTGTATCCGGCGGCGGAAAATCGACGCTGACAATTGAAACGCTGTTCAAGACCGCCTCAATGCGATTGAACGGCGCGAAACAGACGCCGGCACCTTGTGAGGCGATAACTGGCCTCGAGTATCTTGATAAAGTTATCGACATTGACCAACGCGCCATTGGGCGCACACCGCGCAGTAATCCGGCGACTTATACCGGTGCGTTTACCCCGATCCGCGACTGGTTCGCTGGTTTGCCAGAGGCCAAGGCGCGCGGTTACAAACCGGGGCGGTTCTCGTTTAACGTTAAGGGTGGACGTTGTGAAGCCTGTCAGGGCGATGGGCTGATCAAGATTGAGATGCATTTTTTGCCCGATGTTTATGTTCAATGCGAGAGCTGTAAAGGCAAGCGCTATAACCGCGAAACGATGGAAGTTTTGTTCAAGGGTAAAAGCATTGCGGACGTTTTGGATATGACGGTTGAGGATGCGGAAGAGTTTTTCAAAGCGGTGCCATCTATCCGCGACAAGATGACGGCACTGCTGCGGGTGGGGCTTGGATATATCAAGGTTGGTCAACCGGCGACGACATTGTCGGGCGGCGAGGCGCAGCGGGTGAAACTATCCAAGGAATTGGCCAAGCGATCCACGGGGCGCACGCTGTATATTCTGGATGAACCGACCACGGGTTTGCATTTTGAAGATGTGCGTAAGTTGTTGGAAGTGCTGCATGAACTGGTGGATCAGGGCAATACGGTAATTGTGATCGAGCATAATCTAGATGTGATTAAGACCGCTGACCAGTTGATTGATATCGGGCCGGAGGGGGGCGATGGCGGCGGAGAAATCGTCGCAACCGGCACGCCGGAAGAAGTGGCGGAGGTTGAGGGTAGTTATACCGGGTATTATTTGAAAGAGATGCTGGCGATCAAACAGCCTGCGGCGGAGTAAGGTGAATGGCCAGAACCTCTGATTCATTGGTCGTCAACGCGCGTCTTGCGGTCGGACCGTAGCCTTCGCCGGTCAGGGCATCGAGCTCGGGAAACAGTTGCAGAATTTCGGCTTGGGAATTTGCGTCAAATCCGGCCATTGTCTCGGGGCCGGGGTGATAGCTCTCACTTAGAATTCCGTTAGACCAGATGATTTCATGCGCGTCAAATAGCAGGTGGAAATAGTGTACGTTATCAGTACTTTCAATTGCGCGGATTGTCTTGTCATTCACCAGATTTTTAGCAGAAATCAACACTTCATTTTCTGCGAACAGCAGTTCAGCCCATGCGCCTGACAGCAATACCTTGTGCTGTGGGGATAGTAGCAGATCGGCCTCAACCCCAAAGGTTCCTTTGGTGATGCGGATTGGGGCCATTGCCCCACTGGCTGGCACGGATTTATTGCCGATCCAGCGGATAGATTGCAAACCGTGATCGCGCGTCAGAACCATGTCACCTACGCGCAAATCCTCTACGGGTTTTGACCCGCTTCCGGTTAGTATCTGCGTCCCTGCGACAAAACAGGGCAGGGTAATGTTATCGACCTGAACCAGACCGGTGTCAGTTTCGCCCAGACTATTTTCAATGGTGTAGTTGAAATGGATCGTTTCTGTTGCTCCATTGGCGGAAATCAGCAATGTGCCATCTGTGTTTAGGGTGACGGTTTGTCCGTTGCTAAGAACGATCGAGTCACCGCTAACAACCGGAATGCCATTGATCTGGGTGATGGTCAGGTCGCCCGAGGCCGTTGTTGAATCGTTGTCCAAAACGTTAACCGTCTCGGCATTATTGAAAACAGTGACATTGTCGTCTTCGGCAACGATAACAGTTTGGGCGCTGCCACCGGCGATCAAAAGGTTAGTGTCATAGCCACTGTCGCCACCATCAGCGACGCCAATTTTGATAGTGTTGACTTCGCCAACATTCACAGGGGCGGTAAATGTAAGGGTTACGGTGAACCCGTCCATTTCTGTGTTGTACTGATCGCCCGTGTTATCATTATACAGGTCGGGCGAATTATCAGGTGTGATGTTGGAAACAGCTGCGGTGCCGTTGCCGATGTTCACGGTGGCCTCGACGCCGTTTACCCAAACGCCGACTGCATCGTTGAAAGAAGCGTTGTATTCGGGGAACTCTTCAGAGCTGAGCACAAAGTCGATGGTGAAGACCGAACCGGAGGGGGTAAAGTCGATTTCCAGAAAGGACGCGTCATAAGTTGCACCGCCGGAAATACCGTTGAAATCCGCATCGCCGTTGACACCTGTTGTATTGGTCGAGGTTCCGGCCGAGGTGTTAGTGTTCGTAGAGCCGCTGGAGTTGGTGAAATCTGTAGCATTACCCGTAGAGAGGATGACACCGCTGTCGGACGGGGTGACGCCACTGGAAACAGTATCGCCGTTGGTGAAAATACCTGATGAAATATTGTCGCCGGAATAGGCCGCAGAATTGACAGTGATGCCTGCGCCAAATATTTCGTTGGCCATATCAAGGGCGGACGCACCGGTATCTATCGGTAGCTCTGTTGCTGTTGCCATTACTTATGCCTCAGGGGGAAATCCCCGCCGATCACGTGATCGGTCCTCGTTACCTGCTTCAATCGTAATTGTTGAAGCTTGGTTTTCTTGATGCGGGGCAATTGGGGCAAAAATGGGGCATTGTGGAAGGGGCAGTAAGGGACTGTTGACAAAACGGCAACAATCCCAGATTAAGTTTGGTTTTTTACCTATTGAGACCAATCCGGCGAGCGTTTCTCCAGAAAGGCGGAAATTCCTTCAGCGGTGTCTCGATCCATCATATTGCCCACCATCGCCTCTCCGGTGTATTGATAGGCTTCCTTAATCGGCATTTCGATTTGCTTGTAGAAACCTTCCTTGCCCACGCGTATGGCGGTGCTGAGCTTGCTGGCAACCAGTTCGGCAAGGGCATAAGTGGTGGCGTCCAGATCCGCCTGAGGCACCGATTTGTTGATCAACCCCAGCTCAATAGCCCGCTTTGCCGGGATGAACTGGCCCGTGGTTAACATCTCGAACGCCTGTTTTGCCGGAATATTCCGGCTGAGTGCGACCATCGGTGTCGAACAGAACAAGCCAAGGTTCACCCCGTTCACCCCAAAGCGTGTGTCATCCGCAGCCACTGCCATATCGCAGGTGGCGACCAGCTGGCAGCCAGCGGCTGTGGCGATGCCATGGGCCTGGGCAATGACGGGCTGGGGCAGTTTTCGGATCATCAGCATTACTTCGGCACAACGGGAAAATAGGTC
Source organism: Paracoccaceae bacterium (assembly GCA_019090795.1). Lineage (GTDB taxonomy): Bacteria > Pseudomonadota > Alphaproteobacteria > Rhodobacterales > Rhodobacteraceae > Amylibacter. The sequence goes on along the minus strand of JAHRVG010000112.1, from coordinate 8,826 downwards.
GCTGAAATAGGCTTTGCCGCCGTCCTCAGACTGACGCCCGCCGGTCATTTCCTTGAGGTCGTGGCCCGCGCAAAACGCTTTGCCCGCCCCCTTTAGGATCACCACGCGGATGGTCCGGTCTTCGCTAATCGCCTCAAACTGATGCTTGAGCGCCGCCAGCATTGCGTCTGAAAGTGCGTTCAGAGATTTGGGCGTGTTCAGCGTTAACTCGGCTATTGCGCCAGTGTTATTTCGCAGCAGGATGTCATCGGTCATGGTTGCCTCGTGTGTGTTTGCCAGCTTTTAGGCAGCCTAAATCGTTTTGCGTTTGATTTGAATAACAAATGAAAGGTAGAACGCATAGGTACCAGAAAATGCAATCAGCGTTTTGGTCGGCCACAAGAGGAAAGCGCTTATGCAATTGAAAATGACCATTGATGAAATCCACAGTTTTTTAGATGGGGTCTTTCCGCAAGTTGAGGGACAGTTTGAAGTGTTGGCTCTTTCCTTGGAAGAAACGATTGTTCGGATGAATGTATCGGATGCTCATCTGCGCCCAGGCGGGACTGTTTCCGGCCCGTCAATGTTCGCTTTGGCGGATGTGGCATATTATATCGCGACACTGTCGCTGATTGGGCCCAAAGCACTAACGGTTACGACGAATTGTTCGATTGACTTCATGCGAAAACCCGCGCCCAGCGATATGATCGCCAAAGCACGGGTTTTGAAGCTGGGAAAATCGCTCAGTGTCGGGGATGTGATGTTGTATTCCGAAGGAATGGAAAAGCCGGTGGCTCATGCCAACCTGACCTATTCCATCCCCAGGGATTAAACCACGGCGAACGGGTCTTCGATGATGTAATCACCCTCTTCAAAATCGGCCAGTGTTGCGCCTTTGACCAGCACCCAGTTATCGGCATCAACCTTGAAACGCACCCCGGCCGTGACTTCGTTAATGGAGATGTCGCCACCCGTGGTATCAAGGGCACGGGCTACGACCCCCATGTCGAGTGTATCAACACCGAACTCAAAATCCTTGATCACGTCATGGCCGAAATCGGTGTTATAGAACAAGAACTTGTCGGCTCCGGCCCCGCCAGTCATCTGGTCATCGCCCTCGCTGTCATAGAAGGTATCGTCGCCGTCATCGCCAAATGCTCGGTCATTGCCATCGCCTGCATAGAACGCGTCGTTGTCATCGCCGCCGAACAGCTTGTCATTGCCCTCACCACCGCGCAAAATGTCGAAACCTGTGCCGCCGATCAGTTTGTCCCGGCCTAAACCGCCGTCCAGAACATCATTGCCGATATTCCCGATCAGGACGTCATTGTCATCGCCCCCCCACAATGCATCACTGCCATCGCCACCGACCAAGCGATCTCTGCCTGCTTCTCCGTGCAGGGTACTGGCGGCGGTTCCGCCGGTGATTTTGTCTTTGCCATTGCCGCCATATATTGTGTCTGCGCCGGTTCCGCCTTTGATAGTGTCGTCCCCGTCACCGCCAAAAATCTGATCAGTACCGGCCCCACCAAGAATAATATCGTTTCCTGTACCGCCATAAAGCAGATCGTCGCCCTTGCCTCCGGATAAATTATCGGCTCCTTCTTCGCCATATAACTCGTCGCCTTTTTCGTCACCAGAAAGAGCGTCGTTTCCCCTCCCGCCTTTGATGTAATCCTCGCCCTTGAGGCCCTTCAGGATGTCATCGCCCCCAAAGCCAAGCAAAACATCGTCACCGCCTGTTCCCGCCTCGTTGTTATTCTTGCCATCACCCTCGTAAATGTAGTCAGGCTCAACAATAAAGCGCCCCTGAATAGAGGCAACATGGCTGAATTGCACTGTCGCGTCGTCTTTGAAGGTCAGGTATAGATCGCCGTTCTTCAAGTGATTGAACTGGACATCAAGCTGGTCGCTATTGAGTGTTTCATCCGCTGCCTGTGGCCCGACAATGACCTTGCCGCTGGCGGTTAGCATAGCAAAATAGACGTCGGTGCCATTGGCGAGGGTTGTGCCTTCGCCGGTCCACGTCACTGCAATTAATCCGTCTTTGGTAAAGGCAACATCGTAATTGGAACCGGAAACCAACCGGCCAAAATCTTCGGCCGCGGTGTCGAATGTGATCTCCCGCCCCAGTTTCTTGCCCGAATTGGTGTATTTCTGAATGACAATAGTGCCCAACTGGCTGATGCCACCCGGAGGGCTGATAATCGGTGCATGGGCAACCACAAATCCGCCATCCGGGTGTGCCTCAATCACTTTGGGGTGGATGGTTAAGGGGATGTTGCCGAGTGCCTTTTCGCCGCCGACCTTTGCGCCGTTTGGTTTGAATACTTGAAGAAAGCTGCCATCAAGATTGGTTTTCTGCCAGACAACCGCCAGATTGCCATTGGACAATAGGGTGGCCTGAGGCTCGGGATGCGCAAAGCCACTGGGGTTTGCCCCCGCTTTAAAATCAAAGGTATTCTGGAGTTTCCCGGTATTGCCATAAAAAGCGCCCACATACTCTGTATCCGCATCAGCACTACGATCGCGGTAGGAGACAAAGAACCCCTTGTCCGTTTCATAGGTTTGGGCGTTGTCAATCCAGCCATCCAGCAGCTGTTTGACATCGCCTTGCTGTGCCCCCAAAGCGTCGTATTTGCGGTAAAATAGGCCCCCATCAAGGGCTTTGAGGTTGTAAACAACCCTGAACCCGCCATCGTCCGAGGCAACAAGATGCGGATCACCATAGTCGGTTGTGAAATCGCCAAAGCCGCCAATAGATTTGGTTTCACCGGTTTTAGGGTTGAAACTGTAAAGGGACATCGGGCCGCTGTTGGAGGTGTAATACCCTGTAATTACAGTTCCGTTCTTTAGTGTAATGGTCGAGTGCTCTTCGGCATTCGACCCCAATCCGCTTGCGCTTAGTAATGTTTGTGTTCCCAAAAATCCAACCATCCAACAGGCCTCCCAAATTTATATCTTGTTCGTCTAGTAAATACTTTCAGATGCATGGGTAGTGATTAACCTCACCTTTTGCAATATTGACCTTGCTGGGGGCCTTTGTCAGGAAAATTTGAGTTGGGAAGGCGATGGAGTGGCTAAGCGGTGGGGTGTTATAATACCATAATTGCAATGCATTGAAAAACAACGATTAAATAGGACCTAAATGAATTGACTTGGCATTGCTATTCTCCGATAACCCCCAAATCAGATTCCCGCAGGCATTCCGGCTTGCGAAAAAACCGACCTTATGGATTGAGCATATGAAAACCTTCTCAGCAACACCTGCTGATATTGACAAGAAATGGATCATTATTGATGCTGAAGGCATCGTTTTGGGCCGTTTAGCGTCGATTATCGCGATGCGCTTGCGTGGCAAGCATAAACCTTCTTTTACGCCTTCGATGGACATGGGTGACAATGTCATCGTGATCAATGCAGGATCGGTTCAACTGACCGGCAAGAAACGCAGTGACAAGATCCATTACTGGCACACAGGGCATCCGGGCGGCATCAAACAGCGCACGGCTGGTCAGATTCTTGAGGGTAAATTCCCAGAGCGTCTGTTGGAAAAAGCTGTTCAACGTATGTTGCCGGGCGGCCCGTTGTCGCGCCAGCAAATGAAAAATCTGCGGATTTATGCGGGTGCTGATCACCCCCATGAGGCACAGGCACCTGACGTTCTGGATGTTAAATCCATGAACAAGAAAAACACACGGAGCTGAGACCCATGACTGATGAAATCAAATCCTTGGACGACCTCAAAGATGTTGTCGAAATTGTAGAAGCTGTGGCTGAACCTGTAACCTTGCGTGAGCCTGTTCGTGATGAATTGGGTCGTGCCTATGCCACTGGCAAGCGTAAAGATGCGGTTGCCCGTGTCTGGATTAAACCCGGTTCCGGTAAAGTAACTGTTAACGGTCGCCCGATCGAAACATACTTTGCCCGTCCGGTTTTGCGCATGGTTCTGAACCAGGCGTTTGAAGTTGCCGGTGTTGAAGGTGAATTCGACGTGATGGCCACGGTTAAGGGTGGCGGCCTTTCAGGTCAGGCTGGTGCGGTTAAGCACGGCATTTCCAAAGCGCTGCAGCTGTATGAGCCATCTTTGCGGGCTCCGCTGAAAGCCGCTGGTTTCCTAACCCGCGATTCGCGTGTTGTAGAGCGTAAGAAATACGGTAGACGCAAGGCGCGCCGGAGCTTCCAGTTCTCCAAGCGTTAAGGCTATTGATAAATTTGAAATTGAAAACGGCCTTTCGGGGCCGTTTTTTTATAAGCTCCGATCTGTGGTGAAAAGTTATGGATGACGTGAAAATTGTTCCCCTTCAAGTGGCGCATTATGCCCAATGGCTGGAACTTTATAAAGGTTATGCCGATCACTATAAGGTGGGCCTTACCAAGGTGGGTGTTGCGCGAACCTGGGATTGGCTTCACTCGGATCAGTCGCCTGTGACGGGCATTGTGGCAGTTTTGGACGGCAGGCTTGTAGGGCTTGCCCATTACCGCGCGATGCCCAGCCCGCTGCGCGGTATCGAGATCGGCTTTCTTGACGATATGTTTGTCGGCCATGGTGCACGTGGCGCGAAAGTGGGTGAAAAAATGCTGAAGCGGTTGGCCGAGATTTGCACGCAAAACTCTTGGCCGATGATGCGGTGGATTACGCGGGATAACAATTACCGGGCGCGATCCCTTTACGACCGGGTAGCGACAAAGGCTGACTGGAATACTTATGAAATGTTGGCAAAGTAGGTTCCCCCTTGTTTCGCATGTAATATGCACTGGCGCACGCCGCACAAGCGCTGTAATTGGGGCGCGGGATACCTCGGGAAGCAGATGAGCACAGAGGCAAAAATTGCCAGAGAGATTAGCTACGCCAACTCAATCAGGGGGCGCGGAGGGCGTGCTTTTGTACGGGTTGTGGAGAACCTGACCGGACGGCCACGTTTGATACGCATGGCGCAGGGTTATGAGAAAGATGTCGCGACGGGGCAGGATTTTTGGCAGGTAATGGTGCGCAAATATGGCATCGACTTGCAAATTATAAACGGTGCCTTGGAGAATATTCCCAAAACCGGGCCGCTTGTGGTGGTGTCCAATCACCCATTCGGCATTCTCGACGGGATGGTAATGGGTAATATCCTATCGCAAACCCGTGGAGATTTCCGAATTTTAGCCCACAATGTGTTTCAGCGGGCCGAGGAAATTAACCGCGTGATCCTGCCGGTCAGTTTTGACCAGACCAAAGAGGCATTGCGGCTGAATCTGAATACCCGCAAGAGCGCGCTTGAATATCTGGCGCAGGGCGGCGCAATTGGGGTGTTTCCGGGCGGTTCGGTTTCCACGTCTAACGGTCCTTTTGGTGTGCCGATGGACCCGCGCTGGCGTCGCTTTACTGCGAAACTAGTGGCGAAATCCGAGGCCACAGTGGTGCCGATCTTTTTTGATGGGACCAACGGGCGCTTGTTCCAGATCGTCAGTCAATACAGTGATGTCCTAAGGAAATCGCTTCTTATCAATGAGTTCCGACGTGGAATTAAACGCCCCGCGCGGCTGGTTGTCGGAGAGCCTTTGTCACCTGAGGCTCTGGCTGCTTATCGCACAAAGTCGCGGGAATTGATGATTTTTCTGCGGGAGGCGACGTATAAGCTGTCTCCTAAACCACTCAAGTCCCAAGATTATGGGTTTGAATTCGAGGATTGGGACTGATGCCGATTGGGGTTTTCGACAGTGGGCTGGGCGGCCTGACGGTTTTCAATGCGATCCGCGAGCGTTTGCCGGATCAGCCGCTGCTGTATTTGGGTGACAATAAGAATACCCCTTATGGGGTGCGGGATGCGCAAGATATTTATGACCTTACGGTGCAAAACACCCAGTATCTGTTCGATCACGGCTGTGATCTGGTAATTCTGGCCTGCAACACGGCCTCAGCTGTTGCATTGAAGCGGATGCAGGAAAGCTGGGTTCCAACGGACAAGCGGGTGCTCGGGGTGTTTGTACCGATGATTGAGGCGGTGAGCGAACGCATGTGGGGTGATAATAGCCCACCGAGCGAGGTTTCCGTGCAGCAACTGGCGCTTTTTGCGACCCCTGCAACCGTCGCCAGCCGCGCCTTTCAACGCGAACTATCCTTTCGCGCCATTGGGGTGGATGTCGAGGCGCAGCCTTGCGGTGGGTTGGTTGATGCGTTGGAAATGAATGATTTGGAGTTGGCCGAAGCCATGGTGCACTCTCACGTTGCGGCCCTGTTGCGTCGTATGCCCAAACCACAGGCGGCGGTGCTTGGCTGTACCCATTACCCGATTTTGGAACACGTGTTTCAAGCGGCCTTGGGGCCTGAGGTATCGGTTTTTTCGCAAGGGCGTCTTGTGGCAGCCAGTCTTGAGGATTATCTGCAAAGGCACCCGGATATGGTTGGGGATGATGGAAAAACGCGCTGCCTGACAACAGGGGATGCAAAAGAAGTGAGCGTTGCCGCAACGCGGTTTTTGGGCAAAGTAATCCAGTTTGAGGCGATTGAAGAATAAGGGTGAAATGCGCTCTGCGTGGGGATGTTTAGGAAAGAAGGGAAAGGGGACAGTATTTCTATAATGCGATCAATTCTTTCTGTGTTCCGAGGCGCAACCTTATCCTTTATCGCGCGTGAAGACGATGCGCAGGCGGGATATGTCGCTTATGCGCTGATGCTGGCGATTTTTCCGTTTTTGATTTTCGCGGTTTCCCTGACAGGTCAGATCATTGGTGAAGCACGAAGTGCTGAGGCGGTGCAGGTTCTGTTTGATTTTGCGCCGCCCTATCTGGCCGAGGTGCTGGAGCCGGTCCTTGTCGAGGTGTTAAGCCAATCGCACAGTCTGTTCACCCTGTTTATCCTGCTGGCTGTTTGGTCGGCCATGCGCGCGGTGGAGGCGATCAACAAATCCTTTGACCGGATTTACGGCGAGCGGAAAGGTGCCGTCTGGTTCATTCGCAAAGGTAAGGCACTGCTGGCGGTTATTGTGGCAGCGGTGGTTGCGGTGGTGCTGGGATTGTCGATCCTACTGGCACCTGTTTTGATTAAACTGTTGGAGAGTTTCACCACAATTGTGCTGCCTGAGAACCTGCTGATTACTCGCTATAGTATCGGTTTTACCGTATTTTATGGGTTCTTATGGAGCTTGCATTGGTTTTTACCCAACAGTCATGCCCGCGGTTTCACAATTTGGCCCGGGGCGTTGGTTTCGACCGCTTTATGGGTTTTGATGGCCACAGGCATGTCGTTCTATTTGGCCAATGCAGGGAGTTATACAGTGACATATGGTGCGCTCGCGGGCATTGTGATCACCCTGTTATTCCTGTATTTCTCTGGCGCGATTATTATTTTCGGGGCGGAAGTGAACGCCGCGATTCGAAGTTTCCGAGAAAGGCAAGAATGATGGCAGGACTTAAGAAAAAGCGTCGTATTCAGTTGATTATAGCCGGATTTGTGTTTCTGGCGGCGGCTGGCACCTTGATTGGCTATGCGGCCAAGGACGGGATTGAATTTTTTCGCAGTCCTGTTCAAGTCAAGGAAAATCCCCCCGCTGAAAGCGAGGTTTTTCGTCTGGGTGGTTTGGTCGAGGGGGGCACGCTGGTAAAAGATGGCACCAGCGTTACCTTTGAAGTGACAGATGGAGGAGCGACGGTTCCCGTTTCCTTCACTGGCATTTTACCGGATCTATTCGATGAGGGGCAGGGAATGATTGCCACCGGCAAGCTGATTGACGGCACCTTTATTGCCACGGAAATTCTGGCCAAGCATGACGAGGATTACCTGCCCAAAGAGGTAGCCGATGCGCTGAAGGAACAGGGCTATTACCAACCTGAAAAAGAGTAGCGTTCGGCAGGTACATAGAATTTTAGGGAAATAACCATAAGAATCTACCCAGTTTTTCAAAGGATTGGGTGAAAGATGGAAACGGTTGACCAGATTGCGCGGGGAATCGTGCGCCGCGAAGGTGGCTATGTGAACGACGCGGACGACCCTGGCGGTGCCACGAAATACGGCGTTACCATTCACACGATGCACCGTTTGGGGTTGGATTTAACCGGTGATGGCAAGGTGGACAGGGATGACGTTCGGGCGCTATCCCAAACGCAGGCGGTGGATATTTTCAAAAACCACTATTTTATAAAACCCCGCATTGGCGAGTTGCCACGGGTTTTGCAGGCCAGTGTTTTTGATATGTATGTGAATGCGGGCAACAATGCGGTGAAAATACTGCAACGATTGCTGACGCAGTTTGATCTGCCGGTACAGGTCGATGGCGACCTTGGACCGCAGAGCTTGAAAGCGGTTGCCAAAGCCACGGCGATGGCCCCTAAATTTATTGCTGACGCCTATGGCATAGCACGGCGCAACTATTATTACAGTTTGGCAGACCATCGTGTGGCATCACGTAAATACGCCCAACGCCGCGATGGCGGCAAGGGAGGCTGGATTATCCGCGCAGAGGAATTCATCTCTCCCAAGTACCATTTAAGCCTAAAAGAGCATAAAGCGAGGTGCGAAAAATGGGCCTGATCCGTGATTTTCTGGGTATCGGCAAAGCGGCGAAAGAGGTGGCGGAGGTTTTTGTTCCCAATCGCAGCAAGGCGCAAGAGTTCGAACACAACGAGCACGCGGCAGCGCTGGAACAATATGGTCAGGAATACTGGCAAGTGCAGGCGGGGTGGTTTAATCAACTGGTGAACGGGCTGAACCGCCTGCCGAGGCCGATTCTTGCGTTAGGCACGGTTGGGCTGTTTGTCTTTGCGATGATCGAACCAGAGGCATTTTCGAGCCGCATGATCGGGCTTGATTCTATACCCCCTGTCTCTTATACACATCTGACGCTGCCGACGAACGCTAGGGTG
>JAHRVG010000111.1 GCA_019090795.1 Paracoccaceae bacterium | reverse complement strand
TGGATGAGAATGACAGGGCCGTGCTCGCGCTCGAAGACGGCTTTCTTGTGCAACAGGCGCGCAAAGCCTTTGCTAACGGGGCCGACCAGTTCGAGGGTCTTTCGTTCACTTCAGAGAGCGGCCATGTGCTGGGGGCCTTTGACGAGGTCGGTGCCCCGGTTGTGCCCGTGCGCGTCGGTTTTCATTCAGGGGCCGTCGTGTCTGATTTCGCGATGACCGACAGTGAGGGGCGGGTGTTGATCGGTTGGAACGTGGACGGTGTGGTGGCATTTCCCGGCTTTGATTCGCTGAAAGGGCTGGCAAGCCTGCCGAAATCGCAAACCGAAGCGCAAACCCCGAATTTTCTGTGGTCCAACAACGGGAAACTGCAAACCCGGCCGGATTGGGATGGCCTTTACACCCAGTCCGCCAGCCAAGTTTACAGCTCGCTTGCGGAATACATGGCCTATTGGGAGGCGCTGCGCACCGAAGCACCGAATTATGTGACCCGGATTCAACTGGCCACCGATGCGGACAGTAACCCGATCTGGGCCTATGAATTCACCCCGTCACCGATCACGGTTGACGTTACCGAGGTTGATGGCGATGCGGTGCAGCAGCCCCAGATCGTCTTTGTTGGCGGTACTCATTCCGCCGAGAAGGCGGCACTGGTCACCAACCTGTTGTTTGCGCAAAATCTGGTGCGCAACTGGCGGGTATTGCCGGGTTACGAGCGTATTCGCTGGGGCTGCCGTCTGGTCATGATCCCCACGATTGTGCCCTATGGCACCGACAACAACCAGAATTACAACATCAATGATGTGGATATCAACCGTAACGGCGTGGGTTGGGATTTGGCCCTTGGCGAGCCGGGCGGCGCATTTCGTGGCCCGTCACAGTTTTCCGAGATCGAGAGCCAGCTGGCCTTTGATCTGCCAACCACCCATTTCCCCGAAGCGATCGCATTTGTGGACCACCACAACGGCTCGGGCGTGGATCCGGACACGGGCGTGGATTATGCGGTCTGGGTTGGCACCATTCGCGATGACGGGGTGCGTCTTGCGCGCGAACACCTCGCGGATATGAGCGCTTGGGTGATGCGTGAAATGCAACCCACCCTGAGCGACAACCAAGAAACCGCGTTTCTGACGCAAAACAATTACGGCACCAACGGGCGCGGCTGGCAGGCCCCGACAACCGACTCTGATCCGGGCCGCGACAAACTGGGGTATTTGTTGGAAACAGCAACCACAGACAGTTTTTTCCCCGGCAATGACGTCACCAAATCCCGCCGCATGGGCGAGCAGAATATCCTCGGGTTCCTGAACCTGCTGCTGGCGCGCGAACGCATCCGCATGGATGCATCCCTGACCTTTAAAATCTAACGGAGACCAACAATGCGTAACTTTTTCAAACTTCACGGCGTGTCACTGAGTGCGGCCAATAACCTTCCGCAAATCGCCCTGACGGATACCGACAAGGCAATCGGTTCCATTCCCGGCTGGCTCGGCTTTTGGGATCCCGCAAATATCAATGCGGAGAAAATCCCCAACGGCGTAACCAACGCCCTGCATTCTGCCGCTGCATCCATTCCTACCGGCACGCTGAATGGCCATCCGGTGTTGAACCTGACCGACGCCAATTCAACATCTGTGCTGCCGGATGTTGCAATTCCGCAGACAGAGTTCAGTTTTTTCGGGGTGGTTGCGCCGATCATCGACACCAGTGAGATGAATATTGCGGTGTGGGATGCTGCCGATCTGGGCACAGCCGGGGCGCGGGGTTTTCGCTTTGGTATTCAGGATGACCTAAACGAGTGCTACGTGGCATTCGATGGCACGCAATCCGCCAACCCGGTGGAGCGGCGGGTGATCCGTTATACTCCCGCCACCAGCTTTGTGGGCCGCACCGTGTTGTTGATGGCCACCTTCAGTATTGATGAGGGCTGGCGCATCTTTGAAAACGGTGTCGAGGTTGTCTCCGAGCCGACCGAAAAAGACCCGCTGAATGCCGCCTATCTTGCAGGCGAGTGGCGGCTGTATTCCTACGGTCGCGGTAAATTCGGCGAGGCCGGATTGCTGGATATCGACCTCGGCAAAGCCGCCAACGCAGGCTATCGCCGCGCCATCGAGAACCTGTTCATGACAAAATACGCGATTTAGCGGGTATTAAAGGCAGAGGTCACAGGCTGGTTTAGCAACCTGCAACACGGGGCATAGATTGACGTCAAACCCCCGCCGACCAGCTATCACTTATGGCCGCTCCGGTGGCACAATGCAGTGATTCCAGTTAATGAAAAATGAAGATATCCGTTGTCAGGGCTGTGCTCGATTGTTATTTAAGATAGAAGAGGGTGCGCTAAACGGCGCGCTTTCGATAAAATGCACCAGATGCAAATCGTTTAATCATTTGAGGCCACAACAGAGCCCTGCACCCAAGCGACATGAGCGCGACGGAAAGGTGGCCAAATGTGGCTCTTTACCCCCCAGACAAACCTAGCGAGCTTCGCGGAATCAGTCTTTGCGCCGGTGTCGCCGGATTGGACCTCGGATTGCATCTCGCAGAACCCGGCTATCGAACTGTTTGTTATGTCGAGCGAAACAGTTTCGCCGCGGCCACTATCGTGGCGCGGATGGCAGACGCGTCCTTGGCTCAGGCTCCTGTCTGGGACGATCTCAAATCCTTTGACGGCCGCCCGTGGCGTGGCCGCGTTCATATCGTCTCTGCCGGTTATCCCTGCCAGCCCTTCACCCTGTCTGGCGTCAGAAAAGGCAATGCCGATCCGCGCCATCTCTGGCCAGAAGTCGCAAGGATCACCCGTGAAATCGCCCCCGAATACGTCTTCTTTGAAAACGTCCCCGGACATTTGTCCCTCGGCTTCCAAGACGTCGCCCGAGACCTTCAGGAAATGGGCTATGGGGTTGCAGCGCGCGTCGTATCAGCGGCGGAAGTTGGCGCATCGCACACCCGTGAGAGGTTGTTCATTCTGGGCCACGCCAACCTGCAAGATGGGCGGCAATCGCGCCTGTGTGGTGCTGAGTCCGAAGGGGCTGGCGTTCAAGAACGATCTGAATCAGACGGGCACCCAAATCGGCCTGAAGTCGCAGGCGACGTCCTGGACGCTGCTCTGGGACCTGTTGGCGGCGACGGGTTGGACCGGAAAGACCTTCCCCTCTTCCCACCCCTGCCGGGTGATATTGCTGAATGGCGAGAAAAACTCGAAAAATGGCCCGAGCTTAAACCCTGCCTTTTGCGACTGGATGATGGGCTGGCCTCCGCGGTGGACCGAAACGCGGCAGCCGGTAACGGCGTGGTCCCAATGGCTGCGGCAAGGGCGTGG
>JAHRVG010000110.1 GCA_019090795.1 Paracoccaceae bacterium | reverse complement strand
TTGAAAGCCTCTATTGCGCGTCGTTTGGCTGCTGCCGAGGAACAGATCGTTTCCGCGCAAGCGGCGGCGGTGAAAGAGGTTCGCGACACCGCAGCATCCGTTGCGATTGAAGCAGCTGGTGATGTGATTGCCAAGCAGATGTCTGCCAAGGATGCAGGTAGTCTGGTTGATGCGGCGATCAAAGATGTAGGCGACAAGCTGCACTGATTGCTGATATCAAAACCGAATTGAAAACCCCGTGGCAGTTGCTGCGGGGTTTTTCTTTGGCTGCTGATAAATGGAAATTGCTTTCGCAATCACTACTTTTCAGCCCGAATTTGCCTGCAAATATCGGGCGTTTCTTCGCCAACCTGACGTTTTCCTAGGGCGGATCACCGCTTGGTTGGCATAGCGCCAGTTGCCAGGATACGCCAAATCGGTCTGTTACCCAGCCGTAATAATCGTTGAACGGATAGCTACCGATGGGCGTGATTACCTGTCCACCATCGCTGAGTTTGAAAAATGCATCATCCATTTCAGCCTTGGTTTCACAGCAAACCCAAAGCGTTGAGGCGGGCACAAAAGAAAAATCATGCTCCTGCACTGTATCCAGAAAATAGATGTTCTGTGCACCGATCTCCATGCGACCCCGCATTACTGTACCCTCGGGGCCAACATCCTCCGGGCCATAAAGCAACAGCTGTGCAATGCGGGCGTTGCTGAATAGGGAAACATAGGTAGTCATCGCCTTTTCGGCGTTGCCTTTGAACATGAGCATGGGGGTCACGGTAGGGCGCATAGGGAAATGTTCCTTTCTGTGGTGTCTCTTATGATGCCACAGATTGGGCAAATGTCAAAACCTACCGTTCCTGCTCTTGTGCAAAACGTAGCTTGGCTACTTCTTCATTGGCGTCCGCTTTCTTTTCAGTGTGCATACATACTTCGACAAAGCCCAGATGATCCTCAATTGCTGTACGTGCAGCCATTGGGTTGCGCGCAATAATGGCGTCATGGATGGCGCGATGTTGGTCCAGCAGAGCAGTGCGGGTGGTGTGCACTTTGAACATCACTTGCCGATTATAAAATACCCCGGCGCGCAGCATTTCAAACATCGAGCGCATCATGTGCAGCATAAATACATTATGGGAGGCTTCAACGATTGCCATGTGGAACTCGGCATCGAGTGCTGCTTCCTCCGCTGGATTGCGCTTGTTATGGGCGCTTTCCATTTTCTGAAATATCGCGGTGATAACTTTGAGGTCGGTATCCGAAGATATCCGCGCCGCGCGTTCGGCGGCCAGCCCTTCAAGATCACGGCGAAAAGAGATGTAGTCGAACAGGGCTTCCTCATGGGTTGAGAACAGCTGAATCAACGGTGCAGAAAAGGCAGATCCTAGGACGTTGGCGACATAAATGCCGGATCCTGCACGGGTATTCAGCAAATCCTGTTCTACCAGTGCCGCAATCGCTTCGCGTACCGAGGGGCGAGAGACCCCAAGGCGTTCGGAAAGATCACGCTCCGAGGGTAGGCGTTCGCCGGGGCGCAATACACCGCGCAGGATCAGCTGTTCTATTTGGCGTTGCACCGTTTCGGCAACGCGTTCCTGTTTGATTTTTTGAAATGGCATTCAAGTTGTCCTGCTGCGTGGCCCGACAATAGGAGCTGGGCAACAGGCAAACAAGAAAGAAACGGCCGCGATGAAAAAGGAGGGGGACATCATCGCAGCCGCCTATCTGGCCGACGTAAGGTGCTACGCTGTAGGCCGGATCACAATTTCCACACGCCGGTTGATAGCGCGGCCTGCAGATGTCTCGTTGCTGGCAGCCGGGCTGCTCTCGCCCCGGCCATAGGCGCGAATGCGTCCAGCGGAAACTCCACTGCGCAGCAGTATCCCGCCAACACTCTCTGCACGGCGCGCCGAGAGGTTCTGGTTGTAGGTCGTATCCCCAACGCTGTCGGTGTGGCCGATCACATCAACTGTACTGTCAGGATATTTTTGCAAGTTCACCGCTAGGCGGGCAAGATCGTCTTGCAACGAGGGCCGCACATAAGTACTGGCGGTTTCAAAGGTGATCGCCTCGGGCAGGGTGACAATCAGCTCTTTGCCGGTGTTGGTAATCACCGCCCCACTGCCTGCCATATCGCGCTTCAGGTCAGCCTCTTGTTTGTCCAGAAGGTTGCCGACAACAGCACCGACAACACCCCCTACAACCGCGCCCTTGACCACCGAGTCAGAACTGTTTCCGGCAATAACCTGTGTTGCGGCCCCTAGAATCGCGCCAATCGCGGCCCCGTTGCGGGTCTTTTGATAGTCTGGATCGGTCGCATCCACACAAGCGGTCAGGGTGAATACCCCGATTGCCGCAATGCCGATTGTTTTTATCAAAGCCATGATAACCTCTTTTTTTCCAACGGTTCTTTTGGCTAAAGTGGGGTTATTATTGGGGGTTGCAAGGCCGGGGGAAGCAATGAATTGTGTTAGGCGATTTCCTGCTCGTTTTCTTGGGCGTCAAACCGCGCTGCCTCCCAGGCCAGCAGGGCGCGCTTGACCGGCAGGCCCCAGTGATAGCCGCCCAGCCCACCGGATTTTCGCAAGGCCCTATGGCAGGGGATCAGCCAGCTGACCGGATTGCGCCCCACGGCGGTGCCCACGGCACGTACTGCCTTGGGGGTGCCGATGTGGTGGGCAATTTCGGAATAGGTGGTGACATGGCCCGAGGGGATCGTCAGCAGGGCTTCCCAGACCTTGATCTGGAATGGGGCGCCGATCAGCAGCAGATTGGCAGAGCCATTGCCAAGGATCGCCGAAACCTGTGCCTCCAATGCTGCTTGGTTCTGAACAAACTCTGCTTCGGGCCAACGTGCCTGCATATCTGCCAGCGCCCAGTCGCGGCCAAATTCGGCGGTGAAACCAATGCCACACAACCCGCGCGGCGTGCCCATCACCAGCATCTCGCCGAACTGCGATTCAAACCAGCCCCAGTGGATTGTGAGCCCTTTGCCTTTGGCAGCGTATTCACCGGGGCTCATTGCCTCCCACGTCAGGAACAGATCATGCAAGCGCCCGGTGCCAGAAAGCCCGGTTTCATGGGCGGTATCCAGCAGGGTAAAACGGTCGCGCAACAAATGCTTGGCATGGTCCAACGTCAGATATTGCTGATACTTTTTGGGGCTGACCCCGACCCATTGGCTGAATACCCGTTGGAAATGCGCCGGTGACAAACCTACAGCGGCGGCGACTTCATCCAGCCTTGGCTGGCCGGAAACCGTGTCTCCGATATGCGCAATCGCGCGGGCGATGATACTGTGGTGATAGGGATCTTGGGTCATGGCGGCTCCTTTAATGCAACAATGACGCAAGGGCGCGCAGGCGACCACCCGAAACTTGCGCAATCCTCTTGGCAGCGCGCCTAACCCGTGGCAAAAAGCGCCATGGCCAAGCAACTCGACTATCATACAATTCATGCGATCTTCACCGGTTTCCGCGACAGCGAGCCGGAGCCAAAGGGCGAGCTGGACCATGTGAACGCCTATACGCTGGTGGTGGCTGTGGCCCTGTCAGCGCAGGCCACAGATGTGGGCGTGAACCGCGCTACACGGGCGTTGTTCGCAATTGCCGATACACCGCAAAAGATGCTGGATTTGGGAATTGATGCGGTGACGGATCATATCAAAACCATCGGGTTGTACCGGCAAAAAGCCAAGAACGTGATGAAGATGAGCCAAATTCTGGTGGATGAATATGGCGGTGTCGTGCCCTCCAGCCGCGCCGCTTTGCAAAGCCTGCCCGGAGTGGGCCGCAAAACCGCCAATGTGGTGCTGAACATGTGGTTCAATCAACCAGCGCAAGCCGTCGACACCCACATCTTTCGCTTTGGCAACCGCACCGGTGTTGCTCCCGGCAAAGACGTCGTCGCTGTTGAGCGCGCCATTGAGGATAACATCCCGGCTGAATTCCAACACCATGCGCACCACTGGATGATTCTGCACGGGCGCTATATCTGCAAGGCGCGCAAACCGGTCTGCGCCAACTGTATAATCGAGGACCTGTGTCCTTTTGAGGAGAAAACCAAGTGAGTAAGAAATTCCAAGTTGTCGGTATCGGCAATTCCATCGTTGACGTGTTGGCCCATTGTGAGGATGCATTTCTGACGGATAACGGCATCGATAAAGGCATCATGCAGTTGATTGATACCGCGCGGGCCTCTGAGTTGTATGGCAAAATGGGGCCTGCGATGGAAATATCGGGCGGCTCTGCGGCCAACACCATCGCCGGACTCGCGGCAATGGGGGCCAGCACTGCCTATGTAGGCAAGGTCAAAGCGGATCAGTTGGGCGATATTTTTGCCCATGATATTCAAGCGCAAGGGGCCGTTTACGAAGTGCCGCGCGCGCCAGCCGATGCGACTGACGAAACCGGGCGCTGTATGGTGCTGGTTACGCCGGATGCTGAACGCTCGATGAACACATATCTGGGGGTTTCCGAACATCTTGGTCCTGAAGATATTGACACTGGTATGATGGCGGATGCCGACTGGATTTACCTTGAGGGCTACCGCTTTGACGGTGAAGAAAGCCACGCCGCTTTCGCCAAAGCAATCAAGGCCTGCAAAGACGCAGGTGGCAAAGTCTCGCTAACCCTGTCAGACCCATTTTGCGTCGAGCGCCACCGGGGGGCCTTTCGCGCCATGATCCGCGATAACGTCGATTTGCTGTTTTGCAATGAGCATGAAATGGCGGCAATGTATGAGATGCCGACCTTGACAGCCTGCCTGAATGCTGCGGCTAGCGAGGTTGATATCGTCGCTTGTACCATTGGTGAAAATGGAGCGATGATCATCCGGGATGGGAAAACCGAACACGCCCCCGCAACGCAGGCAACTGTGGTTGATGTGACCGGGGCGGGTGATATGTTTGCTGCGGGGTTTTTGCACGGATTGGTGAATGGCAAAGACACGCTGACTTGCGGGCGCATGGGCTGTGTTGCCGCTGGAGAAATCATTAGCCATATTGGTGCGCGACCAGAGGCTGACCTTAAGGAGCTGTTTAGGGCTGAAGGGCTTTAGGCTTTTCAAGTGAAGCCCTGTAGTATTCTGTTAGGCAGCTATCAGGGCTTCCTTTTCCATCCGAGACTTGATCAATGTGCCAATCTGTCGATTTACATTTTTTATTGTGACCAAACTTTTGAACAAATCAAAGTTGTAGTCATCTAGGTAGTGTACCCATAAATTCCTTCACCTGATCATGCATTTATGATTCACTAAGTAATAAACAGGCTGGAGGGCATTATATGTCACGTTT
>JAHRVG010000109.1 GCA_019090795.1 Paracoccaceae bacterium | reverse complement strand
GCCGCTGCTATTTCAGCATCGGTTACGGTTTTGATTGCCTCTAGATCGGTGTCCTCGCTGCTGGGCCTTGGCTTGGCGCGTGGTGCCTCGTCACTTGGGATTGTCACCTCAATCATTGTGTCCGGATTGCCCTTTTTGGTGAACAGCCCCTTTGTTGCACTGCAACCTGTTGCAACCAGACTAACGAGGGCGATAGCGGTGAATTTTTTGAGTGGCTGCACGATTGATCCCTTATTACTTTTGGGGTTTCGCCTAGCTTAAGATGTTTATGCTTGCCTGCCAAGGCTGCGGCTCCTACATATTACACTATGAATGATGCACCCAGATTGATCGACCCCTATGCACGCGCAATCAACTATTTGCGGGTTTCTGTCACCGACCGTTGCGATTTCCGCTGTCTTTACTGCATGTCGGAAAACATGACCTTTTTACCCAAAAAGGAGTTGCTGTCGCTGGAAGAACTGGATCGCATGTGTAGCGCATTCATTTCCCAAGGGGTGCAAAAGCTGCGGATTACTGGCGGCGAACCGCTTGTGCGCCGGGGCATCATGGATTTTTTCACCCGCATCGGGCGGCATCTGGACAGCGGTGCGCTCAAGGAATTGACACTGACGACAAACGGTTCGCAACTGCGGCGTTTTGCGGGGGATTTGTTTAGCGCCGGAATGCGGCGAGTGAATATTTCGCTCGATACGCTGGACGAGAAGAAATTCGCCGAAATCACCCGATGGGGGCGCCTGTCGCAAGTGATTGACGGGATTGATGCCGCACAAGAGGCTGGCCTGCGAGTGAAAATCAACGTGGTTGCGGTAAAAGGCACCAACGAGGATGAGCTCGAAACACTTGTCAACTGGTGCGCCGAGCGCGATATGGATCTGACTTTTATCGAAGTGATGCCGATGGGCGACATGGGAGATTTGAGCCGCAATGACCAATATTGGGCGCTCAAGGATTTGCGCGCGCGACTGGCCGAGAGCTTTACCCTGATTGATCTGGCAGAAAACACCGGTGGCCCTGCACGTTATGTGCGCCTTGAGGAAACCGGCCAGAAAGTCGGATTTATCACGCCCCTTTCCCATAACTTCTGCGAGAGTTGCAATCGGGTGCGCCTGACCTGCACCGGACAGCTATATCAGTGTCTGGGACAAGAAGACGAGGCGGATTTACGCAAAGTGCTGCGCGATCATCCCGATGATGATGCACCACTGGTGGCCGCAATTCACGCCGCGATAGCCCGCAAACCCAAGGGCCATGATTTTGATTATTCGCGTCAGGATGTCAGCGGCGCGATGGGGCGCCACATGAGCCACACAGGCGGTTAGAGCATTTCCAGCTCACGGTGACACAAAAGAGACCTCAAGTGTGAATGATTGCGGATAATTCTGCGTCAAAGCAAAATCAAACCGCATCCGCCCTCAAGAATCGTTTGCGCGCAGGCGGGATTTTCGCGATCTCAACACCGGTAAACACATGCAGCGTATCCATTTGCGCATCCATGACAGCATGATCCGACACCCAGCCCCCCATCGCCAGATAGCTGCGCAACAATGTCGGCATGGTTGCATTGGCTTGTTTGAGGTTTGGCGACACATCGGCAAGCTCTGCCGCATAGGGAATCAGCTTTGGTGCGCGTGGTGCGGGTTTCCAGATTTCCGGTGCTAGATGGCGATGTTTCAACAGAGCAAACGCATCGGTATAGGGGGCCATTTGCGTGCCCTCAAAGGATGCGCAACCAAACATCAGACCAATCTGGTACTGGTCCACAAACCGCGTCAGCAACGCTAGGGAAATCCGCAGGATATCGGGGGCGTTCAGGCGAGGTTCAATGCAGAACCTACCAATTTCCAGTAGTGGTAGGTTATAATTTTGCAAGCGCATCAGATCATAATACTGTGCAGCGTAGGATTGCTCAATCACGGTCCCATCCGGCAGGTGCTGGAACCTGAAACAGGCCACAAGCATGCCGGTCTCCAGATCCTCTACCAGCACATGACGGCAAATACTGTCAAAGCGGTCACAATCCACACCCTGCTCTGGCCCGCCAAAATGCGCAGTGCGGAACGCCTGTGCAGCAACAATATCCTCTGCCGCCCCGCTCATTCGCGCACTATATTGACCTTTGACAATTTGGGTGACTTGCCGATTCAAACTGAATTCCTCTGGCACCTCACGCACAGGCAAGGCAGCACACTGGGCGATAAAGCCTTGATTTCACGTAGGTTGCCAAACCCCCGACTGGAAAGATAACATGTTAACCCTACTGAATTCTAGCCGTCTTCTTCGAGGAAGTCTCCAACACTGAAGTTACCAAGATTGCCAAGGAGTTGGTTAAAGAAGCCCGGTCCTTTGATGCCACTGCTGGTCACACGACGGCTGAGAGTAATCACACGACCATCTTTGAGGGAAAAGCGCTCAACATTGCTGACCACACCCTTTTCATCAAAAGAGATCGCCAGCAACTGACGGTCAATAATCTCGGCCTTATGAAAGGTATAATTGCGCACCCGGCTGGAAATGTAATACCAGCCACTCCCTTCCAGCACACCGGTGCTGGAGGGACGACCGATAATCTCCCCAACAGTGTTACGGGTATCTACGCCTACCAGAACGTTTTGCAACTCGTCGTCAGTGGGAACATAGCCATGGTTTTGAAAGGTAGCCGAACAGCCTGCGAGCACAGCAAGAAGCCCTGCCGCAATCCAGTGTCGAAATTTACTTGCCTGCATCAAATGCATTTACCACGCCCCAGTCTTGCAAATCTTCTTGCCCACATATACTGCCCATGGTCTACAATCAAATATCTTTCCCCCAAGTGCAATCAAAATGCGCTTTAATCCGGTGGACAAAATGTCAAATCTCCCCAAAACAACCGATGACCTTGTGATTTTGATGGCAGACATGCCCAAAGGCGGAACCCGCCAGTTTGATCTGGCATTTAGTGCCGCACGGTTAAAAGACGCAAAAGAAACCCTGTCACTGCTGGATATTCGCAAGGTACGTATCAAGGGATCGCTGGCCCCGGAAGGGCGTAAAAACTGGCTTTTGGAGGTGGAGGTCGGTGCCTCAGTAACCCAGGCCTGTGTTGTGACCCTACAACCGGTAAAAACCCGCATTGATACACAAGTGCGCCGGTTGTTCCTGACCGACTGGCAAGAGCCGGAGGGCGATTCTGTGCTTGAAATGACTATGGACGAAAATTCAGATCCGCTGGGCGACATGATTGACCTAGAACAAATCGCTCTGGAGGCCATCGCCCTGGCCCTGCCAACCTATCCACGTGCCGAGGGTGCGGCCCTTGAAACAAAGGTATTTGCTGAACCAGGCATCAAACCAATGACCGAAGAGGACGCCAAACCTTTTGCCGGACTTGCGGCTCTCAGGGATAAAATAGGCGACTAAGCCGCAAGGCCTCATTATAAGGGTTGCAGAACCGGAGAAACTTTGTATTTTCGCGGCTCTTGTATTCAAGTGGAATAACGCCCAACTTCCCAAGGGAATGAACGCTTTAAACCGCTCAGCTGGGGGCATCCCCCAATATCTTGAGGTAGTGACATGGCTGTCCCTAAAAGTAAAATCACCCGTTCCCGTCGTGGCAACCGTCGTTCCCACGATTCTTTGGTTGCGACAAACCCAAACGAATGCCCAAGCTGCGGCGAGCTGAAGCGCCCGCACCATGTGTGCCCGTCTTGCGGCCACTACGCAGACCGCGAAGTTGTTGCGCTGGTTGAGGACGTAGACCTCGACGACGACGCAGCCTAAGCGGCTGGCGGGCTGATACGGCATGTCAAATGATACCGATCAGCCCCAACCTAACGCGCATATAATATCCATTGACGCCATGGGAGGTGACCGTGGCGTTCCTTCTGTTGTGGCCGGTGTCGCCCTTGCGGCCAAGGCCAACCCCGGAATTCGCTTTTTAATTCATGGGGATGAAGCCGAAATAGCGCCCCTTGTCCGCAAACAAAGGATTCTGGATAAACGCTGCGATATCCGCCACGCTGACGAAACCGTTGGCATGGAGGACAAGCCCAGCCATGTGATGCGCCATGGCAAGAAAACCAGCATGTGGGCGACCATTGATGCCGTACGCAACGGCGACGCCTCTGTTGCCGTTTCCTGTGGAAATACCGGCGCACTGATGGCGGTATCCATGATCCGCCTGCGCAAGGCACTGGGTGTTAACCGCCCCGCAATTGCGGTTTTGTGGCCGTCACTAAACCCTCAGGGCTTTAATGTGGTGTTGGATGTGGGTGCGGATATTCGTGCCGACGAACACGATTTGTTCAAATATGCGCTGATGGGTTCTTCCTATGCGCGAAATGGGCTGAGCATCGAAAAACCGCGAATCGGTTTGTTGAATGTGGGGACCGAAGAACACAAAGGACGTTCCGAATTGCGCGAAGCCCATGCCATGATCGGCAACGGGGCGCGCAGGAATGGTTATGAATTTGTCGGTTTTGTCGAGGGCGGCGATATTCCCTCCGATAGGGTTGACGTGATTGTAACCGATGGCTTCACCGGAAACGTAGCGCTGAAAACAGGCGAGGGAACTGCCAATCTGATCGCCCTACGCATGCGCGATGCTTTTAATCACTCGCTGTTTTCCCGACTGGGGGCGCTGTTTGCCTATACATCCTTGAAACGTCTAGGTCGCCGGATTGACCCGCGCCATGTCAATGGCGGTGTGTTTCTAGGGCTGAACGGCACCGTGATCAAATCACACGGTGCTGCCGATGCCACTGGCGTGGCGGCAGCAATCCAGTTGGCGATCAAACTGGCCGAACTGCGTTTTACAGAAAAACTGGCCGCGCGTGTTGCATCCGGCACGTTAACCAGCCAAGATATGCCCGACGAACCCAGCGAGATTACCCAAAGAAAATGACTACACTGCGAGCAGTACCGATTGGCGTAGGGCACTATCTGCCCGACCGTGTTGTTCCCAACTCCGAATTTATGGATTGGCTCGATACCTCTGATGAATGGATCAAATCCAGATCCGGCATTGAACGGCGCCATTTCGCGGCAAAGGGGCAGTTGACCTCAGATCTGGCAATTCAAGCGGCAAACATGGCGCTGGCGGATGCGGGACTGCAACCCAACGACATTGACGCGATTGTTCTGGCGACCTCCACACCGGATCAAACCTTCCCTTCCACAGCAACCAAAGTGCAACAAGCCATTGGTATGACACAAGGTTTTGCCTTTGACGTGCAGGCCGTTTGCGCGGGCTTTGCCTTTGCCCTGACCAATGCCAATGCGCTGATCGTAGCGCAGCAAGCCAAACGGGTTATGGTGATAGGTGCAGAAACCTTCTCTCGGATCATGAACTGGGAGGACCGAACCACCTGCGTTTTGTTCGGGGATGGTGCCGGGGCGGTGATCCTTGAGGCACAAGAGGGCACGGGCGACACTTCTGACCGCGGCATATTAGCCTGTGATCTGAATTCTGACGGGCGCTACAATGATGTGCTTTATGTCGATGGCGGTGTATCCTCGACCCAGACCACCGGTGTGCTGGTGATGCAGGGACAAGAGGTTTTTAAACACGCCGTGCAAAAGCTGGCCCAAACTGCAAATGCCGCCTTGGCCAAGGTAGGCCTCGGCCACAGCGACGTCGATTGGGTGGTGCCACATCAGGCAAACCTGAGGATTATCAAGCGCACAGCGGCCAAACTTGAAGTGCCGATGGAAAAAGTTGTGGTCACAGTTCAGGACCATGGCAACACCTCTGCAGCCTCTATTCCACTAGCACTTTCGGTGGCCAAACAACGCGGGCAGATCAAGAAGGGCCAACTGCTGTTGACAGAGGCCATCGGCGGCGGCTTGTCCTGGGGTGCGGTCTTAATACGTTGGTAATGGCACCTACTTTTTTTGACCTTAAACGATGTTTCTTTTCAAGTGCAGCTCAAGCCTTCTCCCCTACACAGTTGGGACATCAAATTTGGGACTCGCTAAAGATAAATTAATACAGGAGTGATAGATGGTCGACTTGACTTACCTATAATTCGCTACCACATTACATCTAACGTATGCTAACAAAGCTTAAGCGCTATCTGCAGGAGAACAAATGACGATGCCCGAATAAATGGATGCACAAAAAAAATGCTCACAATTCCAATTCAGTTGTAGGCACAGTTATAGAAATCCAACGTGGATTTCCACAAAAAGGCACTTGTGACTTCGCACTCATCGTATTGCAATACCACTTCTACAACACAGCAACCACATCAAGTAAGAGATTGGCATGAATTCGCTAACATCAATCAATACTAGAAACATCAGAACAACTTCCGCAAAATCTTCCCGCATGTCCAAAAAAATTATGGAGGTGGAGGCTTGGGCGAGTGATGCGCGAAACAAAGAAGTATCCGCACAAATCAAGCGTTCTATTAACGAAATAGTATCGCTAAAAGATTCGGGATCAATTGACGACGAGGTTTTCTCCGAGATCATCGAACTATTTGTATTGAAATTCATAGAAAATGAAGTGAATCTTCGTTTGGAGGGAACCCTGATGTCAAAGCTCAAGGATTTGCAACTCTTTTCGCCATTAATCAGATAAGGATTTTGACTTGGAAAAGAATGCAAATAGAGAAGAAAGTTCATCACCAGAAGACGCTGGTGATGATTCTGAAATGGATTTCAAAGGAAAAGACGGCCCAATCCCACAAGAGGTTTTAAACAAGATACCTGAGGGGGCAGGTCGAGAAATGATAGAGCGATCTATTAGCATGTTTGCATCTGGGCCAATGATGAATCCGCTTGCAAAGAAAATTACTGCAGAACATATAACCAAAATTATTGATAATAGCGCTCAAGATACGAACAATGAGCACGCATTTAGAAATTCAGGCAGAAACTACCACCTACTGTACGTCTTGATCGCAGTCGCGGTATTCTTTGGCGTTACATATTTGTTCGCCAAAGAAAACACGCCCCTATATATCTCAATACTTTCGCATTTTGGAGCCGTAGTGGCGGGCTTTGGTGCAGGTTGGGGATTCAGTAAGGCAAAAGACGACTAAGCTTATTTAGTTCCCCTCTGAGCAAGAAGCCATCAAGGCGATGCAAGCAACTAGTCAAGTTGTAGTGTTAGTTTCAAACTGTTACAGTTGACTCCTAATTCAGAATGCCAATACTCTAGCCAAAAGAACAGGGAGAACAGTAATGGGTGGCAAAACGCTCACACGTATGGACCTTAGCGAATCGGTCTTTCGCGAGGTAGGATTATCACGCAACGAATCCGCTGATTTGGTGGAAACCGTGCTCAATCATATTTCTGACGCGCTGGTCAGTGGTGAAAACGTGAAAATATCGTCTTTTGGCACCTTCAGTATTCGCGACAAAGCTGAGCGGATCGGCCGTAACCCCAAAACTGGCCAAGAAGTTCCAATCAAACCACGCCGGGTTCTGACCTTTCGGCCTTCTCACCTTATGAAAGACCGTGTGGCCACTGGTAACAAGTCTTAAGGTATTATTTTAATGGATAAAGCACCCGACGCTTTTCGAACCATTTCCGAAGTTTCAGAGTGGCTCGATACGCCAACCTATGTTCTGCGCTTTTGGGAGAGCCGCTTTGCCCAGATCAAACCGGTAAAGCGTGCGGGGGGGCGGCGCTATTACCGCCCCGAGGATATGATGCTGCTGGGCGGCATCAAAAAGCTGCTGCATTTTGATGGCAATACGATCAAAGGCGTGCAGAACCTGATCAAGGAAAAGGGCGTCAAACATGTGGCCGCGTTTTCGCCGGGCCTGGATGAACAAATCGTCTCGCCAGCTGCCAAAGACGAAGCCCCGAAAATTGATCTCGACAGCCTGACCAAAGAACCTGACACTGAAGAAACTCCAAAAGAAAAAGCTACTCCTTTGCAGTTGAAAGAAGACAGCAAAGAAGCGGTGGAAGAGACCGATAAACAAAAGCAGGGTGCAAGGGCAGTAAAAATTACCGTGCACAAGAAAGCCAAGGTGAAAACCGAGGCCACTGTTTCTGCGGTACCAGTTCCGGAAAGCACGCCAGCGCCAATACCTGTGCCAATACCTGTGATAGAGATTCCCAAAGACAAACTGCTCGCAGGCCCCTTCAGGGTGGGCACGGCACGCAGTTATAGTGCGCAGGATTTTCAGGAAATCGAAACCCTATATTACAGCCTGAAAATGGTCCGCAACAACATGAAACGGGCGCACGCGGCGCGCTGAAACAATTCCCGCTTGCACGCCCAAAATCGCAAGCTATAAGGGGCGGCAGTCGGGCTATAGCGCAGTCTGGTCTGTCTCTTATACACATCTGACGCTG
>JAHRVG010000008.1 GCA_019090795.1 Paracoccaceae bacterium | reverse complement strand
TTTTCGGGCCGCCCCTCAATGCCACCATCCAGCACTGCCTTGAGCGATTTATAATGGCTGTCATCATGGCCAAAGCTCAGGTCATCGCAAAACAGCAAAAAGCGTTCGTCACGTGCGCGCAGGATATTTAGCAAGCGCCCGATCGAGGGCAAATCCTCGCGCTGTACTTCAACCAGTTTCACGCCACCAATCTGGCGGTTAGCCTCGGCATGAGCCGCCTTGACAAGCGATGACTTCCCCATGCCCCGCGCGCCCCAAAGCAGCACATTATTGGCAGGTAGCCCACGGGCGAATTGCACGGTATTAGCCAGCAGGATTTCACGCGGACGATTAATTGCCACCAGCAGGTTGATATCAACCTTGTTAACGTTATGCACCGGATCGAGCCGGTCCGGCCCCACATGCCACACAAATGCATCCGCTGAATTCAGCGTCGGAATGGCAAAAGGCTTCGGGCTGATCCGCTCCAAAGCCTCCGCAATGCGGGTCAATGCATCAGTTTCCATTACGCCTCATCTGGATGTTTGCTGTCGTCTTCTTCATCGTCTTCGAAATAGGCGCCCTCGGCCTTAAGCCGGGCATCACGTTTTTTCTCGACTATTTTCACCAGCAGGATCGACACCTCGTAAAGTGCGTAAACCACTGTAAACAGGATCATTTGCGTGATTACATCCGGCGGCGTCACCAATGCGGCAAGCACCAGAATACCGACAACCGCATATTTGCGCACATCCTTGAGGCCGCGCGCCGAAACCAGCCCCGCCATGCCCATCAAGGTTAACAAAACCGGCAGTTGGAAACACAGACCAAAGGCAAAGATGAATTTCAGAGTGATCGACAGGGATTCCTTGACCGAACCCAGAAAGATGGTCTTGATTTCTTTGTCAGCAATATCCACGCCGCCATCATTGCTCAGCAATTGGGTAATCGAGGGGATAATATCGCCAAAGCCGATGAAAAAATTCATTGCCAGCGGCGTCACCACAAAATGCGCAAAGGACGCGCCCATCAGAAACAGAACCGGCGAGGCAATCATAAAGGGCAAAAACGCGCCCTGCTCGTTTTTATACAAGCCCGGTGCCACAAAGCGCCACAGTTGAAACCCGATTATTGGAAAAGACAGCGCCAGCCCTGCCAACATCGAAATCTGGAACAGCACAAAAAATTTCTCTTGCGGAGCGGTGAATATCAGCTGCGGATCCTGCCCGCGCGAACGCAGAATTTCCGCGATCGGTTCCACCAGAAAATCAAGGATAGGTTCAGCAAAAACAAAACAAGCCAACATAGCGACCACAAAGGCCATCACCGCACGGATCAACCGCGTGCGCAATTCCGCCAGATGCTCAATCAACGGGGCAGAGCTGTCTTCGATCTCGTTGCTGCTCATGTTTTGGCCTTGGCAGTTTTAGTCGGCTTTTTTGCCGCTGTTTTCTTGGCTGTCGGCTTTTTGGCCGGGGCTTTTTTGGCAGCAGGCTTTTTGGCTGCTGGTTTTTTAGCGGCGGTTTTCTTCTCCACCGGTTCTTTCACCACCTCTGTCGAGGCCTCATCCACGCCATCATCCGCACCCAGCACACCCGGATCAGCCGGAGGCCAATTTTCAGCGGCCTTATTGGCAGCCTCTACCGCTGCTTTAGCATCATCCAATTTGCTGGGTTTTGGTGGTGTCTCATCGTAATCCGTCAACCCCTTGGCCGCGTCTTTCAGGCCCTTGTTTGATAAATCAGAGGCCTGTTTCAGCGTGTCGGTCACGTCCCTGACCCCGGCTTCATCCGCCGCCTCATTCATCGCACGCGAGAAATCCCGCGCCATGCCCCGTGCTTTGCCGACAAACTGGCCCACCTTGCGAAACATTACCGGCAGGTCTTTGGGACCGACCACAATCAGCGCGACAACGCCCACAATCGCCATTTCTGACATGCCAATATCAAACATCTTGCGCGCCCAATCAGGTCAGGTTCAGGATTTATCGGAATCCGGCGTCACATCTTTGGCAGCCTCGGCAGCCTCTTCTACTGGCTTTTCCAGCTCTGCTTTGCCTTCGGACACGCCCTTTTTGAACGAGGTGATGCCTTTGCCCACTTCGCCCATCAACGACGAAATTTTACCACGGCCAAACAGCACCAGCACCACAACCGCGATCAGCAGTATGCCCATCGGACCTACGTTCTGAATAAACATCGGTGTCATCATTAGTTTTCTCCCATTAAGCGCGTTCCCGCGCCGCTACTCTGTCAGGGCATAGACATATGGGTTTTGCCGACCATGTTCAAACCCCTAATCCGCCGCAAGACAGATATTTCCATCCAATTCAGCGACCACAACCGATATTTCAGCAAGAGATCGCCACCAACACTCAGCAGGTAGTGCGAATTATGCCTTTGGAAACACAAAACAGCGGTCGCGGCGCATCGACAACCACAAAGCACGGCCTTTTTCGGGCATAAACACGCCTGGCACCGAAACTTGCAACTGAGACCCATCAAAATCCATTGCGAACTCAACCAGAGAGTGATCACCGAGATAACGCGCCCGCGTCACGATCCCGCGTGCTGGCACCCCGTCGCTCGGTGTTGGGTTTGGCCCCTTACCATGCCGGTCAAAATCCAGCTTCAGGTGTTGAGGGCGAATCACAATATCCACCTCACCGCTGGCAATACCGGGGGCCAGAAACTGGCCAAATGGCGTATCGATCAGAGCATTTGTCACCTGCCCCGTCACCACATTGATATCCGAGAAAAACGCCGCCGCCGCCTTGTCCACTGGCGCATTAGAAATGCTGTCTCTTATACACATCTGACGCTGCCGACGAAG
>JAHRVG010000108.1 GCA_019090795.1 Paracoccaceae bacterium | reverse complement strand
CGGTTGTCGGTTGTACCGGTGTTGTTCATCCCGATGGCTGGCCTGAACCCGAACTGGGCTATCACCTGTTCAACGGGTTCGAACGCCAAGGCTATGCCTTTGAAATGGCCGAAGCGGCTCGCGATTATGCTTGCACGCACCAAGGGCTGTGCAGCCTGATCAGCCTGATCCAGCCCGCAAACACCGCTTCGATCCGGCTCGCAGAGAAGTTGGGTGCGGCTTACGAAGGCGACAAAGACTTGTTTGGCATCCCTTGCCACGTTTACCGTCACACCTCATTGGAGGCGAGCAATGATTGACATCCCCATTCTTGAAACTGAACGCCTGCGCCTGCGGGGCTTCGCGCAAGATGATTTTCAGGTGTTTGCTGAATTCTATGCTGCCGAGCGGTCCAAATTTGTTGGTGGTCCTGCAACGCAAGAACAAAGCTGGCGCATGTTGGCAGGTGAAATCGGCCATTGGGAATTGCGCGGCTATGGCCGTTGGGCTGTTGAGGAAAAAGCAACCGGCGCATTTTGTGGCGTGATCGGGTTGTGGTACCCGCATGGCTGGCCCGAACCGGAACTGGGCTGGGATCTAATGAACGGATTTGAAGGCAAAGGATACGCCACCGAGGCGGCACTGGCAGCGCGCAAATACGCTTATAACACGCTGGGCTGGAAAACGGTTATCAGCCTCGTTGCGCCACCCAACAATGGCTCTCGTGCTTTGGCCAAGCGCATGGGCGCTGTATATGAAGGTATGTTTGCCCATGAACGCCACGGCGATCTGGAAGTCTACCGCCACCCGAACCCGGAGGCTCTGCAATGAGCGATGATATCACCCGCGCCGCCACGCTGCTCAAGGAACACCGCGAAAGCATTGATCGCCTTGACGCCGTGCTGGTTTACACACTGGCTGAACGGTTCAAACACACGCAAGCGGTGGGCAAATTGAAAGCCACCCACACCCTTCCCGCCTCTGATCCGGCGCGTGAAGCCAAGCAAATCGAGCGATTGGAGCGCAAAGCGCTTGAGGCCAACCTCGACCCCGAATTCGCGAAGAAGTTCCTGAACTTCATCATCAGCGAAGTGATCCAGCATCACAAGAAACATCAGGAATAACCAAACGTAGGGTGGGCATAGCCCATCGCACCACGCCATCATTAGGAGAATATATCATGGCTATGAAAATCAGACTCGCCCGTGGCGGTTCAAAAAAACGCCCTTTCTATCGTGTTGTAGCGGCTGACAGCCGTATGCCACGCGACGGCCGCTACATTGAGCGTCTGGGCACCTATAACCCATTGCTGCCAAAAGACAGCGAAGAACGCGTAAAGCTGAACGTAGAGCGCATCCAGTACTGGCTGGGTGAAGGCGCACAGCCTACCGATCGTGTGGTCCGTTTCCTCGAGGCCGCTGGCCTGCGCGAGAAAACCGAGCGCAACAACCCAAA
This sequence comes from Paracoccaceae bacterium, assembly GCA_019090795.1. GTDB lineage: Bacteria > Pseudomonadota > Alphaproteobacteria > Rhodobacterales > Rhodobacteraceae > Amylibacter. The sequence continues at coordinate 46,060 of JAHRVG010000108.1, read as the reverse complement.
CAAAGGCAAGCCGGGCAAAAAAGCTGTTGAGCGCGCTGAAGAAAAAGCGGCCAAGCTGGCCGAAGCAACTGCTGCACCTGCTGAAGAAGCCGCCGCAGAATAAGAACCGGGACCGGAGATCATGCAACAATTTTCGCCAGAATTCCGGTCGCAATTTCATGACCTACAGAAGTGGCGCCGCGATGTGCGCCACTTCAAACCAAATCCGATGGATTCGGATCATTTACAATCCTGCCTTGAGGCTTTTACGCTCGACCCGTCGGTGGGCTTGTCAGAGCCGTGGCCGAATGTGCGGGTAAAATCCGCCACAGAACGCAACGCCGAATTGGCGCGTTGGATCGAGGTCTAACAATGGCAAAAAGCACCAAAATTTGTGTAGGGGCCATCATGGGTTCCTTCGGCGTCAAAGGCGAAGTCCGCCTTAAGTCATTTTGCGCCGAACCCAGCGATATTGCCAGCTACGGTCCCTTGTCAAACGAGGATGGCAGCCAGAGTTTCGAGTTGAAGTTGTCACGCCCGGTGAAAACCGGCTTTGCCGCACGGATCAAAGATGTGCGTTACAAAGATCAGGCGGATGCCCTGAAAGGTGTGCGTCTGTTTGTGTCGCGCGATGTGCTGCCCTCGCTGCCTGACGACGAGTTTTACCATTCCGATCTGAACGGCATGAACGTTGTGGACACTGGCGGGGCGATTATTGGCCGTATCAAGGCAGTCCTGAACCACGGGGCCAGCGACCTGCTAGAAGTCACAGGGCCGAACCTTAAAGGCGGCATTTTGATTCCATTCACATTGGATGTGGTGCCTACCGTGGACCTACAAGCGCGGCGCGTAATTGTGGATTTGCCGCATGGGTTGATGCCCGGTGACAAGGACGAACTCGATGCCGAATGAACCCCGTTCCAAAGGCATGAAATCGCGTGACCAAACCCGCAGCCACGGGCGCTTGGCGATCAACGCCTCGCGCAAACCGCGCGAGTTGCTCAGCGAAACGCCGGAACTGGCAGGCGCTTGGAAGGCGAAGATTATCACCCTGTTCCCCGATGCTTTCCCCGGAGTGCTGGGACAATCCCTGCTTGGCAAAGCCCTGAAAGACGGGCTGTGGGCGTTGGAAACCATCGACTTGCGCGAGTTCGGAACCGGCAAACACCGTGATGTTGATTACCCGCCTGCGGGGGGTGGTGCTGGCATGGTTCTAAAGGCTGACGTGGTGGGCGCGGCGTTCGAATCGGCCCGCGAGGGCACGCCAATGGATGCAAATGAATGGCCTGTGATCTACCTTTCGCCGCGCGGCAAACCTTTCAATCAGGGCATCGCCCAGCGTCTGGCGACAGCAAAAGGTGTCACACTGCTGTGTGGCCGTTTTGAAGGCGTAGATGAGCGTGTTTTGGAGGAATATAACGTTGTTGAGGTGTCATTGGGCGACTTTATCCTCACCGGCGGAGAGATTGCAGCGCAGGCCTTGATTGATGCCACGGTTCGGCTTATACCGCGCGTGCTTGGGAACGCTGAGTCAGCACGGGACGAATCATTTTCGGACGGTTTGCTAGAGCATCCCCAGTACACAAAGCCCGCAGATTGGAGGGGCCGCAAGATACCGGAAGTTCTTCTGTCCGGCCATCACGCGAATGTCGCCAAATGGCGATCCGACCGATCAAAGGCTTTAACTAAGGAAAGACGTCCTGACCTCTGGCGGGCTTACGAAAGTAGGGATCCGATTGAAGACCAAGAGCAATGAGGGCCGCAATGAACTTCGCTGAACAACAGCGGGCAAAAGGATGAGAAGATGAACATTATTGAACAGCTTGACGCTGAGCAAGTAGCCAACATTGGCAAAGACATTCCCGACTTTAAAGCAGGCGACACTGTTCGCGTTGGCTATAAAATCGTAGAGGGTACCCGCTCTCGTGTGCAAAACTATGAGGGCGTTTGCATCGCCCGTAACGGTGGTTCCGGCATTGCTGGCGCATTCACCGTGCGCAAGATTTCCTTTGGTGAAGGTGTGGAGCGTGTGTTCCCGCTGCATTCCACCAACATCGACAGCATCACTGTAGTACGCCGTGGCCGTGTTCGTCGCGCCAAACTGTACTACCTGCGTTCGCGCCGTGGTAAATCTGCCCGTATCGCAGAGAAAACAAACTACCGTCCACAAAGCGACGCATAGGCACCATTCCCGCAGGGCGACTGGCACCCGATCAAGGTTGCTGCCAGATCAGTCTCGCATTCAGGAGAGAAGACATGAAAAAAGAACTACACCCCGATTATCACACCATCACAGTGCAACTGACCGATGGTTCCTCCTATCAAACACGCTCCACCTATGGTGCAGAGGGTGACACGCTGGTACTGGACATCGACCCATCCGCACACCCGGCATGGACCGGCGGTAACTCGCGCCTGATGGATACCGGTGGCCGTGTTTCCAAGTTCAAAAAGAAATACGAAGGTCTGGGCTTCTAAGCAGATACCTGATCCAAGCTTTCAGAACGCCGTTCCAGATTGGGGCGGCGTTTTGCATTTCAGCAACAACTCGCGCCCTGCTGGATAGGCGGGCAAGGTACAGTGCCGTAAGAACAATAGACGCAGCAGTCGCCCTCTAAAGGGCGCAAAACCTTGCGGCAATTGCTACACTCGTAAAACCATTGGCAGGCGTCTGTTGGCATTACTTCGGTTTTGGAATGCCCGCATTCTGGGCACGTGATGGTTGAATTCAAATTAACTTTAGCCATTTTACCCTCACATCAAGCTAATCAAATAGTCGTTGATCGCCGCTTCCTTCAGGATTAAAAAAATCCCTGTAACGGTCAAAGCCGTGCTGACAACCAGTATCAACCGCGTTCGGGTGTCGGCATTGTTGCGCACAGCAATAAGCCAGCCAGCGCTCAGCAGCAGAACCGACACAGCCGCCACATAGGGGCTAATCGCTGCAACCTTGCCAAACACTGCAAGCCAGCTGCCACCCAGACCCAGCAGCATCAAACCGATAGGTAAAACACAACATATGCCTGCAAAGAATGCAGCCGCAGATCCGGCCAATCCAGACTTTGGTAAGATATCCACCATGCTCTCCCCCCCGAATGTAGCAAAGTTTCAGCACTAGCTTACCCCATTTCCACAATCTGCTACAGATAAGTCGCGAATCATAGTCTCACATTTTTGTGACAGGTGAACGTTTCCATTTTGGAAACAATATTGTATTCGGATTCTGGATCACCCATAGTAGGGTAAGCCGTCGAGCAAGAACAAAGACCGAGGACAGCAATGGCATATATCATCGTTTTCGGAAACGAAAAGGGCGGGTCGGGTAAATCCACCACTGCCATGCACGTTCTAACCGCCCTGCTGCGCTGTGGTTTCAAGGTTGGTGCGCTTGATCTGGACCTGCGCCAGCAGACCCTCAACCGCTATATCGAGAATCGGGCCGAATACATCCGCAAGAACGGCACCCCCCTGCCAATGCCAAGCAAAGGCATCATGCAAAGCGCCGCTGAAATGGGGCTGGCTGAGGGTGACGAGGCCAAGCTGCAAGCCTTTCAGCAAGCGATTTTGCAGCTCGACGAAGACAGTGATTTCATCGTCATAGATTGCCCGGGGGCGCACAGCCAGTTATCGGAACTGGCACATGCGATGGCGGACACACTCGTGACGCCGATGAACGACAGTTTTATCGATTTTGACCTGCTGGCCCATATTGACCCCGAGACCAATCAAGTCACCGGACCGTCGGTTTATTCGGAAATGGTTTGGGATGCACGCAAAGCCCGTGCCGAGACCGGCGCGACCCCGATTGAATGGATTGTCACCCGTAACCGCGTCGGCGCACAGAACATGCACAACAAACGCAAGGTGGGCGCGGCACTGAATGACCTGTCACGGCGCATCGGTTTTCGTATCGCGCCCGGTTTCAGCGACCGCGTGGTGTTTCGCGAACTTTTCCCGCACGGGCTGACCTTGCTTGATATCAAAGACGTGGGCGGCGGCTCGCTAAATATCTCGAACATCGCCGCGCGTCAGGAAGTGCGGGATCTGGTTATGGAACTGAAACTGCCGGGCGTTACCGTCGATTTTTAAAGCTGCCAGAACTCCCTGAGCAATGCAAAGAACTCGACGCTATGGGTCAGCGGCAACATGTGCCCCGCACCCTTGATGACCACCTGTCGTGCATTGGGAATCGCGGCGCACAGAGTGTCGTTCACATGTTTGATCGACTCCGGGCTGATTCCTCCGCGCATGAGCAACGTCGGCGCCTTAATCCCGTACATATCTTGCAAATGCATGCGGGCATCATTGCGCTCCATCACGCTGGCTCTGCTACGGGTGACAAACCAAATCCGGCTGATCATGATTTGTTTACGCTCTTCGCTCATGGAATCCCACTCGCCACCCGTGCCCCAGCGGTCGAGAAACAACTTGGCCGCAGCCCGGTTCTCTCCCTTGTCCAGCAAGGCCTGAATTGGACCCTCAGTGCGCTTTACATCCTCAAAGGCCGGATGACCCGCATCATCGAGGACCGCAAAGAATATAGGCTCAACCATGGCAACTGAACGAACCAGATCTGGCCGCTCCGACGCAATTCGCAGGGCAACGGCACCGCCAAAGGAATGGCCCAGCAAATGCACCGGCTTGTCCCCCCGCTCGATCACCGCAATCGAGGCCTGAAGCGCTTGCTCCTGAATATCGACATCCTCAAGCGGCATGTCAGTGCGGCCGTGACCCGGCAAATCAATGGCACTTATGCTCAGAACACTATCGAATTCCGCCATGGTAGCCCCCCAGGCCCGACTAGAGGCCAAAGAGCAGTGAATGAAATGGGCGGGAACCGAGCCCGTGCCCGCTTCCCGCCAAAAATAGGAGATTTCCCCCAGCTTAAAATCAGGCATTAGTTACGCTCGGCCAGATATTCGGAGAGGTATTCCAAACGATCCTGCCCCCAAAACATTTCATCATCCACAATATAGAAAGGCGACCCGAAAACGCCGCGTTTCATGGCTTCTTCGGTGTTTGCACCATAGGTTTCGACGCCTGACAACATGCCAGAATGGGCCAAACCTGCGCTAAAGCCATTGGCCTCCAGACATTCCTCAATCACACTGTCAGAGGCAATGTCCTTTTCCTCGGCGAAACAAGCCCGCAATAGCGCCTGCACTAACCCACCCAAATCACCACCACCGGCATTTTGGGCAGCGATGATCGCACAACTGCTGGGCACCGGGTTAGCGGGCCAATAGGCCGGTTTAACATTGATCGGCAACCCGTTGCGTTTGGAAATCCGATGCAGCTCTTGTAGGCGATAGGCCTGACGGAAGGGATGGCGTTTGGCGTGCACCGGAGTGCCGGTTTCCTCAAACACCTTCATCAAATCGAAAGGTTTGTAGGTGATCGTCGCGCCGTGTTGTGCTGCAACTTTTTCCAGCCTATCACCCGCAAGATAGGCAAAGGTCGACAGTGGAATCATGAAATAGTCAATGTGTGCCAATTTGGCCCCCAGTTTTTTCGGCATTTTGTGCTGCAGGCCCCAAATTGTCTAGGCAAAACCGTTGGTCTTTGATATGGCGTTGCCATCACAAAACGGTCGCGACTGCTGGCGTGACGACAAAAACCGGGAAGCTGCTATGAACACCATCGAGCCGAAGCTTATTGCGGGTAATGCCAACAAGACACTTGCAGAGGCCATTGCTCGACGCATGTCAATGCATCGCGGCAAATCCATCAAGCCGGTTTCGGCGCGGATCGAACGGTTCAACGATCAGGAAATTTTTGTCGAAGTATTCGAGAACGTGCGCGGCGAGGATATGTTCATCATCCAGAGCACATCCAATCCGGCCAATGACAACCTGATGGAATTGTTAATCATGGCAGATGCTTTACGCCGGTCATCGGCAGCACGCATCACTGCGGTGATCCCCTATTTCGGGTATGCCCGCCAAGACCGCCGCACCAAGGCCCGCACACCGATTTCAGCCAAGCTGGTGGCCAATCTGATTGCTGAGGCGGGTATTGAACGGGTTCTGACCCTTGATCTGCATGCGACACAGATACAGGGCTTCTTCGATATTCCAGTGGACAACCTTTATGCCGCTCCGGTTTTCGCACTGGATGTTAAACATAATTTCGGTGACTCGAGCAAAGTCATGATCGTGTCGCCAGACGTGGGCGGCGTTGGCCGTGCGCGTGAGCTGGCCAAGCGGATTGACGCAGACCTCGCGATTGTTGACAAACGCCGCAATGCCCCCGGTGAAATTGCTGAAATGACAGTGATTGGCGATGTAACGAATCGCAAATGTATTATTGTAGACGATATCGTGGATACAGCTGGAACCCTTTGCAAAGCAGCAGATACCCTGATCGAGGCAGGGGCCAAGGAGGTATATTCCTATATCACTCACGGTGTGTTGTCTGGTCCGGCGCTGGATCGGATTTCAAAATCCAGCATGAAGCAACTGGTGATCACCGACTCGATTGAACCTACCCCTGCTGTGATCGCGCACGAAAAAGTTCGCGTCGTACCCATGGCCCCTGTGCTGGCACAGGCAATCATGAATATTGCGAACGGGACATCGGTGTCATCTTTGTTTGACGAAGATTCGCTTGGCCCGATTTACGACGGATATTACAATAACTTTTAATATTTGGCGATTCTCGTTGGGTCGAGGCTGCCGGTAAAAAGCGGCCTCGACCTTTGCCCTTTCGAGCATTGGCTCAGGAAGTAGCCAATCCTATGCGCGCCAAAATGGCTTGCGGCTTTCTGAAAACGCTTCCTTAGCTGTCATTCCGACATCTGCCAGACGATAGCTATCCATTTTGCCCAATTCCTTGCGGGTTTTAGAACGCACACTCCAGATCGTTGTTTGATACGCCAGTTTCAGTGCCAGAACTGACAGCAGGGGAATGGTCTCGCGCGAACAGAAGTATTCTGCTAGCGCGATATGGTTTGATTTGGGATATGTCATCTCACGCCTTCTTTTTTGTATTGATACATTGTAAATCAGTAGATACAGTGAGGGATACAAAGGCTATACAATGCAATCCAGAGAATAATTGTAATGGGTACAAATTGGCAACCGGACATCTCCAGTTTCGACGGGCCAAAGTACCTCGCGCTGCACTACGCCCTTCGCGATGCTATTTCTGAAAGCATTCTAAAGTCAGGTGACCGCCTGCCGCCCGTACGTGAATTGGCGTGGTCACTACAGATTACGCCGGGGACCGTGGCACGCGCCTATCGCAAGGCAACCGACGAGGGCATATTGGAGGCAGCTGTCGGGCGCGGAACATTTGTCGCCAATCCCGCAACACCAAATCCGCAAAAACAGGTTTCTTCGCTATTGATGGTAGAAGATGTCAGTGGAAGCATTGATTTGCGCGGTAGCAAGAACCCTTCACTGGGGCAGGATTTCGCCATTCAAGAAGCGTTTGCGCAGCTTGCAAAGAGACCTGAACCCAAATATATCCTTTATCCCGGAATCGACAGCGATTTGCCCGCTCGAAAGGCCGTCTGTGACTGGCTGGGCTACACTGACATAGTGGCAACACCTGACGACGTTGCGTTGAGTTATGGTACTCAAAACTCGGTTCTTGTGGCCTTGCAGGCGATTCTAAAGGGCCCCTCACCTGTTGTTGTTACTGACGAACTGGTTTTTCCAGGTATGCGCCATGCCCCCCGTTTGTTACGGGCGAACACCATCTCGGTTGAACGCGATGAAAATGGAATGCTGCCCGACAAGCTTGAAAAAACCTGCCGCCTCCATGCACCACAAGTACTGCTGACCTCCACAAATGTGCATAACCCAACAACGGGGACCACCTCGCTGGAGCGTCGCGTGCAAATAGCCGAAATCGCTGAAAAATATGATCTCAAAATCATAGACGATGATGCCTACGGCACCTTCGCTAGCGACATCCCAAGCATGCGCCAAATTGCCAAGTCGCGGGTTTGGCACGCGTCATCACTGTCCAAATCCTTTGCTTCGGGCATCCGCTTTGGCTTTCTTGTCACCCCACCCGACCAAGGCAGCGTTGCGCGGGCGATCATACAATCAGGCTGTTACGGCATGGCCCAACCGCTGATTGATCTGGCAACTCGCGTTATCGCTAATAACGCTGCGGATACAACGCGATTACGGATTGTCGAATTCAACCGCCACCGAATCCAAATCGCAGTGAACATACTGGGGCGGTGGGATTTGCGCTGGCGTAAAGAAGTGCCGTTTTTATGGCTTCAACTGCCCTTAGGCTGGCGAGGGTCTTCGTTTCTTCGGGCCTGCGAACAAAATGGGGTGCTGCTGTTTGCGGCAGATGAATTTGCCTTGTCAGATGGTAAGGCCCCTAACGCGGTTCGCATTTCTATTGGAGCAACTTATTCTGAAAAAGATTTTGAGCGAGCGCTGAGGACCATTTCCAGCCTTTTGGAAGAACCGCCAATTTCAACAGAAATCTAACTGCTAAAATCAATATCCCAGTCGTCTTCTCCCTGAACCTCGCCGATTGCCATCCATGTGGCAATGGCCCGGGCAACGCGGGTGTCTGCCCATGTTTTAAAAACGGCATCAAAGCCGCTTTCGGTAATATTTTCTGCGGTCGTCACGGCGCGGTAATTGTGGTTACTACTTAAATCGAGCATTTCCAGCGTAATGAAAACACTGGGCACCGATTTGAAAGCTTCGGAGAATTGTACTGGCACAACTCGCTCCCGCTCACCCCTACCTACCCACATTTCACCATTTTCTTCAAAATCGGAAAACAACTGAACAGAGCCGCGATCAATACCGGTTACGCTTGAATACAGTTTTTTCATCGGGCCTCCACCGCTAACAACTCACTACAGAACAAACGATTACACCCGCTAAAACAAGTAAACCCCGCACATTTGGCGGGGTTTACAGATAGATATTGGCAATTTTGCGACGGATTTAGACCAAATCCAGCAGAACCTTGGTATCGGCAACCCGCTTTGATGCCAGATCAAGCTCGGCTCCGTGCAGGTTTTCCGCAGCATTCTCAGCCATCGCAACCAAGCCCTCGACAAGCTCGCGGGTGACATCAGCAATCGGAATGGCCTGCTCCGCCAGAACCGAGGTCGCGGTGCCGGAAACCTCTACAAAGCCGCCTGTCACCAGATACTGGGTTACATCACTGCCTGACTTCACCTTCAAAACGCCGGGGCGCAGGGTGGTCAGGATCGGCGCGTGCTCGGGCATGGCTGTAAAATCGCCCTCGGATCCGGGGATTCCCACCTCGGATACCTCAAGCGAAGCCAGCTTGCGTTCTGGCGAAACCAGATCAAATTGCATTGTGTTGGCCATGATTACAGCCTCCTAACGCTTAGGCTGCGTCCGCAGCCAGTTTCTGGGCTTTGGCAAGTACCTCATCAATACCGCCAACCATATAGAAGGCTGCCTCTGGCAGGTGGTCGAACTCGCCTGCAACAACACGTTTGAACGAGTCAATTGTGTCTTCCAAAGGAACCTGAACACCATCAGAGCCGGTAAACACCTTGGCAACGTCGAAAGGCTGAGACAAAAAGCGTTGGATTTTACGAGCACGAGAAACGGCCAATTTGTCCTCTTCCGAAAGCTCATCCATACCCAGAATGGCAATGATGTCTTGCAGAGTTTTATAGCGCTGCAGGATACCTTGCACATCACGAGCTACGTTATAGTGCTCTTCACCAACAACCAGTGGATCCATGATGCGGGATGTGGAATCCAGTGGATCCACCGCAGGATAGATGCCCAGCTCGGAAATTGCACGCGACAGAACTGTAGTCGCGTCCAAGTGAGCAAAGGACGTTGCAGGCGCAGGGTCGGTAAGGTCATCGGCCGGAACGTACACAGCTTGCACAGATGTAATCGAACCTGACTTCGTGGATGCAATCCGTTCCTGCATGGCACCCATGTCGGTGGCCAGTGTTGGCTGATAGCCAACCGCAGAAGGGATACGACCCAGAAGCGCGGACACCTCGGAACCAGCTTGGGTAAAGCGGAAGATGTTGTCCACGAAGAACAGCACATCAGCACCGGTTTCATCGCGGAACTGCTCGGCCAAGGTCAAACCCGACAGGGCAATACGCATACGCGCACCTGGAGGTTCGTTCATTTGGCCGTAAACCAGCGCAATTTTGGATTTTTCCAGATCGTCAGGAACGATAACACCGGATTCGATCATCTCGTGATACAGGTCGTTGCCTTCACGGGTCCGCTCACCAACACCCGCAAACACGGACACACCAGAGTGCACTTTGGCGATGTTGTTGATCAGTTCCATGATCAAAACCGTTTTACCAACACCCGCACCACCGAAGAGGCCAATTTTACCGCCTTTGGTGTAAGGGGCAAGCAGATCAACCACTTTGATGCCTGTTACCAAAATTTCCGATTCAGTTGCCTGCTCGGAAAACTCTGGCGCGTCTTGGTGGATAGAGCGGCGCTCTGTGGTTTCGACAGGGCCTTTTTCGTCAACCGGCTCGCCGATCACGTTCAGGATACGGCCCAGCGTAGCAGTTCCAACCGGCACCATGATAGGGTCGCCTGTGTCAGTCACCTTTTCACCACGAACCAAGCCTTCGGTGGCATCCATCGCAACAGCCCGCACGGTGTTTTCACCGAGGTGCTGAGCAACTTCGAGAACCAGACGGTTGCCGTTGTTTGTGGTTTCAAGGGCGTTTAGGATGGCTGGCAGCTCGTCTTCGAACTGAACGTCGACAACCGCGCCAATCACCTGTGTAATTTTACCTACAGCATTTGCCATATTATGTTTCTCCAGTTCTTAGAGCGCTTCAGCGCCCGAGATAATCTCGATCAATTCGTTGGTGATCGCTGCCTGACGTGAGCGGTTATACTCGATTGTCAGTTTATCGATCATTTCGCCAGCGTTACGGGTTGCGTTGTCCATTGCAGACATCCGCGCGCCTTGCTCTGATGCGCCGTTTTCCAACAGCGCGGTGAACACTTGCGTGGTCAGAGCGCGCGGCAGCAATTCGATCAGAATTTCTTCTTCACTTGGTTCGTATTCGTAGAATGGCGCTTCTGCATCCGCATCCACTTCAAAGTGGGCTGGGATCAGCTGTTGCGCCGTCGGAACTTGCGACATCACCGACTCGAACTTGTTGTAGAAGATTGTTGCAACGTCGAATTCATCCGCATTAAAGCGGTGCATCACGTCATTCGCAACTTCCTGAGCATTCGCATAGCCGATGCGTTTCACTTCGGAAAAATCAAAGTGATGAAGCATGATATCTTGATAATCACGCTTCAATTGCTCGCGGCCTTTTTTGCCAACGGTTACCATTTTCACGGTTTTACCTTCCGCAACCAACTTTTCCGCATGTGCGCGGGCCAGTCTGGCGATGGAAGAGTTGAAACCGCCGCACAAACCGCGTTCAGCGGTTGCGACGATCAACAAGTGAACCGCATTTTTGCCGTTGCCAGCCAACAGATGAGGAGCACCTTCGCTCCCCGCTGATGCACCGGCCAGATTGCTCATTACTGCATTCATGCGCGCCGCAAAAGGGCGCCCAGCTTCAGCAGATTCCTGAGCTCGACGAAGCTTAGCCGCCGCGACCATTTGCATGGCCTTGGTGATCTTACGAGTGCTGGTAACACTGTCGATCCGCATTTTCAGGTCTTTAAGGTTTGCCATTTAGCAAATCTCCTTAATTCCAGAAGGCCACGTTTTAACCGAAGTCTTTTGCAAAGGCTTCGACGGCTGCTTTTACCCGATCTTCGGCTTCGCCTTTGATCTTGGGGTCTTCATCGGTGATGAAGGCCAGCAGATCAGTGGCGTTATTGCGCAGATAGGACAACAGGTCAGCTTCAAAACGACCCACATCACCAACGGCGATATTGTCGAGGAAGCCGTGTGTACCCGCATAAAGCACAATAACCTGCTCGGCGTTTGTCAGCGGCGAATACTGGGGCTGCTTGAGCAGTTCAGTCAGACGCGCACCACGGTTCAGCAGAGCTTGGGTCGAGGCATCAAGGTCAGAACCAAACTGCGCAAAGGCAGCCATTTCACGGTACTGGGCCAATTCCAGCTTGATCGAACCCGCAACGGATTTCATCGAGTTGGTTTGTGCCGATGAACCCACACGAGAAACGGACAGACCGGTGTTCAGCGCAGGGCGGATGCCTTGGTAGAACAGTTCTGTTTCAAGAAAGATCTGGCCGTCAGTGATCGAAATCACGTTGGTCGGAATAAACGCCGAAACGTCGCCACCCTGAGTTTCAATAACAGGCAGAGCTGTCAAGGAACCGGAACCGTAATCAGGGTTCAATTTCGCAGACCGCTCCAGCAGACGGGAGTGCAGGTAGAAAACGTCACCTGGATAAGCTTCACGTCCCGGTGGACGACGCAGCAGCAGGGACATTTGACGATATGCAACCGCTTGCTTGGTCAAATCATCATAGATCATCAGGCCGTGCATGCCGTTGTCACGGAAATACTCGCCCATCGCAGTTGCGGAATAGGGTGCAAGGAACTGCATTGGCGCAGGATCGGATGCAGTAGCCGCAACAACGATCGAATAGGCCATCGCACCTGTTTCTTCCAGCTTTTTCACCAGCTGCGCAACAGTCGAGCGTTTTTGACCGATCGCCACATAGATACAGTACAACTTCTTGCTGTCGTCTTCGCCGGCAGCTTCGTTAGAAGCTTTCTGGTTCAGGATCGTATCCAGCGCAATCGCGGATTTACCTGTTTGACGGTCACCAATGATCAACTCGCGTTGGCCACGGCCAACTGGGATCAAGGCGTCAACAGCTTTCAGACCGGTTGCCATTGGCTCATGAACGGACTGGCGCGGAATAATGCCCGGCGCCTTAACGTCGGCAATGGCGCGCACATCGCTTTCAATCGGGCCTTTGCCGTCAATCGGGTTACCCAGACCATCGACAACACGACCCAGCAGACCTTTGCCTACTGGAACATCCACGATAGAGTTCGTCCGCTTAACAGTGTCACCTTCTTTAATGTCCCTATCGGAACCAAAGATAACCACACCCACGTTGTCGACTTCTAGGTTCAACGCCATCCCGCGGATACCACCGGGGAATTCGACCATTTCACCGGCCTGTACGTTGTCCAGACCGTGCACACGCGCGATACCATCCCCAACGGAGAGCACGCGGCCCACTTCGGCGACTTCTGCCTCTTGACCAAAGTTCTTAATCTGGTCCTTGAGGATCGCAGAAATTTCTGCAGCTTGGATACCCATTATCCGACCTCTTTCATTGCGTTTTGAAGATTGGAGAGTTTCGATTTGATCGAACTGTCGATCATCCGTGAACCCACTTTAACGATCAAACCGCCGATAAGAGACTTATCAACGGCGACATTGATTATTACATCCTTGCCAACAGACGCCTTCAGCGTTTTGGCCAGTTTGTCTTGTTGAGCCTTGGTCAAGGCTTTGGCTGCTGTCACCTCTGCGGTGACCTCGCCTTTTTCTTCCGCGATCATATGTTTGACAGTTGCCACCAACTGCGGCAGCACGTTCAAACGGCGCTTGGAACCCATAAGCCCCAGAGTGCCAGACATGGTATCACTGAGACCCATCTTCTTGGAAATGGCCCCGATAGCGTCTACCAGTTGATCTCGGGTATAAACGGGATTTGAAATCAGATCACCGAAATCGGCACTTTCTTCCAATGCTTCTGCCAGTGCATCCAGATCTTTCTCGACTGCGGGCAGTTGTTTGGCCTCTTTGGCCAATTCAAAAACAGCCGTCGCATAACGCGCGGCCACTCCTGATGATGTCGAACCTGTATCGGCCACGAAAACCCTTCCGAATTTATTGTCACGCGCCCGGGTCCCCGCCGAGCATCGGATTACACAAAAGCGGGTTCTGCCAAAGCGAACCCTGCGAAATCGACGCGGTGATAACAAAGGTATGTTGAATGCGCAACTACTACTACGGGCTTTGAAGCTGTGGTTTTGTCGAAATCCGTGGCTTTATCGTAGCTTGCGACAATCCGCGCGGGTTTTACATAGAAAAAAGGGCGTTGTTTCAACAATCTGACAGTAATGCTGCACCGCCCCGGCGTATTCTTACGAATCCTTGCGGGGAGAATAATTTTCCGCGCTGCCATTCATATTTGCCCCGCGCACAGGCTTTCCCGCAGGTTTAGCGATTCCCTCCAGCACTCCGAGCGGCTTGCGCACAGCTTGCCCCAACCCACGCCGCGTTGGCGCATGTATCTGCTTTGTAACCTCAAGCATGATCACCCCTGCGGCGATTCCAAAAGGCATCGCCCCACCTAACCGTTCCAAAACAGCAGCTGAGCGGATGAAAAATGGCCGATGGCTGGGCGGCGTGTACAACACCGAGGCACTTTGCAGTGGCAAGAAGCGGTGGCGCTTGAGCTGCGTTTCCAATTGCGCCATCGAATAGGGGTGCCCGATACCAAAGGGCGTCACATCGCGGCGCGCCCAGATGCCGGAACGATTCGGCACCACAAACAGCGCCTTGCCCCCCGGTCCCATCACCCGCCAGATTTCGTTCAACAGCGCCGTTGGCTGTTCGCAAGTGTCCAATCCGTGCAGCACAATCAGCCGGTCCACTGATCCGGTGGCGATTGGCCAGATGGTTTCCTCAACCAATATCGAATGGTTTTCCATACCTCCGGGCCAAGGCATCACCCCCTGCGGGCCTGGCATAAGGTTCAGCACCCGGCGAGACCCCGCCAGAAACGGGCGCAGCATCGGCCCGGCAAAGCCAAAACCCGCCACCGTCTGCCCTTTGGTGTCGGGCCACATCTGCACGATCCGCTCACGCAAGGCACGCTGGGCAATGCGGCCCAGTTTGGTGCGGTAATAGAAAGAGTGCAGATCAACCACGTCCAAGTGCATTGCATCACCCGCCAATATTCGACAAACTGCTATCAGGATAAATAGAAACGACAGGAAAAGCCATGCCCCTCGAAATCGTCACAATCCCTTGCTTGTCAGATAACTATGTCTACTTAATTCGTGACGTTGAAACGGGAACTGTTGCTGTTGTTGACGCCCCCGAGGCGGCCCCCATTCTGGCAGAGCTTCAAGCGCGCGATTGGCAGCTCGACCAGATCCTGCTGACCCACCACCACTACGACCACATCGACGGGGTCGAAGAATTGGTCAAAGCGACCGGCGCTAAGGTAATCGGGGCTAAGGCCGACGCGCACCGCCTGCCGCCGCTGGATACGGCTGTGTCAGGGGGCGACCGCCTGCAACTTGGCAATATGAACTATGAAGTGCTCGACGTTTCTGGTCACACCATCGGCCACGTCGCCTATATTTTCCACAAAGGACTGGCGGCCTTCACGGGTGACAGCCTGATGGCCTGGGGTTGCGGCCGCGTGTTCGAGGGCACGATGGATATGATGTGGGAAACCATGCAGAAGTTCCATGCCCTGCCGCGCGCGATGGACATCTATTCTGGCCATGAATACACCGCCAACAACGCTAAGTTCGCCCTGACAATTGAACCGGACAATGAAAGCTTGCTTCAACGCGCCCAAGCAGTAAAGGCGGAGCGTGCCAAGGGCGAATTCACTGTGCCTGTTGGCCTTGGGCTGGAACTGGCCACCAATCCATTCCTGCGCGCAGGTCATATCAAAGTAAAAACCGCCCTCGGCATGGAAGACGCAACCGACGCTGAGGTGTTCGCCGAAATCCGCTCCCGGAAGGACAATTTTTAACCATGGCTGAAATGTTCAACCGCATGTCCGACAAGCATCAGGATTTTGTGGCACGCCAAAAGATTTTCTTTACCGGATCGGCGGCAGCTACAGGGCGGGTGAATATCACCCCCCGCCCTACGGATGTTTTACGGATTATCGGACCGAATACCGTTTCTTATTTGGATTACATCGGTTCAGGCAATGAAACCTCTGCCCACATGCTGCAACTGCCGCGTATGACCTTTATGTTTTGCGCCTTTGAAGGCCCTCCGCGCATCATGCGTCTGTATGGCACCGGGCATGTGCATCACCGGGGCAGCGAAGGATTTGAAACGCTGCTGCTAGACCATTACGGCGGTCAGGCGCCTCGTAACGCCCGAAAAATTTTGCTGCTTGATATCCAGACGGTGCAAACCTCTTGCGGCTATGGCGTGCCATTGTTTGACTATACTGGTGAACGCCAATCGCTGGAACGCTGGACAGATGCACGCAGCGATGCCGATTTGGTTGCCTATCAGGATGAAAAATCCCTTGTCAGCATTGACGGGTTTGACACCGGGCACGCTGCTTTGACCAAAGAATAGAATTCAACCGTTAGGATACAGCAATGGCTTTGAAAGACTGGTTCGCAGAAGAAGAACAGAAATGCCCTGTCACCCACCGCACGGGCCCTGTCCAGATCGGCTGGCTGTTGACCGACCCCCGTTCCGGTGTGATCTACCCGCCCCCGGAACGCATTCGTTCCGCCGATGTAAACCGCACCCATTCCAAATCAGCCTCTCGCTGCCCTGCCATCATCAACATGGAGAGCCGCTATTTCATGATCCGCGTGCCATTTGACATGCACCTGCGGTTTGTGCGCGACCAGAACGGCAAACCGGGCCTGCGCAATATGCTGGGGGATGCTTCTCCGGTACGGGCCAACCTGCTGAATAAAAAGTTGCACATCACCAGCGAGCCGGAATGGCGCTATCCCGACCGCCCGACAATTCAGGTTTCCCTACCCTATCTGTTTGTCACCGACGAGCCGACCTACATGTCGCAGGTATCCGCCTTTATGCACTATTCCAAGACGCCAATTCCGGGCACAATTTTCGGCGGTCGCTTTGCCATCCACAACTGGCCACGCCCCTTGATGTGGGCGTTCGAGTGGCATGACACCTCAAAAGACCTGATCCTGAAACGCGGTGATCCGTGGTTCTATGTTACCTTCGAGACCACTCCCCAAGAGCGACCGGTCTCGATTTTTGAAGCCGAGTTAACGCCAGAGCTCGAAAAATACCTCGAGCACATCTCTGCGGCGGTGAATTATGTAAACCAGACGTTTTCCTTGTTCAAAGACGCCGAAAGGGTGCGACCGGAGACTTTAGTTTGCCCGATAAAGCGGTAAAACCGCGACTTTGCGGCAATACACCACAGAAAAATTGCATTTTGCCCTTGAAGGTTTCGGAAAATCACCGAAATTTAGAAGCCATAAGGTAACTTTTTGTGTGATTGCGCTGACCATCACACATTTGCAGGAAAGGGCGCGAATACATGCCTTCATTTTCGAGCAGTCTTGAAACCGCAATTCACGGCGCTTTGGCACTGGCCAATAAGCGCAAACACGAATTGGCGACATTAGAACACCTGTTGCTGGCGCTAATTGACGAAGCAGACGCCGCACAGGTTATGCGCGCCTGCGAGGTTGATCTGGAAGGGCTACGCACCACGCTGATCCGGTTTCTGGACACCGAACTTGACAGTTTGGTCGCGGATTCTGAAGAACCCGAAGCCGCGCCGACGACTGCTTTTCAACGGGTAATCCAACGCGCTGCAATCCACGTAGAAAGTTCTGGCCGTTCCGAAGTAACCGGCGCCAATGTGCTCGTGGCCATTTTCGCCGAACGCGAGAGCCATGCCGCCTTTTTCTTGCAAGAACAGGAGATGACCCGCTATGACGCGGTGAATTTCATCTCTCATGGTGTTGCCAAAGATCCGGCATTCGGAGAAGCACGCCCCCTGACGGGTGCTGATGATATTGACGATTTTTCACCCGAGGGCGACGCGCCGGAAAAAGAAGAAACCGCGCTGGATAAATACTGTGTTGATCTGAATGCCAAGGCCGCAGAGGGCGACATTGACCCGCTGATTGGCCGCGATCACGAGGTAGAGCGCTGCATTCAAGTGTTGTGCCGTCGCCGCAAGAACAACCCCATTCTAGTGGGCGATCCCGGTGTTGGTAAAACCGCCATCGCAGAGGGCTTGGCCAACCGGATCGTCAAAGGTGAAACCCCTGAGATCCTTACGAATGCGGTGATTTATTCGCTCGATCTCGGCGCGCTGCTGGCGGGCACCCGTTATCGCGGAGATTTCGAGGAACGTCTCAAGGCGGTGGTGACAGAGTTGGAGGATATTCCCGACAGCATTCTGTTCATCGACGAAATCCACACCGTTATCGGCGCTGGTGCCACTTCTGGCGGGGCAATGGATGCCTCCAACCTGCTGAAACCTGCTTTGCAGGGCGGCAAGCTACGTTGCATGGGGTCCACGACCTACAAAGAATACCGCCAGCACTTTGAGAAAGACCGCGCCCTTTCGCGCCGGTTCCAGAAAATTGACGTGACGGAACCGAGTGTCGAGGATACAATCAAAATCCTGCAAGGGCTGAAGCCCTATTTCGAGGAACACCACGGCATCGAATACACCTCCGATGCCATCAAAACTGCCGTTGAACTGGCCGCGCGTTATATTCATGACCGCAAATTGCCCGACAAAGCAATTGATGTGATCGACGAGGCCGGCGCCCGTCAACACGTACTGCCAGCGGATCAACGCACCAAGATCATTGACTTAACACAGATTGAGGAAGTTGTCGCCAAAATCGCCCGCATCCCTGCCAAAACCGTTTCCAAGGACGATGCGGCGGTGCTGCGTGATCTGGAAGCATCCTTGAAGCGATCCGTCTTTGGTCAGGATCCGGCGATTGACGCGCTGGCATCCGCGATTAAATTGTCGCGTGCGGGATTGCGCGAGCCGGAAAAACCTATCGGAAATTACCTTTTTGCTGGCCCCACAGGTGTGGGGAAAACCGAGGTTGCCAAACAGTTGGCAGATAGCCTCGGGGTGGAACTGATCCGTTTCGATATGTCCGAGTACATGGAAAAACATGCGATCAGCCGCCTGATTGGCGCACCTCCCGGCTATGTCGGGTTTGATCAGGGGGGCTTGCTGACCGATGGCGTCGATCAGAACCCCCACTGCGTGTTGCTGCTGGACGAGATCGAAAAGGCGCACCCGGATGTGTTCAACATCCTGTTGCAGGTGATGGATCACGGCAAACTGACGGATCACAACGGGCGCACCACCGATTTCCGCAATGTTATTTTGATCATGACAACCAACGCCGGTGCTGCCGATATGGCACGCGCACCAATCGGTTTTGGCCGCGAGACCCGCGAGGGCGAAGACACTGCTGCGATTGAAAAGCTGTTCACCCCGGAATTCCGCAACCGCCTAGATGCGGTGATCAGCTTTGCCGCCCTGTCTAAAGACGTGATCATGAAAGTTGTCGAAAAGTTTGTCCTGCAACTGGAAGCGCAGCTGATGGATCGCAATGTAACCTTTGAGCTGACCCCTGCCGCCGCCGCATGGTTGGGAAACAAGGGTTATGACGACAAGATGGGCGCTCGCCCCTTGGCGCGGGTCATTCAGGAGCACGTCAAGAAACCACTGGCCGAGGAGCTGTTGTTTGGCAAGCTGGTCAAAGGTGGCGTGGTCAAGGTTTCGGTGCGCGATGGTGCCTTGCATCTGGATATCGAGGCCCCTGATAAACCCCGCATCGCAAGCAGGAAACCTCCTTTGCTGGCCACAGAATAGGCAAATATCGTTAACAGGGCACAGAACTTACCCTGTTAACGTCAATACCTGCGCGATTCTTCTTGAATTGTTAGCGTGCATACAGCATCGCTATAACTTGCAAGTTGAATGTTCCGGGAAGAACACGCGTGATTGTAAAGCCAGTAATTTCACTACTGAACAAATGGGTGTCTTATGGCACCGAAAAGTTTGAAGGCAGCGCGCGGCAGCGTATCAGGATAACCAATGTTCTGGTTGTTTTAACCAGCCTGATGGCGGTGCCGTACATTGTATTCTTTTCGATCTATGATTTCGAGGGTCTGAAATATCCGATAATGCTGTTGGCAGGCACCGCAATTCTGTTTCAGCTCACGCCGTTTCTACATGTCTGGAACCCTTATGCGGGCGGGCTGTATAATCTTACCATCTGGATCTCTTTTGCGCTGTCTATTTCCTACCTTCTTAGCGCGCAATCGGGTGTGCATTTTTTTATGATCGCCGGTGCAGCAAGCGCTATTGCCATTTTTGGCGTGCGGCAGAACCTGCTTTCCGTCCTTTCGATTACATTGGGGGTCGGTAGCTTTATTTATGTGGACAGAAACTTTCTAGAACCGGCACCCTTTCTTGAATTATCCCCGACTTTACTAAATGCAGTGTATTTTTCCGCCATCCCTTCTGCGATTTCGGTAATTTTTTACATGGTGTATTACGCCTTCTCTCAGATGCATCGCGCCGAGCGGTTGTTACAACAGGAATACGAATACTCTGAACGCCTGCTGGCGAACATGTTGCCCGGCACCATCGCAGCACAGCTCAAGCGCAATCCGGGGCAAACAATTGCGGATGCCCATGAAAACGTCACTATCCTATTTGCCGATATTGTTGGTTTCACCCCTCGCGCTACGACCCAATCCGCAGCAGAGCTGGTCAAGTTCCTGAACCAACTGTTTACCCGCTTTGACGCCCTCGCCACCAAACATGGGCTGGAGAAAATCAAAACGCTGGGAGATGCCTTTATGGTTGCAGGTGGGATGCCGGAGTATCAGGAAGACCACGCCGAGCGGGTTGCGCGTATGGCCTTGGATATGGTTTCGGCAACAGATGATTTTTCGCGCGAGATGAGCGAGAAAATACAGTTGCGGATCGGCATCCACAGTGGGCCTGCTGTTGCCGGGGTGATCGGTACGCAAAAGCCGTTTTACGATGTCTGGGGCGATACGGTGAATATCGCGGCAAGGCTGGAATCCTTTGGCACCAACGGAAAAATTCAGGTCACCGCCGAAACCAAGGACAGGCTGTCGAAATCCTTTGAGTTCGCCAAAAGGGGCAAGGTTGAAATCAAGGGCAAAGGTAACATGGAACTCTGGTATCTTGAGAGCGGCAAGTAGACTCTATTTCTCGGTAAATTTAAGTTCGATGCGCCGGTTCTGTGCCAATGCCTCCGGGCTATCACCCTGGGCTATCGGCTGGAACTCGCCAAAACCATTGGCTGCCAAACGGTTGGCAGGAATGCCCAAATCGTCAATCAGATATTTCACGACAGACAGTGCACGTGCCTGTGACAGCGCCCAGTTGTCCCCATACAAGCCAAAGCCTGACACGGGTGTCTTGTCCGTGTGGCCATCAACGCGCAACACCCAGTCAATACCCTCTGGAATCTGATCCGCCACGTCCAGAATGATATTGGCCACCTTGCGAATTTCGTCTTTGCCGCCCTGACCCAGATCCGCCGAACCGGCGCCAAACAAAATTTCGGACGAGAACACAAACCGGTCACCAACGATACGGATACCTTCCTGCGCACCGAGAACCTCCCTTAGGCGCCCAAAAAATTCGGAACGAAATTTTTTCAGGTCTTTGGCCTCAGCCTGCAACCGGATGCGTTCTTTCTCTTCCAGATTGGCGCGGGCCAACTGTTCTTCTGCCAGCTTTGTCTGCTCTTTCGCTACTTTCTTTTGCTCCGCCGCGACTTGCGCCAAAGCGGTATTCAAATTGGAGCCAAGCGCCTCAATCTGGACTTTGGAGGCCGTATCACGCGCAGCCGACTGATCCAGCAAGCCTTGCAAAACGTCCAGCTGTTTGCGCAACTCCACCGTTTGCTGGTTCAGCAAGGTGACTTTTCTGCGCCCCTCAGCCGACAGCGCTTTTTCCTCTGCCAAACGTGAATTAGCGGTTGCCAGCAAAGCTGCCTTTTTCTGACGGTCGGTTAACTCCACTTGCACGCGGCCCAGTGCATCGCGCTCGGCCAGTTCTGCCGCCGCCAGCAGGGTCAGTGTATCCTCCGCCGCCTTGCGTTGTGCTTCAAGTGACAGGGTCATTGCAGTCAACTCGTCCTGGGCGTTCTTCAGGCGTGCCTGCAATGCGGCGGCGGCCACTGCTTCGGCCAAGCGGGCTTTTTTCTCGTCGCTCATGCCCTCCGCCAGCTTGGCAATACGTTCCCGTAATGCAGCTTCGCTCAGGCCTTGCGCTGCGACATCCGCTTGCGAGTCCTGCAATTTGTCGCGCGTGCCCGCCAGTTCAGTTCTTGTAGCAGCAAGAGACCCGCGCGCCTTTGCCAACTCACTCAAAGTGGCGGCAAGTTCGTCGCGGGTTTTCTCCAAGTGATCGCCCGTAGAAGAAAGTCCGCCTTGGGCTGCTGCCAAATCTTTCTGGCTCAATGCCAGCGCATCGCGGGAATTGGCAAGATCGCTTTGCATCTGCGCCAGATTTCCCTGCAACCCAGCCGCGTTTTCTTGCGAGCTTGCCAACTCGGCCAGCGATGTTGTCAGCTCGTTGCGGGTTGTTCCCAACTCCGTTTCACTTGCCGCCAAAGCCGCCAAAGCATTTGAAAGAGAGCCTTCGCCGCTCGAAACCTCTTGCTGCAAATCGCTGATTACCGACTCCATCACCTCGCGTTTAACGGCCGCCAAACGCGCCGCTTCTACGCTTTCGTCCATTTCTTCACGGGCCCGCACCAATGCCAACTGCAACGCCTCGCTTTGGGAAATTACTTGCAGATTTGCCCGCTCCAACGCGTCCTTATCCGCAAGCAACAACTGGTTTTCCTCGGCCAGCTTGGCATTCGTATCCGCTAGCCCCTCGGCATCCGCCGCAAGCCTTTGGTTTTGCGCGGCCAGTTCTGCATTCGCATTCGCCCGCCCCTCAACATCAGCCACCAACCGCTGGTTCTGCGCTTGTTGATCGGCAAGATCGCCGCTCAGAGTTTTGTTCTGTGCCTGCAAAGCCGCGTTCCGGCTGGTGCGTTCCGCCATATTTGCCGCCAGCCGCTGATTGCGCGCCCGAAGCGCGGCGGATTCGCCGGTCAAAACCGCAATCTTTGATCGCTGGGAACCTAATTCCGATGACAGATCAGAGTTTTGTGTTAGCAATCCAGCTACCTGCGCCTCGAAACTGGAGAGTTTCAATTGAAAAGTGGTGATTTTTTCAGCTTGATTGTCGCTCTGGATCGTTAGTGCATCAATCAGCGACTGACGCTCCTGCGCCTCTTGCTCGCGTGCATCCAGTGTGCTGTTTAGCGTTGATACATTGTCCTCGAGCGCCGCTGATTTGCTGCGCTCCAACCCCAGTGCACTGGCCAATCCCAGAATTTCAACCGATAACTCGTTCAGTTCCTCGTCTTGCCCGGTGATGGTCTCGCGCAGAACAAACTGCACAATCATAAAAATGGTCAGCACAAACATCAGCACCAGCAACAGCGCAGTCATCGCATCAACAAACCCCGGCCAGATATTGGCAGAAAATCGGCTGCCGGATCGGCGTTGCAGGGCCATGTTTTGCTATCCCTTTCGCTGCGACGTCACCAGCGCCTGCGCCAATGACCTCAGATCGCCGCGCAATTCTGCCATCGCATCCTGACGCCCGGCGCTCATCTCCTCCAGAATGCGCAACAATTGCGTATCAATATTGCGCAAGCGCATCTTCGCCTCTGCATCCCAAACAGCATCTTCGCCAAGCGGCATTTTTTCCAGCACGGCGGCGATCCTGTTTTGCCCCTCGGCCATTTGTTCTGACAACTGGCTGCCCTCTGCCTGGTTTTGGCCCGCTACACCGACCAACCCCTCAACTGCCAGTGACAAGCGCTCAATCCGCGTATCAGCTTCGTCCCCGCGCCCCTGCATCTGCATCAGCACTTGTAGCAGGTTTTCCATTTGGAAGGTGGTATGTTCCAGCATATCGGCAATGGCAAAATTCTCGACGTTACCGGCGTCGCCCTCTCCTGACGAAACCCCGATACGGGTAATCGAGGAGAGCCATTCCTCCAGCTCGCGAAAAAAGCGGTTCTGGCCGTGGCCTGCAAATAAATCCAGCATCCCCACAACCAGCGAACCCGCCAACCCCAACAAGGATGACCCGAACGCCGTGCCCATGCCGCCCATCTGCTTTTCCAGCCCCGACATCAGCTTGTCGAAAATCTCCAGTGTGCTGGAACCATCATCCGGCGCCAGCGAGCGAATGGTTTCCACCACTGCCGGAACCGTGATGGCAAGGCCGTAAAACGTTCCCAACAGCCCCAGAAAGATCAAAAGGTTGATAATATAGCGGGTGATCTCGCGCCCCTCATCCAGCCGACTGGCAACAGAATCCAGTATAGACTGGGTCGAAGTCGAGGTCAGGGCATTGCGCGCACCGCGTTTGCGCAGCAACGTAGCCAGAGAGGTCAGCAACCCCGGCGGATTAACAAATTCATGGCCTGGGCGGTTCAGGGCAAAACCCTCAATCCAGCTGACGGAACTGAGGAGCGTGAGCAACTGCCAGAAACAGGCCAGCACCCCGATGACAAAAACTCCGAAGATAAAGCCGTTCAGATAGATATTTGCCAGAAACACCGGCATCAGCGCGCCGTAAGAAAACCACCCCCCAACGGCAACAAGGATCACGCAAACCGTCATCAGCGTTAGCTGGTTAACCGGCTGAGTAAACTGCGGATCGTTCTGGGGTTCTGCCTGTATCATAATATGGGTCTGCAACTTCTGTTTTGCGCGACCTTACTGTGTTGCCCGACATATTCCAACGGTAAGTTACATGGTATCCCGCTTGTAATTTTGCTAAAAACACCCCAGATACTGTGCATTACATTTTTTGGGGGGCAACACCTTGGACTTTTTCACCAGTTTGGAAACTATCGGCCTAACGGCTATCGCGGTACTGGTTTTCGCGCTTATCCTGATATTCATGATGGTCAAATCCGTACCTCAGGGAGAGGAATGGACAGTCGAACGCTTTGGCCGATATGTGCGCACCCTGAAACCCGGCCTGCGGTTTTTGATTCCGGTGATGGATAAGGTCGGTGCGCAAGTGAATATGATGGAAACTGTTCTTGATATTGATCGGCAAGAGGTCATTACCAAGGACAATGCCATGGTTCTGACCGACGCGGTTACATTTTATCAAGTGGTTGACGCCGCCAGTTCCGCCTATGAAGTCCGCGATATGCAACGCGCCTTGGCAAATCTGACCCAGACCAATATTCGATCTGTAATCGGCTCGATGGATCTGGATGAGAGCCTCTCAAACCGCGAGGTTATCAACGCCAAACTGCTGCGTGTAATCGACGATGCTGCCCATCCGTGGGGCGTGAAAGTGACGCGTGTCGAGATCAAAGACCTCTCGCCTCCGCCAGACATTGCCGACGCGATGGCGCGCCAAATGAAAGCCGAGCGTGACAAGCGCGCCAAAGTCCTGACCGCCGAAGGTGCTAAGCAATCCGCAATCTTGCACGCAGAGGGTGAACGCGAGGCGCAAATCCGCGAAGCTGAGGGCCGCAAGCAAGCCGCATTTTTGGACGCCGAAGCCCGCGAACGTGCTGCCCAAGCAGAAGCCAAAGCCACCGCAATGGTTTCCGAGGCAATTGCCAAGGGCGATATTCAGGCGGTCAACTATTTCGTGGCGCAAAAATATACCGAAGCCCTGCGCGATATCGCCGCCGGCCCCTCGGCCAAGACCGTGATGATACCGTTGGAGGCCTCCAGCCTGCTCGGCTCCATCGGCGGCATCGCCGATATCGCCAAAGCCGTCACAGGCAAGGAGTAAACCATGGAGTTCCTAGGTTTTCTTGAGGGCCTTTCTCCTTGGTGGTGGGTCGCCCTTGCCTTTGTCCTAGGTGCGTTGGAAATGGTCACCAGCACCTTTGTGCTGATCTGGTTGGCCCTCGCAGCCTTGGTCATGGCTGGCATTCTGGCCGCCGGAGCAATCCTTTCCGGCGCCCTACAGGTTGCCCTTTTTGCCACCCTCTCTGTGGTTCTGACCTTTGGCGGACGCTATCTGCTGAATCGTTTTGGTGATGGCGGCGAACACCAGCGTGATGAACTGAACCAACGCGGCCAGCGGTTTATTGGCCGGAATGCCAAGGTGCTGGAATGCACCAATAGCAAAGGATCGGTAGAAGTAGAGGGTATGCGCTGGCGCGCCCGCTGGCAGCCTGGAACCGGCAGTGAAATCGGCGCCACAGTGCAGGTCACCAAGGCTGACGGTATGGTGCTCGAAGTTCGCGAATAATTCAGGAAACACTTGATAGTGCGCGGCCATTCTTTGTTCGCCAAGCATCCCCGCGCGATGCCTCCTAGCCCCGCAGCAGCTCGCGAACCTTTGCTGACAGCCAGTTCAGTTCAACATCCTCCAGCCCTATCTGGGCCAGATGCGCCGCCGTATTGTACAGATATTCCGGATTGGGCCCGCGCCCCCCGACAGCCGCCGCAATAACTGCGGCCTGTTTCTCCAGTGCCATGCCACCGCAATACTGCTCATGATCCACATCAATCACATACGCCAGCGCCTTGACCCGTCGCCCGTCGCGAAATTCAACATCACGCAAAACCTCCACATAAGCCGAGGAAATCAGCTCCCGCGCACGCA
This sequence comes from Paracoccaceae bacterium, assembly GCA_019090795.1. GTDB lineage: Bacteria > Pseudomonadota > Alphaproteobacteria > Rhodobacterales > Rhodobacteraceae > Amylibacter. The sequence goes on along the minus strand of JAHRVG010000108.1, from coordinate 19,718 downwards.
ATTCTGCCAGCGTCACAGCTGCCGTATCCGGCCCCACAAAAAATGCCACCCCATCACAATGCACCCCTTCGGCCTCGTCCAGCGCCAGGACCAGCCCCGGATTTTCCACCGTGCCACGGTGGTGTATCGACCACATACAAAAACTGCGGGCATAGCCATCAAGCCGGGCAATTTGACGATCCTCAAAGGCAAACTCGGGATTCCACACCAGAGACCCATAGCCAAATACCCAAAACCCGTTTTCAATCATCGCTGGCCCCCTAGTTCCAGCCTGCTATAACGGCAATCGGTCCGGTTTGGAAAGGGAGCCTTGCAAATGGTGCGGTTATTGGTTGGTTTGGTCATTTTCGCCATGCTGGGTTGGTCTGGCTATTGGTGGGCGGGTAGTAGCGCCAAAGACGCCGCCCTGCGCGCGTGGCTCGACGGGCGCCAACAGGCTGGCTGGGTGGCAGATTACCAAGCACTGGAGGTGCAGGGCTTTCCGAACCGCTTTGACACCACAATCTCGGATTTACATTTGGCGGATCCGCGTTCCGGCTGGGCTTGGTCCGCACCGCATCTCTATATCAACAACCTCAGCTATCAGCCCAATCACATCATCGTGGTCTGGCCCCAAGAGCAAACCATTTCAACGCCTCAGGAAACCCTGACCATCAAGGCACGCAACATCCGTTCTTCAGTGAAATTCGAACCCAACACCTCGCTTGCGCTCGACCGCACGGTTGTGATTGTTGAAGACTTGGATATTTTCAGCACCGCCAACTGGACCTCGACCCTGACGAGGGCAACTTTTACCACGCAGCAATCTGCCACTGAAAAATTCGCCCATGACGTTGGCTTTCAGGCAGAAAAGGTCAAGCCTGCGCGCATTTTCAAAGCCATTGTTGACCCTACGAACCTGCTACCCGATGTGTTCGACGTGCTGCGCATCCGCTCCACTCTGGCCTTTGATGCCCCTTGGGACCGGCTGGCGGTCGAGGGAGCAAAACCCTATCTCAAACGTCTTGACCTGTCCGATCTGACCGCCACTTGGGGACAGTTGGATTTTCAGGCCAAAGGTTCTGTTGAACTGGACCGTCTGGGTTATCCTACCGGAAAAATCCGCATTCGGGCGCAGAACTGGAAAGACATGCTCAAAGTGGCGGTCAGTTCTGGGGCAGTGCCACAAGAACTGGCGAGTACACTCGAATCTGTCCTTGGCGTTATCGCCAAGCTGTCCGGCAACCCCGACACCATCGACGCGCCGCTGAGTTTTTCAAACCGAACCATGAGTCTGGGCTTCTTCCCGATCGGCCCTGCACCCCGGTTCGCCCTGAACTAGCGGCAATAATTTTTACTGCGATAGCGTGCCACATCAAAGTGAAAGTGATCCTGATGATAGCGATTCGCATTTGGCCCCAGAACAGTGCCAAAAGGTCCGCAAGCTGTCTTGTGCATCCGCTTGAGCGTCGGCCCCTTGGAGGCACTGCGCCAATCCTTCAGAACACTCAGCGTGCTGCCGTCTTTTAGCACAAAACCGGAAATATCTATCGCCTTGCCTTTGGCGTGCTCTGACAGCTTGCCGCCCTTCTTGTTGTTGCGGTTGCGACAGGAATATCCTGCAATGGTTTGCACTTTGCTCAACCCGCCGCCCTGGCGCCCGATTGCAGGTTTTGCCGATTTGCGCACCCATGAATACAGCGATTTGGCCGCCTCGCAGCCAATCAAAACCTCGCGGGTCAGCTTGATCCCGTCCACTTCGTTGATCCGTACCGGATTATCAATCCGGCACCCGCTTATTTTGCCCTGAACTCGCGCCACCGAATAGCCGCGAATGCCTTTGACCCCGCAAACCGACCCCTTCTTGCGATAGCGCACCGGTTTACCGGTTTTTAACGTCTTGGGGTCAATACTTGCCACCTGCAACCCCTTGGGCCGCTTTTTGGGCAACAAAGAACGCAGGGCCGCAAAAGGGCTGATAAAGGCGGCGGCCTGTGCCACAACCTCGTTTTTCTGCTCCTTGCGGCCAATCAGGGTTCGGTGGTTCGCCACATCATCCGAAATCGCCTTTTCGATCACGCCAACTTGTACCGCATTTGCGATCGTGGTCTCTGACTGCCCCGCTACCGGGCGCGCCCTTGGCCGCGGTGACGCCAAAGGCGCCAGCATCGCTGAGGGTGAAAGGTAAATCACGGTTGGCCGCGGAACCGGACGCAAGGACGTCAGCGGGGCATCCGCATAGGCACCCGCAGAGATCAACATAACCCCCGTCAGCGAAACCCCATATGCCAGCCCCTTTAGCATCAGGTCTCCTTGGGCGCACCACGCCCGAAATCCGGTGCATCGGTATCTTGCCCCGCCTCAATGATGCTTTTGCGCACAGCGCGGGTGTGGGTGAAATAGTCAAACAGCTTTTGCCCGTCACCCTTGCGGATGGCCCGTTGCAAGGCGAATAGCTCCTCGGTGAAACGCCCCAGAATTTCCAGCGTTGCCACTTTGTTGTTCAGGAATACATCGCGCCACATTGTAGGGTCGGAAGCCGCAATTCGGGTGAAATCGCGAAAACCAGCAGCCGAGAGGTTAACCACCTCAGTGTTGCTAACCCGCTCCATATCATCGGCCACACCCACCATAGTGTATGCGATCAGATGCGGTGCATGAGAGGTAACGGCGACGACCAGATCGTGGTGCTCGACCTCCATTCGCTCCACATTCGCCCCCAAGCCGCGCCAGAAATCTTCCAGCCGCTCTACCGCTTGGGGGTCGGAGTTATCCAGAGGCGTCGTCAGGCACCAGCGATTGTCAAACAACTCTGCAAAGCCTGCATGCGGGCCGGAATGCTCTGTTCCCGCCATCGGGTGGGTAGGTACAAAATGAACGCCATCCGGCAAATGCGGCGCGACCGCCTCGACCACTGCCTGCTTGACCGAACCCACATCTGATACCGTCGCACCGGGTTTCAGGTTAGGTGCGATAGCGCGTGCCACATCGGACATAGCACCCACAGGCACGCAGAGAATTACCAGATCTGCATCCACAACAGCTTCGGCTGCGGTGTCGAATACCGCATCGACAAAACCGAGCTCCAGCGCTGTGGCACGGGTATCAGGCGTGCGTGCATAGCCCACAACCGAACCGGCCATCCCCCCACGTTTCACTGCATAACCGATTGATCCGGCAATCAAGCCAAGGCCAATCAGTGCCACTTTGTTATAAATCTGCGTCACTGCTCTGAGTTTCCTTGTTCTTCTTTGAACTGCTTCAACACAGCCGCCACGCGCTTGCAATCGGCCCCTTTGCCGATGGTGATCCGCAAACATTTAGGCAATTTATAACCTTTTACTAGCCGAACAATCAGCCCGTTCTGTTTCAGGCGTTCATCCGCCGCCTCGGCCTCTACTTCGCTGTCAAAACGCGCCAGAACAAAGTTGGCGTGCGATGCATCTGCTGGAATACCGGCCTCGGCCAAGGCCGCAATCAGCCAGTCCCGCCACTTGGCGTTCTCCACACGGCATTTTTCAACATAAGCTTGATCCAGAACCGCCGCCTCGGCTGCTGCCAAAGCGCCCGCGTTGATGTTGAATGGCCCGCGCAGGCGGTGCAGCGTATCCACAATCCCTGCCGGTCCATAGCCCCAGCCGATGCGCAATCCACCAAGTCCGTAAATCTTGGAAAACGTGCGGGTCATAAACACATTGTCGCGACTGTCCACCAGACCTGCATGACCATCAAAGCCCTCGACAAATTCCGCATAGGCCCCATCCAGAACCAGCAAGGCCCCCGCAGGCAAACCATCCGCCAGACGTTCAATCTCGGCCTCCGAAATCATCGTGCCGGTCGGGTTGTTCGGGTTGGCCAGAAACACCAGCTTGGTGCGCTCTGTCACCGCAGCCAACAGCGCATCCACATCGGTGCAGCGCTCTTTCTCAGGTGCCTCCACCGGAGTTGCCCCCGCCCCTAGAGCACAAATCCGGTACATTGAAAATCCGTGATCAGTGAATAAAACCTCGTCGCCAACACCCGCATAGGCTTGCGTCAAGAACGACAGAACCTCATCCGAGCCGTTACCACAAATAATTCGATCCCCGTCCAGCCCATTCACCTGCGCTATCGCGTGGCGCAGCTCTGCGTGATCCGAAGATGGGTAGATATGCATATTCCCCGCCACAGCACGAAATGCCTGCTTGGCTTTCTCACAGGCCCCGTAAGGGTTTTCGTTCGAACTCAACTTGACAGTGTTGGAAACACCGTCCACATGCCCTTTGCCACCGACATATAGTTCAATGTCCATGATCCCCGGTTGCGGTTGTATTTTTTGTGCCATGAGCTTGTCCTATATAGGTCAGGGCAGCTTTTAACGCCCCGACTACAACTTGACCAGTGCAACAAAAAACGCATCCATTCCTTCGCCACCCGCCACATCAATTAATTTCAGCTTGGCTGCGCCACGGGGTTTAAAACCTTTCAGTCTCTGCATACAAAGAAGCGTCGCATGGCACCCGTTGGCTGGCCTGCGAACAATGTCTTACAAGGAACCCCCAATGACCCGGACAATCTATGCTATTGGCGACATTCACGGCGACTTGGACCAGCTACGCGCAATCCACAGCTGTATTGAAGCTGACATCACCACTCAATCGGCTGTTGACCCCGTCATCATCCACATCGGCGATCTGGTCGACCGGCGGCCCGACAGCAAAGGCGTGATTGACCACCTTATGGCGGGTGCCGATGCGGGCAGGCCATGGGTTGTTTTACGCGGTAACCACGATCGCCTGTTCGCCATGTTTCTGAAAGACCCCCTTGCTGCCGACCCGATCCTGCGCCCCGATTACACTTGGCTACATCCACGCATGGGTGGGCGCGAAACACTGGCTTCATATGGCGTCGAATACAGCGACGACAAATCACTGGAACAGCTGCAAGCCGAGGCCCTTGCCGCCGTGCCTGACAGCCATCTGGCCTATCTGGAGAACCTGCCCAATGTCTGGCAAAGTGATACCCATTTTTTCTGCCATGCAGGGGTGAAACCCGGCGTGCCACTGGACGAGCAGATCGAGGATGACCTGATTTGGGTGCGCAAACCTTTCCATATTTCAACCGAAAACTATGCCAAGGTTATCGTTCATGGCCACACACCGATTGACGATGTTACCCACTATGGCAATCGCATAAATATTGATACCGGTGCCGCCTATGGCAAACGGCTGTCTGCCATCGTTCTAGATGAAACTGGCGTTTGGCAGATCTCCGCCAGCGGGCGGTGCGAAATTCTGCATCTGCCGCCGGGTACTATTTAGGGTTAAGCCAGCCGCGCGCCAAAATAGCCGATGATTTCCTGTAGCGCCAAATCCGTCGGCGAACCCGCCTCATCATTGAAATCCAAGGTCAGCACCGAGTGATCCTTGCCCTCCAGATGGGTCAGCTTGATCCTGTCGTGATCTCGATTAAAGGCCGCTTCAATCGCGTCAAACTTGGCGGGCCTGCAAATCTTGTCACCCGCAAACCGGAATGCCAACATCGCGCCCTTTTCATCCAGCGCCTGACGGATATCCTCAATATCTTTTGGCGACATGTGCAAGGCTTTCTGGCTCTGCAAGGGCAAGGACGGCTGCGAAGTCACCGCCGCCAGAACTGCCGGATCAGCCATCAGCGAAATCGCGAAATTGCCAGTTAGGCACATGCCAATCACCCCAACCCCCGCCACTTTGTATTGATCCTTTACATGGTTGCACAGGGCGGCAAGCCAGTTCACCACCGGAGAGGCCTCGTGCTTGGAAAACAAAGCGAACTCGCGCCGCATACAAAATACGCGCCGCAGGTTCCCAGCAAAGGAAATTTTTCCGAGTGGCCCAAAAAGATGCGGCAGGACGACCCGAAAGCCCGCATCTGCCAGCCTGTCAGCAAGCGCAAGCGTTTCCATCCCTATCCCCGGCAATTCCTGAATAATCAGGACAACCGGCCCGTCCCCTTTGGTGTAAACATCATGTTGTAGCCGCTTCCCATCAACCGCACTGGTCGAAAATACCGACTTCTCAAAGCTGTCCATAACCATGTTATTCCCCCCAATACGTATTCAGCATTAACTAATTATCTGCTGGATATCATCAAAGTGTCTACAATTCCTGCTTTTTGGGGAAACAGGACCAACTTAAAAGCACCTTGCGCAGGTTCAGCATGATTACCTAGCCTTTTCCAGGCAGAACCCGCTTCTTGTAGACTTGGGGATTCATGTCCCGAATGTCCACACTGATGCTGGTTACGTCCTGCAAATAGCTTTGCAAATTCTCGCGCAGGATCCGGGCTACTTGTTCCTTTTGTGGATCTGTGCGCCCCCCTAGCAAAAACACCGTGGTATGAAGAAAGCTGTCACCGTCATCCAGTATCCGGTAATGGTCATAGGGCCGCGCCCTTACCTTGATGTTGTCGGCGGCCATAACGCCGCTTTCGACACCACTTGCATAGGTGATTTCCATGACTTCGGACAGATCATAACGATCTTCCAAATCACGCGAGTACTCGATTACAAAATGTGGCATGACCTACCCTCAAGCTTGGTTTTTGCCCGCAGTACGGGCCAGCGCCAGCGCCTCGGACAATACGTCGCGATCGCCGATATGATTGCTCAGAGTCAGCAAAAGACGGGCGTTCAATGCGTTGCTGTCGGCATCTGCCAGACCTTCATGAGCCGCCAAAAGTTCCGCGTAAAAATCATCCGCATTCGGGATATTCGGTGTTGTGATCAGATTTGTCATGTTAGCCTCCCACCCCTGTTTTAGTGCTGCCGCGATTGTGTCGCTGTCAGCGACCAACCAGCGCGCCGTCACTATCTGGTCAGGGCGCATCAGATAAATCGCCGTGTGAGCATCACCCAGATAGCGTTCTTGCATCAGCGGCATATCGTCAGTGTTGATCTTCAGAACCTCAGCCTCAACCCCATTTATGCTAACGGGTTCAGCATCGCAGTTGAACGCCAGTATCTGGAAATTGTCACCCAGCTTTTCGGACAGGAAGCCATCTGCGTAGGGTGCATCCATCAAGGCTGAACCTACCCGGCTACAATCGGGCAGAGATGCCGTATCCGGCCCGTTCAGAGTTGATCCGTCATAGACACAAGGCACCGACAGGCGGCCCGAGTTCACCAGTGGGCGGGCAAATGCGTTTTCCGCTGACAGATCCAGAACCGCGTCGCGCAGCAAACGGCTGGCCTTTGATTTGGGCGTAATGAAATCAGTGGATCGGGTAGAGTTCAGAATATTTTCATCCGCGCCGTAAACCCGTTCACGGGAATAGCTGTCCAGCAGGCTCTCGTCCGCTTTGCCATCCATCACCAGTTTCAGCTTCCAGCACAGGTTATCCGTATCCTGCAAGCCGCTGTTGGCCCCGCGTGCACCAAAAGGAGAGACCTGATGCGCGCTATCGCCTGCAAACAACACGCGACCATGGCGGAAATCCTCCATGCGGCGGCATTGGAAGGTGTAGACTGACACCCACTCCAGCTCAAAATCAACCTCGTCACCCAGCATCGCCTTGAGGCGGGGAATGACGTTTTCCGGTTTTTGTTCCTCTTCCTTGTCGATGTCCCAGCCCAGCTGAAAATCAATCCGCCAAACGTTGTCTGGTTGCTTGTGCAGCAGGGCCGATTGGCCCTTATTGAACGGCGGATCAAACCAGAACCAGCGTTCCGCCGGGAAATCAGCCTCCATAATCACATCGGCAATCAAGAAATTATCCTCAAACTCTCGGCCAACGAAATCTTTACCCAGCATCCGACGGGTGGGCGAGCCGGCACCATCACAAGCAATCAGCCACTCGGCCACAATGTTATAAGATCCCTCTGGTGTGTCGATTTCCAGAACCACCTGATTATCGTGGGTGCCAATGGCGGAAACCTTGTTCTTGCCCCGGATTTCGATTGGCTTACCCATTGCCTGCAAGGCCTTGACGCGGTCCACCATGTATTCTTCGAAATAATACTGTTGCAGATTGATGAAAGCCGGCATCTTGTGGCCATCTTCGGGCAGCAAGTTGAAATCGTAAACCTTACGATCCCCAAAAAACACTTTGCCAGTATCCCACAACACACCTTTATCCACCATCGGCTGGCCGCAACCAAGGCGATCCAGAACCTCCAGACAACGCTTGGAAAAACAGATGGCACGAGAGCCAAAGGACACTTTGTCGTTGTCATCCAGAACAACCACTGGAACATCTTGCTGTGCTAGATCAATCGCTGCCCCTAGACCAACTGGCCCGGCCCCAATGATCACAACCGGATGGCGCACAGGAGATGTGGCGTCTTGATCTTTCGAGCGGGTGTAGGGGTACATAGGAATTTCAAATATTTTATTCACAGGTCTCTCCTATTTCATGTCAGATGTATTCGCCGCCGCTCCGCTTTAAATCGAAACTCCCCTTAACGGCGACAATCCCCGCATCACGCGCGGGGTGGTCGCTATCAGCCTTGCAAATCCTCCCACATGTCCAGATCGCGCTGTGCGGTCCAAATGCGGGGATGGGCGATGCCGCGGGCTTCGTCATAGGCGCGCGCAACGTTAAAAGGCAGGCAGTGCTCGTAAATTGCGTAGTCCTTGAACTTTGGATCACATTCCTCGCGCACCGCATCCCAAGCATCCTTGAGCGTGCCGTTTTTGGCCGCCACACGCGCCGCCGGTCGATAGGTGCTTTCCACGAAATCACGGGTATTCTCAATCGCCTCGTTCACACGATCCAACCCAACCAGCGCGTCTCCGCGCCCCGGTGCAATACTTTGGGGATTATAGGCTTTCACCGCATCCAGCGTGCTGCCCCACTCGCCAAAATAACCGTCACCGCAATAGCAGGCAGAGTTGTATTCCACGATATCGCCCGAGAACATCACCTGCTCATCCGGCACCCAAATCACACTATCACCAGCGGTATGGGCACGGCCAATCTGTTTGATTTCAATGCGGCGATTACCCAGATAAACCGTCATGCTGTCGCTGAAAGTGGTGGTCGGAAAGGTCAGGCCGGGGATGCTTTCATGCCCTTCAAACAGCCGTGGAAAGCGTTGAAACTCGCTATCCCAATCTTCTTGCCCCCGCTCCATCACCATGCCGCGGGCTGCATCAGACATGATGATCTGGTCGGCGTTGAACGCAGATGCGCCCAAAACCCGCACCGCGTGATAGTGGGTCAGAACCACATGGGTGATCGGCTTGTCGGTAACTTCGCGCACCTTCTCAATCACCTTGTTTGCCAGACGCGGGGTTGCCTGCGCCTCGACGATCATCACTGAATCATCCCCGATAATCACACCGGAATTGGGATCACCCTCGGCGGTAAAGGCCCAGAGGCCCTCGCCCACTTCTTCAAAGGTGATTTTCTTCTCTGTCATGTCCCCTTGGGACGCAAATGCCTTGGCCATGGGAGCCTCCTTAAACCTTAACAGCGGGCAGGATTTTTCCCACACAATCGCCAAATCCGATTTGATAGCCCTCACCCTTGGCTGCACCTTTGAGGGTCATGGTATCGCCATCCTCCAGAAAGCTGCGGGTCTCGCCGCTGTCCAGAGTGAAGGGTTCTTTGCCACCCCAGCTAATTTCCAACAGCGAGCCACGCTCGTGTTTTTCAGGGCCGGAAATGGTGCCGGACCCCAGCAAATCGCCACTATTCATAGCACAACCGCTTGATGCGTGGTGGCACAATTGTTGCGCTGACGAATAATACATTTGGTTGTAATTCGTGCGCGTAATCACTGTCTCGGTTTTCGCCCCTTCCGGGCGCATCGTCACCGCTAAGTCAATATCATAGAGCATTGGGCCAGGTTCTTGCAGGTGTGGCAGCAGGGGTTCTTCACGCGCAGGGGTCGAGGTGCGGAACGGCTCCAGCGCCGCTTTGGTCACTACCCAAGGGCTGATCGAGGTGCCAAAAGCCTTGGCCTGAAACGGACCAAGGGGTTGATATTCCCACGCCTGAATGTCGCGCGCGGACCAATCATTAAGCAGCACATAACCAAAGATCATGTCGTCCGCCTCAGCCACGGAAACCGGCTGGCCCATTGCGTTACCCGTGCCAACAACCGCGCCCATTTCCAATTCGATATCCAAGCGCGCGCAGGGGCCAAAACGCGGCACCTCGTCGCCTGGACCTTTCAACTGGCCATTAGGGCGAATGATGTCGGTGCCGGAAACCACCACAGTGGACGCCCGCCCGTTATAGCCAATCGGGATGTGCAGCCAATTCGGCGGCAGCGCGTTTTCCGCACCGCGAAACATGGTGCCGACGTTGGTTGCATGGTGGCGACCTGCATAAAAATCGGTGTATTCCGCCACCACAAAAGGCATCGCCATCTCAGCACCCACGCGCGGGGCCATGGCAATGGATTGCAATTCCGCATCACCGCGCAGGGTGTCATCGCCCCCCTCTGACAACAGGTCCATCAAGCGCGCACGCAAGGCATCCCAAGCGGGTTTGCCCGCATCCATGAATTCATTCAGAAACGGTAAATCAAACACCGGCTCATCGGTCACCGAAATCACACCGTCATCTTCGAGAACCGCTAAATCAAGGATCATGTCGCCAATAGCAACACAGCAATGGGCCTCATCGTCGGCAGTCATGAACACGCCATAAGGCAGGTTGTTCAGCGGGAATTCAGTATCGGCAGAGTTGGCGCTCTCTACCCAGCTTTTCATAAGAGCCACAGTTAGCTTCCTTATCTTGGGTTAGTCTTTCAGCCCTGGGGTTCCGTCGAATTTCTTCTCCAGATCGGCCCAGCAATCGGTATAGTTTTCCTGGATCGGCGCTTCCTCGGCGGCAAAGCGGGTCAGCATTTGCGGAAAGCGGGTTTCGATCATGAACGACATTGTGTTGGTCAGCTTAATCGGATCCCAGCTGTCATGGGTCGCCTTTTCAAACGAATTGTAATCCGGCCCGTGGGGCAACATACAATTGTGCAGGCTGATGCCGCCGGGGATGAACCCCTCTGGTTTAGCGTCATACACCCCGTAAATATTGCCCATCAGCTCTGACATGATGTTCTTATGATAATATGGAGGGCGGAAAGTGTCTTCTTGCGGCAACCAGCGTTCGGGGAAAATCACAAAGTCGATATTGGCAGTGCCCTCCTCGGCTGTAGGCGCTGTCAGCACAGTAAATATTGACGGGTCAGGGTGATCAAAAGTGATCGAACCAACGGCGGCAAAGTTGCGCAGATCGTATTTGTAAGGCGCGTAATTACCGTGCCATGCGACCACATCCAGCGGCGAGTGACCGATTTCAGTCTGATGAAACTGCCCACACCATTTAACAATCACCTTGCAGGGGGTTTCTTTGTTTTCATAGGCTGCTACCGGCGTCTTGAAATCGCGCGGGTTGGCCAGACAGTTTGCGCCAATCGGCCCACGGCCCGGCAGGGTAAACTTGGCCCCGTAGTTTTCGCAAACAAAGCCCCGCGCCAGCCCGTCCGGCAGGGAAACCTTGAACAGCATACCCCTTGGAAGGATGCAGATTTCCAGTGGCTCTAGATCAATGATGCCAAATTCGGTAAAAATCTTCAGGCGCCCATCCTGCGGGATCACCAGCATTTCGCTGTCGGCGGAATAAAAATAATCATCCACCATGTCCTGATTGGCCAGATAGACATGCGTCGCCATACCCACCTGCGTGTGCACATCTCCGGCACTGGTGATCGTGCGCATTCCGGTTAGAAAGTTCAGCGGCGCATCAGGAAACGGCACAGGATCCCAGCGGTATTGCCCCAGCGAAATCACATCCTCGATCACATGTGGCGCGGTCTTCCAGTACGGCATATCAACCTTGGTGAAACGACTCACATGCTTGACCGAAGGCCGCATCCGGTACATCCAGCTGCGTTCCAGAGTACCCTTGGGTGCCGTAAATGGAGAGCCGGACAGCTGCTCTGCATAGAGGCCGTATTCCACCCGTTGCGGGCTGTTGCGCCCAACGGGCAACGCACCGGGCAGGGCCTCGGTCTCGAAATCATTGCCAAAGCCGGGCATATAGCCCTCGGTCACGCCAACGGACGTTTTGGCGATGACAACGCCTTTAGGCGCAACAGTATCGGATTTGCTGTTTTTGTTCATCGTATTCCTGCGCAAGGGGGACAAATGGAATTAACTCACTCATATCGTTGCAAACGCAACGAGGTCAAGAAAAAGATTGAATTTTGGGTGCTTGTCGGTACATAACATAAGCCGCATCAAATGCTATGAAACTGGACCCGTGCCCGAATTTTCACTCGACTCTTTCCTGCCCTACCAACTCGCTGCCCTGTCGTCGCGGGTCAGCCGCGAGTTTGCCAAAACCTATGTCTCGAAATTCGGCATCACAATCCCCGAGTGGCGGGTGATTTTTCACCTGCATACTTCCGGCCCTGTCAGTGTGCGCGAAATTTTTCAGCGGGTGGACATGGATAAATCCAAAGTAAGTCGGGCTGCCTCCCGCTTGGAGGAATCGGGCCTGATCAGCAAGAAAACCAACCCCACAGACCGGCGGTTGGTCGAGTTGGAGCTAACTTTGAAAGGCTACGAGTTGATGTCCAAAATCACCCCACTGGCATTGGACTTTGAGAGGCGGTTGATGGACAAACTCGGTGAACAGGGACCGGCTTTTCGCGAAACACTGGCGCATTTTCTGAAAGAGGACGGATGAATATCACCCTCTATGACTATTGGCGTTCCTCTGCTTCTTATCGCCTGCGCATCGCCTTTGGCCTTGCTGGGATGGATTATTCCAGCGTACCGGTGGATCTTGTGCTGGGCGAGCATTGCCAAGAGGCTAACCTTACCCGCAATCCGCAAGGGCTGGTGCCAAGCGTAGATTTTGATGGCCAGATACTGACGCAATCGCTTGCGATCATTGAATACCTACACGAAGCGGGCCATTATTCTTTCTTGCCACAAGATTTGCTGCGCCGCGCAAAATGCCGTGCTTTGGCTTACGTAATCGCCATGGAAATTCATCCTGTTTGCAACCTGTCGGTGGCCAAACACGCTGTCGCAAATTCTGGCGGCAGCATGGAAATGCAGGACTGGATGCAGCATTTCATCCCCAAAGGATTAGCGGCTTACGAGGCAATGCTTGACGGCGTTGGCCTCTATAGTGTCGGTGACGAAATCACTATGGCTGACCTGTGTTTGGTGCCGCAAATCTACAATGCCCAACGCTGGCAGGTGGACCTGTCCCCCTACCCCAAGATCAACGCAATCATGGCCCGGCTGGCACAAATTCCCGCCGTTGCGCTGGCGCACCCGGATCAAGCAAAGCCGTAAAGCGCGCTACCCTACTCCAACACCACCTCAACCCTTTGCGAACGCCCCGCCGCGTCAATCACTGCAAGTGTCAGATGACCGGGGCCTTCGGGTTCCCAGATTATTTGCCGCTCAAAGCTGGCGGGTTCCACCGGCTTACCATTCGCCAACCAGGTGAACGGCGGCTTGCCATTTTGCACCTTCAACGCCAAAAAACCCGCGTCCAACTCGATCCGCGCGCCATGGGGCGGGAAAGAAATGCGCGGCAGGTCTTGTGGTGCGATCAACTGTCCCCGCCCGCGAAATCTTTGCAAAGGCTGGGGCAATTCGGCATTGCTCACGGTCAGGACAGCACGGGGTGGTGGTGGCAGCGGGGTCAGGCTGCGTTTGATCAGGGCAAAGCTCTCGAATAACAAGGGTGCCGCCAGATCACGCCCCAAGGCACCGGGCATCGCTGCACCGTCAGGCCGCCCCAACCAAACGCCAATGGTATGCTGGCCGTCAAAGCCAATCGCCCAGGCATCGCGGTGGCCGTAGGAGGTGCCTGTTTTATAGGCCAGCCCACCGCGCGGTGCATTATCGGGTGGGGCCATGCCTGCCAGAATGTCGGAAACATACCACGCCGCAACAGGGCCGAGAACCGGAGGTCGTAAACTGTCATCTCGCGCGCCCATCCTCTCGTGCAGGTGAACCGGCATCCCACCCCGTGCAATCGCGGCATAAATCGCAACCATATCGCGCAGAGAGACGCCAAGCCCCCCCAGCCCGATCGCCAAACCGGGCGCTCCGCTGCCGGGAAATTGCGGCGCAGCTCCGGCCCGACGCATGCGTGCTATCAAATGCGGCGGTCCGACCTCTTGCAGCAGTGCCACGGCGGGAATATTGAGGGACAATTGCAAGGCCTTGCGCAGTCGAATGTCACCGCGAAACTGGTTATCAAAATTCTGCGGCGCATAACCGTTGAAATCGGTGGGCCGGTCCTCGATCACCGTTTCGGGATGGGCGCGCCCCATCTCGAAGGCCAAACCATAGATCAGCGGTTTCAGGGTGGAACCCGGCGATCGCAGCGCCAGCGTCATATCGAGAAACCCCTCGCGTGCGGCATCCAGATAATCCGGCGACCCAACCGAGACGATCACCTCGCCGCTGTGGTGGTCCACCACCACAATTGCCCCTGAAAGGCTGGCACTTTGGCCCTGTACGTAGGCGCGCAGCAAAGCCTCGATCCCCGTTTGGGCCATTTTATCCAGCGTTAACCGATGGTTTGATCCGGGCCGCCCCCCCTCGATCATCCGTTCCGCCAAATGCGGGGCAAGTACCGGAAAGTTGATTTTCTGCGAGGGCACGATTTCGCGCATTCCCGCTCGCGCCGCATCCTTGCTTATCACTCCGGCCTCTACCATACGCAGCAAAACCCGATCCCGCGCTGCCTGCGCCCGCTTGGCATGGCGATCCGGACGTCGTCGTTCCGGCGATTGCGGCAGCGCCACCAACGTTGCTGCTTGGGCATCGGTCAGGCGGTTCGGTTCTTTGCGAAAGTAACTAAGCGAGGCCGCGCGAACACCCTCGATATTGCCACCAAAGGGGGCCAGTTGTAGATACAGATTGAGGATTTTATCCTTGCTCAGTTTACGTTCCAGCGCTAGGGCCAACCGCAACTGGCGCAGTTTGCCTTCCCATTTTCCGGTGCTGCCATTTTCCAGCAACCGTGCCACCTGCATCGTCAGGGTAGAGCCACCCGAAATGATTTTGCCATGCCAGAGCGCCTGCCCCACTGCGCGCAGCATGGCGCGCAGATCAACGCCGCCGTGGCGATAAAACCGCTTGTCCTCAAAGGCAATCAACTGGGCTAGATAATCCGGATCAACACCCGCGACCGTCACCGGCAACCGCCAGCGTCCACCGTCCACCGTAAAAGCCCGCAACAACGCTCCGTTGCGGTCCTCTACTGTGGCGGAAACTGCCACCGTCAGGCTGGGCAGTTTAGTGCGTGCAACCCAACGATCCAGCGCCAACCCCACGGCCAAAATAGCCAACAGGCAGACAATACCGCCAATCGGCCAAAGGCGGCGCATCAGTTTGCGCTAACCTCGACCAGACCCGCCGCCGTGCGGGCGCGGAATTCGGGGCGGTACATATCCTCAACCGAGGCCGCCGGATGATGGAACCGACCATTTGTCACCGCACGCACAATATAGGCCAGCGTCAAGGCGTCGGTGCCGCTCCAGTTCACCGCCGTCAGGAAACGATCAGTTCGGAATTCACTGTGTTCCACATCGGTGTAGGTTTCCAGCCATTCCAATGCGCTGGTTTCGCCACCACGGATCAAGTTGGGATTGTCGATCTCGAAACCGGCGGGCAGCGGGTCATTCACCATTAGGCGCGCCTCGGCGGTTCGTTGCGGGGTAACGCGTAGAACCACGACCAGACGCGTGTTGCGCGCAACGCTGTCCGGCGTCACCTGAACCCCTTCCAAAGTGTAATATTCACGCTCGATCTTGTAACCGTGCCCGCCTGCCGGTTCCGGTTCGGAAGGCACACCAAAGACGGTGGTCACCGCCGTCAGTTCCCGCCCGCTGTTATTGCTCAGGCTTTGGCCACTGGCCAACTCTTCCTCGGAAAACCCGCGCACCAGTGGGCCGGTCATCGCCACGCCGTTCAGGGAAACCCCCTCCAGCGTTTGGCGCTTTGTCAGGGAATGCGCTGCCAGCAGTGACCACAGGTTTTCCTGTGTGGAGCGGTTGGCAATCGGTGCACGGGTGATTGTGCGCACCAACGCATCCCTGTCCACCGCCTGCGTTCCCGCATCCACCGCCAGCGTCAGCATCGCCGCTGCATCACGCAGGTGCGAGCCATAATCATCACGCCAGCCTTTTGTGGGTTCAGGCCGCAGAATATGCTTTGACGCCAGCCGGAACATGCGGTCAGCGCGCGATTGATCGCCGTAAGAGGTCAACGCCGCGCCCAGTTGCGCCTGTGCCAGTGGTGTCGCAAAACGGCTTGCATGGGTGTCGGCATAATAGCGCAAATCCCCAATTACCGCATTGCCTTCGCGGGCCAGTACCATCAGGGCATAGGCGATACCTTCGCCACCTTCCTCAAAATCCTGCGCATAATTAATCCGGTTGCGCAGGTTGTTCAGCGCCTGCCCAAAGGCACGATCAGGCACCGAAAAACCCTGCTTTTTCGCGCGGCTCAGGAAATCGGAGACATAGGCATCAAGCCACAAATCCCCGGAATTTGGCCGCCACAGGCCAAAAGCCCCGTTGCTGGCCTGATTGGACAAAACCGCGGTAATCGCCTGATTGACCCGTTTTTGAACTGTCTTGGTATGCGCCAGCCCCAGCGCCGAGGAGAGCTGTTCGAAATATAAAAGCGGCATCGCCTTTGAGGTGATTTGCTCGGTGCAGCCATAGGGATAGCGGTCAAGCGCGGACAACAGGCCCGGTGCATCGAATTGCGCCAGCGTCCCAACGGCCAGTGTCGCGCGCACGGTTCCCGCGTGCAGGCCAGCGGTCACGCTCGCGTCCACCAGCCAGCTTTGGCCACCAGCCAGTTGCAGGCGGGTTTGGCGTGCTACTTCCGGATCATTATGCAGTACCGGCAGCTTGAGGCTTTTGCTCAGGGTTTTGCCATCGGGGGTTTTCACCCAGATATTAACCGATTGCAAACCCGTTGCCGTAGCCACAATTGGCACCACCAGAGTTTTGCGTTGCTTGTCCGCCAGTTGCACCACCTTGTTGAAGCCCGCTGTCTGCAAACCTTCACCCACGCTCACGGCGACCTCGAAATTTCCTGTGGGGCCAAAAGCATGGGCCAATTCCACCTGGACCTGCGTTTCATCACCGGGTGCCAGAAAACGCGGCCCGTTAGCAACCAGCACAACCGGATCGCGCACCAGAACGTCTTGTACTGCGTGGCCCACGGATTTTTCGCTCCATACCACCGCCATCAGGCGCAAGGTGCCGTTGAAATCGGGCAGATCAAAATCAACCAATACCTCGCCATTTTCATCGGCCACCAACATACCCGAGAACTGTGCCAATACCTCTTCGGTCGGGGGTGGATTATTCAACCGCTGTTGCGCAGCCCCATCGCCACCGGAACGCAGCTTGCCCGCGTTGCCTTGCAGCCCATCAATAAGGCGCCCATACACATCGCGGATACCGATGCCCAGTTTGCGCTGGCCAAAATAGTGATCGTCCGGGGACGGCGTTTCAAATCCTGTCAGGTTCAGAACCCCGACATCCACCGCCGCAATGGTGGCATAGGCTTGCTGCCCTGCCATCACACCGTCAAGTTTCAGGCGCGCGGTCAACTTGGCGCGCGGCTGCGCCTCATGCGCATTCACAAAATGCGCTGTCAGCAGTTTCGCAGCCGGATCAACCTTGGCGTAAACCAATCCCAGCGCGCGCGCCGGGTTGCGCCCGGCAGCAACATCCATCGGGCGAATGGCACTAACGGTCACGTAAGCACCTGCACCCCAATCCGGTGTCACAATCATATCCACTGAGTTCGCACCCTTGGAAATATCCACTGTGCGGGTTTCAATCAGGCGATCACTCAGCACCGAAATCTGCGCCACTCCGGCAAAACGGGCGCTGATGCGCAGTTTGGCAACCTCTCCAACACCGTATTGCCCACGATCCAGCGCCACTTGCAAAGTATCCGGTGTATCATTTGCATCGGACGTCACATACCACCCCGCCGAGAACTGGTAGGAACTGGCGGTGTAGGGTTCATCCTGTGAGATTAGTTTCAGCTCATATTTGCCGTATTCCACAGGTGCCGCGATTCGTGCCATGGCTTGGGTGCCCAAGGCAACCTCGCCACTGGCAATCCGTTCGCGGCGAGTGATCGGCTCGTAATCCCAGTCGCCATAGCTTTGAAACCACTGATAGCGGGTGTGGATACGATTCAAAACCCACCCCACCCGTGGCAGTTCAACCCGCGCCAAGCCAGCCCCGACAGCGATTATATCGAATTGCGCAATCGCGCCTTCGCCCGCCTGCCCATCGAACAATGGCTTGATACCGATCATCGCGCCACTTGGTTCAATCGGCGCTTTGATACGGCGCTCAACAGGACGGCCAGAACCCTCACGCAGGCGGATGTAGGCCTCGATTTGCAACGGTTTGTTCACCGTATCAACCTGAGGCAAGTCCATCTTCAGATCGAGATGCCCATCAGCACCAGTTTGCCAGCCCTCGTTCACAGACGCATAATGCGCGTCAAAACGTTCGTCGGCGCGGCCAAAGGTAAAGCCATTGTAGCCCTTCAATACACTGACTGCGGTCAGCTTGATCTCGCCCTCAACCGGCAGATCACCACCGGGCGCGCCGTACAGATACTTCGCGTCAATCGACACCACCGGGCGGTCTGTCAGGCGAATTGACGCCTGTTGTATGGCTAGATCAAAATCAATCCGTTCCGGCACGAAATCCTCGACCAGAATGCGGCGTTCCAACAGTGCGGCGGCCTTTTGATCACCGTAAACCCGCAATTTCCACGTACCGCGTCGGGCATTGGAAGGCAAATCAAACGTAGCAGTTCCGCCCCCCGCGCCATTGTCAGATACCAGCCGTTTGGAAAACAGCACCCCATCAGGGCGCAGTAATTCCAGCGTCAGCGGCAGGTCGCGAATAGCGGCCGTTTTGTGGTCGCGCGCAAGCAAAGTTGCATGAACCTGTTCACCCGGACGATAGGCCCCGCGATCCGTGGCCAGAAACGCATCAATCGGCGGGGGGGCAACGCGCCCCGCGACGCCGCGATCCGAGAGATCAAATTCTGCCGCTCCCTGATTGAGGAACGCAAAATCCCCCCCCTCGGTCATTACAGTGATCATAGCAGGCGCATTCCCAGCCGAGCCGCGCACCAGACCCGGCGCGAAATGGGCATAGCCAGCGGGATCTGTCACCGCCTCGCCCAGCACTTCGTTGTTGCGGGCCAAAAGTTGCACTTTGACAGCACCGACTGGGGCCGCACTTCCAAGCGAGCGGGTAAACACATGCAGGCCATCATTGCCCACCATGCTGGACACGCCCAGATCGGTAACAACAAACCACTGGGTTGAAAACGCGTCATCCGGCTGACCGTTGGGATCGCGCGCGGTCATCACATAGGCACCCGGCTTAAAAGTGGTGATCGCCGCACCCACAGGCAGCGCAGTGATCACCTCGCGGTTTTGTTCCCGCTCGACGTCTGCCTCGCCGCTCCAGACCTTCTGGCCCAGATTGCGTTGCAGATCCGACATATCCCAACGCGACAGAGGCTGCGTCAGCAAGCCATCCTGCAAGGCACGCAGCAGGTTCCGGTCTCCAACGCGATAAATTTCCAGCCCGACCTTATCCAAATTGACGCTCGTCAGCGGGATCGAAGCCCCCGCGTGGCGCGGTTTGGTGGGCGCAACTATATCCTGCCGCGCCACGCGGGGGCTTCGATCCCGCTGACGAGCGTCAATTTGGATAAGGTCGGGCTGGAAAT
>JAHRVG010000007.1 GCA_019090795.1 Paracoccaceae bacterium | reverse complement strand
GGGTCATAACCCCAACGCTCAGGCCATAGACCCCTTGCCCCCCGCCAGCCAACCCCCTAAAACACCCGCGATACCTTTTTGCGCGGATAGACCCATGTTAGACCTTACTTTCACAGAGCCGAAACCAAAAATCATTGCAGGAGCCACCGGCGACTGGGAGCTTGTCATTGGTCTGGAAGTTCACGCTCAGGTCTCCTCCAACGCTAAACTGTTCTCGGGGGCCTCTACCAAATTTGGCGCGGAACCCAATTCTAACGTTTCCTTTGTTGACGCTGCCATGCCTGGCATGCTGCCCGTAATCAACGAATACTGCATTGAACAGGCGGTACGCACCGGCCTCGGCCTTAAGGCGGATATCAACCTGTTCTCTGCATTCGATCGCAAAAACTACTTTTACCCCGATCTGCCGCAAGGATATCAAATCAGCCAGCTTTATCACCCTATTGTGGGTGAGGGCGAGGTGTTGGTTGAACTCGAACCCGGCATTGCCCGTGTGGTGCGGATTGAACGCATCCATCTCGAACAGGACGCCGGTAAGTCCGTGCACGACATGGATCCCAATATGTCTTTCGTCGATCTGAACCGCACCGGTGTTGCACTGATGGAAATCGTGTCGCGCCCCGACATTCGTGGCCCCGAAGAGGCCGCAGCCTATGTCACCAAACTGCGCCAGATCATGCGCTATCTGGGTACGTGTGATGGCAACATGCAAAACGGCTCTATGCGCGCCGATGTGAACGTATCGATCTGCCGTCCGGGCGATTATGAGCGTTATCAGGAAACGCAGGATTTCGATCACCTAGGCACCCGCTGCGAGATCAAAAATATGAACTCCTTGCGTTTCATGCAAATGGCGATTGATTTTGAAGCCCGTCGTCAGATTGCAATCCTGGAGGATGGCGGTAAAGTTGCGCAAGAAACCCGCCTTTATGATCCAGACAAAAACGAAACCCGCTCGATGCGCAGTAAGGAAGAGGCGCAGGATTATCGCTATTTCCCCTGCCCTGATTTGCTGCCACTGGAAATTGAGCAGGCTTGGGTAGACGACATCGCCGCTAGCCTGCCCGAACTGCCGGACGCCAAGAAAGCCCGTTTTGTGTCTGATTACGGCATGACGGTATACGATGCTGGCGTGCTGACCGCAGACATTGCTGACGCCGCCTATTTTGAGACCGTGGCCAAGGACCGTAACGGCAAACTCGCCGCCAACTGGGTAATAAATGAACTGTTCGGCCGTTTGAACAAAGCTGAATTATCCATCAAAGATAGCCCGATTTCCGCTGGGCAGTTGGGCGGCGTTCTCGACCTGATGTCCTCTGATGCGATCTCTGGGAAAATCGCCAAAGACCTGTTCGAGATTGTATGGACAGAGGGCGGAGATCCCGCAGAGATCGTCGAGGCACGCGGCATGAAGCAGGTCACCGATACCGGCGCGATCGAGGCCGCTGTAGACCAGATCATTGCCGATAATCCTGCTCAGGTCGAAAAGGCCAAAGCCAACCCCAAACTGGCGGGTTGGTTCGTTGGACAAGTGATGAAAGCCACCGGTGGCAAAGCCAACCCCAAAGCTGTGAACCAGATTGTGGCACAGAAACTGGCAGGCTAAACCCCGACCGGCCCAACCGACAGGCCTCTTGCCCTCCTACGCTCAATCGGGCAAAACGGACGCTACGCTTACAAAAGGTTTTTACCAGATGCAAAGTTTTGAGTACAAAGCCATTGCCGCGCCAACCCGCGCGCGCAAGTTCAAAGGCGTCAAAGGCACGGCAGCGCAATTCGCCATGGTTTTGAGCGAGTTAATGAACGAAATGGCCTCTGATGGCTGGGAATACCTGCGCTCTGACAGCCTGCCGGTGGATGAAAAGGCAGGGCTATTGAAAGCTCGGGTTGAGACCTATCACACAATGCTGATTTTCCGCAGGGCAAAATCCCAACCTGCTGAAATGGCAGGGCTAATCGAGGATCATTCGGCAGAACCAGAGATCACCCCCAAATCGTCACCGCCCTTTGAACCGGCCGCACCTGCCCGCCCCGCCGAGGATTACGGTTTCTCCCAAGACCCGCCGATGACATCGGATGCACGTCACGCCGAAGAACTGGCCGATGAAGGTGGCCCATTTAGCGACGATCGCCGCTAAAGCCGCGCTTTTGCAGTGAAGGTGCCAAGGCTGGTTTTTTGTCGGCCCGCCGCATCAAAATTCGAATGTTGCAACCAAGACTGATAGGCGTCCTGCAGCGCGGGCCATTCCTTATCGATCGCGGCGAACCAAGCCGTGTCACGATTTCTGCCCTTATAAACAGTAGCTTGCCTGAAAACCCCCTCATAAGACAACCCCAGACGAAACGCTGCGCGGCGAGAGGCCCCATTCAGGGCATCACATTTCCACTCATAACGGCGATAGCCCGCCTCAAAAGCCCATTGCATCATTAAATACATTGCCTCTGTAGCGGCGCGAGTACGTTGCAGTGCGGGGGCGAAATTGATGTGGCCCACCTCAATAGAGCCAGAAGCGGGGTTGATCCGCAGAAAGGACGCAACTCCGCAATATCTGCCGGTCTCCAAGTCCTTGATTGCGTAGAAGAATGGATCAGCAATACCTTGAATTTCGCGCACCCATGCGCTGTATTCATCCAAGGATCCGAACGGCCCGTATGGCAAGTAGTCCCAGATGTCCCCCGCCGTGTCTTGCTGATTTGCTGCGTGTAAATCCGAACTGTGGCGCGTGGCATCCAGCGGTTCCAGCTCGGCGTATTGCCCCGTTAACACCTGCCCAAGCGGAGCGGCTGGCGGCTTCCAGTCTCCCAGCGGCGCCCCAAATTGTCTCTTCATGCTGGTCGCCTTTCGCTACAAAATAATTCCCGGATTCTCTCCCATATCCAGCCCCGGAAAGATAGCGGTTTCAAGCCCTGATTGCCCTAAGCCGTACAAATCACGCACCATCCACGCAGCGTATTTGCGCACATCATTGGTGGGCATCAAATCACGCTCGGCAAACAGGTTATGCGCCGCCAACCCCGGCCAGTCGCCGTAAACTC
Organism: Paracoccaceae bacterium; assembly: GCA_019090795.1. Taxonomy (GTDB): domain Bacteria; phylum Pseudomonadota; class Alphaproteobacteria; order Rhodobacterales; family Rhodobacteraceae; genus Amylibacter. The sequence continues at coordinate 11,511 of JAHRVG010000007.1, read as the reverse complement.
TGCCACCGCGCACGGCCCCCCCCGCCAGCACCATCAACCCACCGGTGCCGTGATCCGTACCGCCCGATCCGTTTTCACGTACAGTGCGGCCAAATTCTGTCATGCAGACCACAGCCGTTTTTTGCCAGACAGGCCCCAATTCCGATTTCAAGGTCAGGATCGCGGTACGCAACTGCCCCAGCGCTTTGTTGATATTTTTCGACTGTTTGAAATGGGTATCCCAACCGCCAATTGAAAACGCCGCGATACGGGTGTCGGCTTTGAGGCGGTTGGCCGCAAAAGCAGCGAGGCCGTCAGCCTTTTGCGACTTTTTCGATTCCACCATGTTCTGGATGATGCCCGCCATATCGACCTCTTCAGTCATCGCCGGATCGGGGGCCATGTTCAACTGGTTTGCAAGGGTCAGGGCATCGCCACCCGCCCCGGCGAACAGCGGATCTTTGGAATAAATCACATCCAGCAACACCTGTGCCTGCGGCGAGAGGTCAATGCGCCCGTCCGGAGACCAGCTGGAAACCTTGTGGTTCCCGCGTAGCAGCAGCATGTTTTCGCGCCCGACAGAAAATGCCAAATCCCTGCGTGCGCCCGGCATCAGTTCCAGCATCCGGTTGATCCAGCCACTTTCGCGCACATCACTGCCCGCACTTAAGCCACCTGCCTCAAGAATATCCTGCCCGTCAAAATGGCTGCGCTTGTTGCGATAAGGCGTTGAAACCGCGTTAACAAACCCTAGATCACCCGAATTCCACAATGGCATCAGATCGGCAAGCTGCGGATGCAGAGCGAAATAGCCGTCAAGGTTCAGGTGCCGCTGGCCCAACATAGAAGGGCGATAACCGGCTAACAACGGATCAGCCACAGGGCTGACCACACTCAGCCCATCCATGCCACCGCGCAGAATGATCACCACCAGACGCTTGTCGGAGGGAACCGAGGCAAAGGTGACCGGTGCCATCAGCGGGCTTGCTGCCGCCGAGCAGCCCAGTGCCAGCGAACTGGCCAGAAATTTGCGTCTTGAATGTACCATAGCGCCCTACCTTCTGTTGAATTCTGGCGAGGCCAGCACCAGCGCCAACCCCTCGGTCCGATTTTCCGATCCCGCGACCGAGAACTTCAGCGTTTCCCCGGCCACATCGCGCAGGGTGGTTTCCACAAAAAGGCGCGGGTCGGTCTCTGATCCAAAGCGGGTGCTGGCCAGCAAGGCCCATTGCAAACGCGCAGCCAATCCCTGCGGCGTAATCCAAGCTTCGGCTTCCTCGGGCCAGCCATTGGGGCCAGGGGGGCTTAGGGTCGGTTGCCCCATAGAGGCCATGGGCAGGCTATACATCCGCCGCACCCGCCCAGCCTTGAGGCCTGCAACTTGACTGCGGGTAGCACCAAATGCGCGCATCCCTGATACAATGAACCCAAAGGGCTGCTTAACTTTTCCGCCCAGCAATCCCCAAGCGGCAGGGTGTTCTAGCATGGCGACATAAAGCGCTGTAAGATCACCGCCACTGCGCAAATATGCCTGTTCCATATGGGCAACCAGCGTAAGGTCCGGTGCATCATCAACAAAATGAACCGCCAGCTTTCGCGCAATGTGGCGGGCAGTTTCCGGATGCAGGGCGACGTCCTCCAGAAAGGCCACAATATCAGAGAGCTTTGCTTTGCCTCTGCCCCCATAAGATTTCCCCAAAATAGTTTCCGCCCCCGGTTCTGCGGCCCTTACCCTGAACTGGGTGCCACTGCCCGAGCTTGACAGCCCCGTCAGCAATTCCGCGAACTGCCGCACGTCGGCTTGAGAATAACTGGCGCCTACCCCCATTGTATGCAGCTCCAAAACCTCGCGCGCGAGGTTCTCATTCAGCCCCAGACCTTTGTTTTTGCCAGTTTTCGAATTCGGGCCAAAGGATTTGTTTTGATTGAGAAACACGATCATGCTGGGATGCAGTGTCGAGGCGATCAGGATATCGGCAAAACGCCCCGAAATATTGGGCCGGATCGCAACATCCATAAAGTCGCCGTAAACTGTCATTGGCCCCTGCCCTTTGGGAACTACGGTAAAATGATCGGCCCAAAACGCGGCCAGACGTTCACGAAAGCCATTCGGACTGAGGATGGCGCGGGAAAACCGCGCGTTAATATCGGCGGCCACCAAATCTTTGCGCGCGCGCTTGCTCGTTTTTAAATCCGGTGCAGCCTCGGAACCTTGGTTTTTCGCCAGATTAACCTGAACACGGTAATTTTTGTAAACCTGTCGCCGCGTGCCGAAATCGGGTGTTGGAAACGCTTGCAACGCGTGATCCGGCCCTTGCAACTGGGCTAACAACTGTCCCGCATCGCGAATATCCGGTTCTCCGGGGCGAAATCCATAGCCAAACCGGATGGCTGCGAGTGTTTCAAAAGAATGTTGCATTTATTTTCCCCGTCTGTCTGCCGTTCAATATATACACCACCCGCCCAGATTTCCGAACGAACTTTGATTGTCGGCAGAATACAGCCGAATGCTCTGCGTTTTCTGAACACGGAGGCCACCCCCAATACTGGTCCCCCGGTTTCTGGCTGCAGCGCTGTACAATGATTGTCGGCCACCCTTTTTACCCTCTTGAACCCCCGCAGATTCCCCGTAATGTATCGGTTATGGCCAAGCTGTATTTCCACTACTCCACCATGAACGCAGGTAAATCGACTGCGCTGTTGCAAGCCTCGCATAACTATCGCGAGCGGGGGATGGAAACCTATCTGATCACCGCGTGCTTTGATAACAGGGCGACAAGCGGCACCATTTCTTCACGCATCGGCATTGAGGCCAAGGCCGACGGGTTTGATGGTGAAAGTGATCTTTATAAGATGATCGACACGCGGATTAAATCCACCACGTTGACTTGCGTTTTTATCGACGAGGCCCAATTCCTGACCAGCGAACAGGTCTGGCAACTTGCGTGCGCGGTGGATGATCTCGGGGTGCCGGTAATGTGTTACGGGCTGCGCGTTGATTTTTTGGGCAAGCTGTTTCCGGGTTCCGCCGCCCTATTGGCCACAGCTGACGAAATGCGCGAGGTGCGCACCATTTGTTTTTGCGGCAAAAAGGCGACGATGGTGGTACGTCAGGACGATCAGGGCAATGTGGTGCAAGACGGGGCGCAGGTGCAGATCGGCGGCAATGAAACCTATGTTTCCCTGTGTCGGCGTCACTGGCGCGAGGCAATGGCAGGCTAGCGTTCCTGACCAACCTGCATTTTCTGCGTGATTTCACCGGCGGTTTCAAAAAACAGGGTCAGGTTGACGTTATCCCCCGGCGACAGAGTATGCCATAGCCCAAACAACACCACATGCGCCCCCCTCCGATCCAGCACGGTTACCACTCCGGCAGGAAGATCAATTCCGTTTTCAATGCGGCGCATCGCGACAACGCCGTTTTCCCCCTCAAAATTGCCGCGCAACTCGGCCACCCGCGCAATATCGGCAGATACGGCAATCAACCGATCATCAGTTTGGGTATTGTTGCGGATCACCATATATGCCGCACCCGAGCGCGCAGCTTTGCCAGACACCTGCACATAGGCGTCTTCGATCACAATACGATCATAATCTGCAAGAGTTCCCAGATAAACCGCAAAGCCGGCCCAGCCAAGCGCCAATAAAACCGCAACCACCTTGGCCGATTTCAACACTGCGCGCATTTGGTCTCCAGCCCTTAATAACTCCGGTGATCGGAGAGTCGTTTGCACGTAATAATATGCGGAGTGTTTCCAAATAGATGCAGGACAAAAGGAAGCGGCCCCGAACCAGGTTCGAGGCCGCCAATAATCAGGAGCAAAGGGGGATCAGACCGCGGCCTGAGCCTTTGCAATGTCTTTTTTAACTTTCAGCGCAGAGTCTGACAGCTCGGCATCTTTGGATTTCGCGAAGAAGGCGTCCAGACCACCGCGATGGTCGACTGTGCGCAAAGCAGCCGCAGAGATACGGAACTTGAACGAGCGGCCCAAAGTATCGCTGATCAGGGTAACATCATTCAGGTTTGGCAAAAACCGGCGCCGTGTTCTGTTCTTGGCGTGGCTTACGTTATTGCCGGACATTGGCGACTTGCCTGTTAATTCGCAACGACGGGACATGCGATCATTCCTTACGGTTCTGCCTATCGGACCCCTGCCCATTCAGCAATTGAATTTCGAGCCGCTTATTAGGACTGATTCAGCGCCGCGTCAAGTGTATCACGCCGTTTGAATAGCAATTCCGCTGCTGGCCACGGACATTTTCCCCTTTACCTGTCATTAAGGGCATTTTTCGTCAAAATCATGCTCGTTTCTGGCCCATTACCGCACGCAGTTTCGCGCCATACTAGCATCTTGATGTTGTGCAAACTATTTTTAATGGATAATTAGGAATTAAGGGTTGCGATGCCAAAGTTGCCACCCGCAATGAGAGAAATCAGGAGCACAAAAAGTGATTGAATGCTGTATTATCGGATCCGGCCCTGCAGGGTTACAAGCGGGATACTTATTAAAACAAAAAGGCATTGATTTTCGAATCCTCGAAAAATCCGGAGCGGTCAGTGACTTCTTTCGCCATTTTCCACGCCATCGAACCCTGATTTCAGTTAACAAGCCCAATACCGGTCATTCCAATCCTGAAACACAGCTTCGCTATGATTGGAACAGCTTGATCAATCAAGAAGGCAAAGTTTTCGGGGACATCAGCAAAAGCTATTTCCCCAATGCCGACGATTATGTGGGGTATCTGGACGATTTTGCCGCGCAATTGTCGGACAACATCCTTTTGAACTGTGATGTGACGCAAATTTCCAAGCAAGACGGTATTTTTAGCCTCGATTGCGCCGACGGCGCCGTTGTGCAGGCCAAACGGGTAATTGTGGCCACCGGCTTTGGCAAGCCTTGGATGCCAGAGGTTAAAGGAATCGAAACCACCGACAATTATTACGATTTCAACACTGACCCCGAGATCTATAAAAACAAACGCGTACTGATTATCGGCAAGGGCAACTCTGCCTTTGAAACCGCTGATTCGCTGGTGGAAACAGCGCAGGCAATCCATGTGGTCAGCCCAGAGCCTGTGTCTTTTGCTTGGCAAACCCACTATGTTGGCGATCTGCGGGCGGTGAACAACAACTTCCTTGATACCTATCAATTGAAGACACAAAACGCGATGCTGGACGGCGAGATCGACAGTATCGTGCTCAAGGACGGCCTTTATACTGTGACCATCAAAATGGGTGCCGCGGCGGATCACACCATTATCCTGCAATACGATCACATCATTGCCTGCACCGGTTTTCGCTTTGACAACAGCATTCTCGCCCCCGAAATCCGCCCTGAAATGTGTTCCAACAACAAGCTGCCCTTGATGAGCTGCGAATGGGAGAGCACGACAACGCCCGACCTTTTCTTTGCCGGAACAATCACCCATTCGCGTGATTACCGCAAAACCATGTCGGGTTTTGTGCATGGTTTTCGCCATAACGTGGCCTGTCTGGCAGAGTTCATCGCTAGCCGTGTGCAGGGTACAGAATACCCAAGCGCGGCGCTGGACCTGAACACCCAAGCAGTCACAAAGCAGATCATCGACCGCATCAGCCTATCCGCTGGCCTGTTTTTGCAACCGGGCTTTCTGGGCGATGCCATCGTGCTGTCGGGCAAGAACAAAGGGCAGGTTTTCCAAGATGTTCCGGTGGATTGGATACAATCCACCGCGCCTTTTGCAGATCAGGAATTCCTGCAAATCACCCTAGAGTTTGGTGATTTCGGCGCCAATTCATTCCATGTCAAACGGCAACATACCATTTTTGGCGACACTCCGGACCCGTTCATTCATCCGGTCATCCGCCATTATAAAAACGGCGCTCTGCTGGCAACCACACATTTGACGGATCACCTAGATTCCGACTGGCGGCCAGAATCTGAAAAAGACGTGGGCGTTGGCACGGTGACCCATATTACCTTTGTTGATGCGGGTAAGCCCTTGCCCCCTTTTGAGGTGGCACAGCAACAAATTCAGGCATTCTTCGCCAACAATGGTCTTTTTGTACAGGCCAGCGAAACGGCCGAACTATTGCACGCCGGATAACCCCGCGCACAAAAAAACAGGCCCACACTGGGGCCTGTTTCAATCTCAGTGAACGGTTTTCAGTTAACGGAGCCGGGGATCCACGCGCGCCAAACCGATTCGTTTGCCGCCATCCATTCGCGAACAACCTCGTCCATGTCACGACCATCGACATCAATTGCCAAAATCATCGCTGCCTGTTCGTTATTGCTCAGGCTGGAATTGATGATCATCTGCGCCGCTTCGGGATCGGTTTTGATCAGGTCCGGACGGCCATAGTTATAAGGCACGTCTTTGGCCCAACCGGTTGCGGGCCATTTATCCTTGTCAAAAGCGGGTAGTTCCAGCGCGACCAGATCAAGGGCTGCGTGAATCCAATGCGGTTCCCAAGCATAGGCCACAAACGGCTCCTTGCGCGCAAAGGCCGCTTTCATCTCGGCCCAATGGGCGGTTTCTGCACCCAGTTCAGCCGCGATAAAGTTGATACCCAGCATCTCCATACGCTTGGTGTCCTCGCATTCCCAAGAGGCGGCCGGGCAACCCAGCAGGCGGCCTTTGCCACCAGATTCCAGAGTTTTGAACAGGTCCACATACCTGTTCAAATCCGCAATCGTTTTGAGATCTGGTGCCGGTGCGTCTGCGCCCTCAACCAGGTAGCGGGGCACGTAATAGGAACTGGCACCGATAATCCCGACATCGCCCAGTTTGGCCACAGAACCGTCGCCGCCCCATTCCTTGACGTATTTCTCTTTGGTGGAATCATAAGACGGCCAACTTTCGCAAGCGAAATCCAGATCACCGGCGCGGATACCCTCGCGCACGCCCGGTCCGGATGGCATGGTGATGCGCTTGACCTTATACCCCATTTCATCCTCAAGAATGAATTGCAGCACCCTGCAAGTCACTTGTCCGCCGGTCCAGTCGGCCTCGGGTGCCGTTAGAACGCCCCCCGCCTGCGCAGATGCAGCAATGCCAAGCGCCACAGCGCCCGCCGTCAGAAAATTAAGCATTTTCATTGTCGTCTCCCAGTTGGTTATCCCAGTTTTCCGAATTCTCTTGCTAATGGCCTATCACGCAGGGCGGTGTTTACAAATAATTTATAGCCCCAAAGCGTAGCGTTGATTGCGCGTCCAGGCTTGCGTCAGGCGATCCAGCACAATCGCCAGCAGCACGATGCCGATTCCCGCCACCAACCCGCGTCCGGTGTCCGCGGTATTCATCGCGTGGAACACCTCTTTGCCCAATCCCAACCCCGCCACCAGTGGCGTAATCACCTGCATCGCCAAAGCCATCACCACTGCCTGATTGACCCCCAGCATGATTGAAGGCGATGCCATTGGCAGCTTAACCTTGAGCAACGTTTGCAGGCTTGTGGAGCCAAACATCCTGGACACCTCGTTTATTTCCTCGGGCAGTTGTTGCAGCCCCAGTTTGGTCATCCGGATCATGGGCGGGATGGCATAAATCACGGTGGCAATCACCGCGGTAACGGGATTTCCGCCAAAGAACATCAGCACAGGGATAAGGTAGACAAATGCAGGCATGGTCTGCATAGCGTCCAGAATCGGTGTCAAAACGGAATCAACGACTTTGCTTTGCGCCGATAAAATACCCAGCGGCAGGCCGAACAGCAGGCAAATGGTGATCGAAGCCAAGGTCGAGGCCAGCGTATACATGGTGATCCCCCACAACCCCGCCAACCCAGTGAACAGCAGCATGGCCACCGTTACAAAGGCAAACCCAATGCCCACCGAACGCCATACCACAACGAAAAACACCGCCAGAACATACCACCACGGCAGGCCGACGATGAACTTGTCCAGCGGATTCAGGACGTAAAGATAGATAAAGGCGCGCAACCCTTTCGTGAAGCCAATAAACGTGGGGTTCACAGCCAGCCAGTCCACCGCATTATCGACCGGCCCGCGCAGGGTAAATTGCAGCGATTTGGGGAAATAGCCAATCTTGGCCACCCATGTATCCCAAGCCAGAATAGCCAGAATCAACAGCAGGCCAAACACCAGAATTCCGTGTGCCCGCATCCAACGTCTAACGCTCTGCCCCACGGTTTTGTTAACCTTTTCCAGCGGCCAGCAGACGCCAGCGCAAGCAATATGCACCACGAACCCGCTGCACCGCACAACAAAATCCCAAACCCATCCGATCCCTATTTCGACCATGCGCGCAGGGGCCCAGTGCACCCATTTTTGCGGCAACAGTCGAAACGTCATCTGTGAAGGATCAACCAGCAACCCACTAGAAGCGGGTTTGCTCATTGCCAGTGACAGGCGGTCGAAAATAATTGCCATAAACACGATGCACAACCCGCCTTCCAGCGACCAGCCAACCTTGAGTTTACGCAGCGCTTTCCAGACCTCTTCGCCCAGCCCGCCAGCCCCGATAAACGTTGCCAGAACCGCCAAACCAAGTGCCATCATAATGGTCTGGTTGACCCCTAGCATGATCGACGGCAAGGCTTGCGGCAACTGCACCTTGGTCAGCATTTGCATCCTCGTTGTACCATAGGATTGCGCAGATTCAATCGTAGTTTCAGGTACTTGCCGGATTCCCAAATTGGTCAACCGCACCACGGGGGGCATCGCGTAGATAATAATTGCCATCGTCGCGGATGGCCCGCCAATGCCAAAAAAGATTATCGCGGGCAGCAAATAAACAAAGGCGGGCATAGTTTGCATAGTATCCAGAATCGGCTTCACAAATGCCTCAACCAGATCATTTTGCGAGCACATCACGCCGACAATAACCCCGAGGAAGATGGAGAACACCACCGAAACCCCCATCAGTGCCAGCGTTGACATTGCCGGATCCCACATATCCATCATCCCCCAGAACATCACCCCGAAAACAGCCAGCAACGCCAGCCGCAAACCGCCGTAAGCCAGCGCAGGCAGTCCAATTGCAATGACGATAATGGGCCAGGGTTTGAACCACAGGAACAGCTCGATGCTCTCTAGAATGGCACCGATAACACTGGAAACCGCGCGGGTGTATTCACGGAGATTTTTCTGCAGCCATTTCTCGCCGTTGTTAATAGATTGCGCAAAATGAAACTGTTCGGATACCGCCTTGGGAAAGGCAAATTGCCCATGGGTCAAGAACCAGACTAGCAAAGAGAATGCAAAGCTCAGCGCGATCGTCGCAAAAAGGCTGTAATCCGTTCCGGCATAGGTGCAGAATTCCCGGTACCTCGATTTTTGCCGCATCACGCCCCCTTTTTCTGCGCATACCTTTGAAGAAAAATCCCCTTGCGTAAAGCAATATTATGCTTGCGTTGCCGCCCCGTTAACCCAAAAGTAACGTCATTAGTCCATCAGGAGCGCCTGCAATGACAACGCCCCCCAAGATTGCCTGCAAGAACGTCTGGAAAGTATTTGGTCCCGATCCAAAACGCACTCTGGAAACGCTTGATCTGTCGCTTTCTCGCGCGCAGGTGCAGGAACAAACCGGCCATGTTGTCGCTGTGCGCGATGTGTCTTTCGCGGTTCAGGAGGGCGAGTGTTTTGTGGTCATGGGGCTGTCAGGGTCCGGCAAATCCACACTGGTGCGCTGTCTGTCGCGGCTGATTGAATCAACTGCCGGAGAGGTATTGATCGACGGAAAAGACGTGCTGAAAATGTCGCAAAAGGATCTGCTCGATTTGCGGCGGCGTAAAATGGCAATGGTGTTCCAGCACTTCGGCCTGTTTCCGCACCGCAAGGTGATCGACAATATTTCCTACGGGTTGGAAGTGCGCGGGCAGAACCGTGCCCAGCGCACCGCAAAGGCCATGGAAGTGTTGGAACTGGTTGGCCTTTCCGGCTGGGATCAGCATTATCCGCGCGAACTATCCGGTGGGATGCAACAGCGTGTCGGGCTGGCACGTGCCATGGCGGTAGACCCGGAAATCCTGATCTTTGACGAACCTTTTTCCGCGCTCGACCCGCTGATCCGGCGCGGGATGCAGGATGAATTGCTGATGCTGCAGGACAGTATGAAGAAAACCATGGTATTCATTACCCATGATTTTTCCGAAGCAATCAAAATGGGCGACCGTATCGCGATTATGAAGGATGGCGAGATTTCCCAGATCGGCACGCCCGAGGAAATCGTCGCCAATCCGGTGAATGATTACGTGCGCGAATTCACCGAAGATGTGCCCCGCTACAAGGTTCTGTCAGCTGGCAAAGTTATGCGCGCCACCAGCGGCGCGGTTCCCGCTGGGATCGAACCCGTGCGGACCACCACCAAGATTGAAAGCCTAATTCCCCGTGTTGCCGACACGGATACAGCATTGCCTGTGGTTGATATGGCAGGCGTATTGGTCGGTGAGATCGACCGCTCGATTGTGATGCGAGCGATGATATCCAAGAGCTAAAGCAATGAGATCTCCCAGTATATTGTTATTTTTCGCTGCCGCCGTCTGGGGCCTTTATTGGCTGCCTGTGCGCCAAATAGAGGCTCTCGGCCTATCGGGCACGTGGAGCGTCGCATTTTTCAACGCCTGCCCGTTGATCGTGATGATCCCTTATCTGGTCTGGAACCGAAAAACCCAAATCCGGCACATGCGCGCCGTGATCTGGATCGCCGCGCTAACTGGCACCGGATTGGCTTTTTACGCTTCTGGTCTGGTGATTTCCACGGTGATCCGCACAACCCTGTTGTTCTATCTCACCCCGATCTGGTCAACCATCATCGGGGTGATCTGGCTGTCTGAAACCCTGCACCGGGGCCGCGTCATCGCCATTGTTTTGGGGCTGGTTGGTCTGTGGCTGCTGCTTGCGGGCAATGGCACAGAAACTGTCCCGCTCAACATCGGAGATCTGTTTGCATTGATGTCCGGCGTTTTCTGGGGCTTTGGTGCAGCCTGTATAAAAAAGTGGCCAGAGGCCCCAACAGCCACCACAACCACGTTGCAATTTGTTGTAACCCTGAGCGTTTGCATCCTGATTGCCACGCTGGTTTTCAACGAGCCACTCCCTGCCTTGGGCGTATTCCGCGCCGCCTTTCCCATCGCTTTCATTGCTTCTACGCTGGCGATCCTGCCCAGTGTCTTTGTAATTTTCTGGGCCTCCAAGCGCCTGTTCCCCGGTCGCGTTGGCATTCTGATGTTATCCGAAGCACTGGTTGCCATCCTTAGCGCCAGCCTGCTGTTACCCGAGGAAACCATGACCCTTTGGCAATGGGTGGGCGGGGGCATCATTATCACTGCCTGCCTGACAGAAATCATCGCCGGTGAGGGCAAAACAGCCTGACTGCGGGATCTACGCCACGCCTAGTCACCACCAGTATGGCCCTGATTTGGTCGCTTTAAATCAAGTCAGGCAAGGGCCGCCAGCAAGGCTTGGATTTCCGCGAGCGAAGGCATCGACGCGGCGCGCAAGCTACTCGCGAAACACCCAGCAAAACTGGTGCTGTACCCGAAGGAGCCGACGCCCGCAGAACGGAGAGTCCTGTCCGAACTGGACT
>JAHRVG010000107.1 GCA_019090795.1 Paracoccaceae bacterium | reverse complement strand
CAGTTCAAGGCGGCGGGCAAGTCGGTAGTTATTGCTGCCGGGGATACCTTTCGTGCCGCGGCGGTGGAGCAGTTGCAGGTTTGGGGGGATCGCGCCGGAGTGCCGGTTTTGACGGCACCGGAGGGATCTGATCCGGCATCATTGGCCTTTGATGCAATGAGCAAGGCCGAGGCCGAGGGTGCGGATTTGCTGATGATAGATACGGCAGGGCGGTTGCAAAACAGACAAGACCTGATGGAGGAGTTAGCAAAGATTGTGCGCGTGATCCGCAAGAAAGATCCAGATGCGCCGCATAATACATTGCTGGTACTGGATGCGACGACGGGGCAAAATGCGCTGTCTCAGGTCGAGATTTTTAGCAAAATTGCCGATGTTTCCGGATTGGTGATGACCAAGCTGGATGGCACTGCCAAGGGCGGTGTTCTAGTGGCGCTGGCCGATAAATACGGCTTGCCAATCCATGCCATCGGTGTCGGGGAGCAGATTGATGATTTGGCCCCGTTTGATCCGGATGAATTTGCCCGTGCCTTAACCGGGAGCGACGGGTGAGCGAGTGGATTATTGCGCTGGATGGCACGCCGGAGGGCAGGCATCTGGCTTTGGGGCTGGCATTGATGTCTGCCGTATTGCATGCGGTGTTTGGCGCTTTGCAAAAGGGGCGGCATGATCCGTGGTTAACGCGCGGGGCGATTGATGCCAGCTATGGGTTGATGGCACTGCCGGTCGCGCTGTTTCTGGTGCCTTGGCCTTCGCCACGGGTTTGGCTGATTCTTGTGGTTAGCATGGGAATTCATATTGTTTACAAACTTCTACAGGCGATGACTTATTCGCGTGGGGCCTTTACCGTGGTGTATCCTGTGGTGCGTGGGACTGGCCCGTTGGTCACGGTTTTGGTTGCTGGGGTGGTGTTTTCAGAGAATTTCGCGCCTCTGCAATGGCTCGGGGTGGTGCTTTTGACCGCCGCAGTTTTTGCTCTGGCAGGGATTAATGTTCAGGCAGAAGCCTTGAATCGCAGGCGTCTCGTGTCAGCTTTGATTCTGGCTTTGGTGACAGGGGCATTGGTTGCAATTTATACTATTTATGACGCCTACGGTATCCGCGCCTCTGCCGATCCTTTCACTTTTCTGGCATGGTTTTTCGTGATGGACGCCCTGATTTTTCCGTGGATTGCATTGGTGCGCTACAAGCGGATGCAAAACCCGCCTGACTTGCCACCGCTTTTGTTGCGCGGGGTCATCGGCGGGGTGATTGCGCTGGCCAGTTTTGGCGGCATCATTCTGGCGACGCGTCTGGACAAAGTGGGTGAGGCGGCGGTGTTGAGAGAGACCTCAACTGTGTTTGCCGCCTTGATTGGCTGGCTGTTCCTTAAAGAGAAAGTGGGGCTTTTACGAGCCACTTTCATGGTTGTGATTGCCGCAGGCGCGGTTTTGGTGGAATTTGGTGGATAAACTGGTTAAGGCAACTTTTATGACAGAGAAAAAGATCAATCCCATGTTGAAACTGGCGCTGGAAATCGGCCCGGTTGTCCTGTTTTTTATTACCTATACCAAGATCAAGGATCGCGAGTATCAGCTGCTCGGAGAGACCTATGAAGGCTTCATCATTGCGACGGCTGCCTTTATCCCGATTCTGCTGATCGCGACGGGGCTGGTGTGGTTTCTAACCGGTAAACTGTCGAGAATGCAGGTGATGACCGCTGTTTTGGTGGTGGTTTTTGGTGGCATGTCGATCTGGTTCAATGATGATCGGTTTTTCAAGATGAAGCCGACGATAATTTACCTGCTGTTTGGCGGTATCCTCGGGTTTGGCCTGATGCGCGGCAAATCCTATTTGCGCGCGGTGATGGAGGAAATGATGCCCCTGCAAGATGCGGGTTGGATGATTCTGACCAAACGTATGACGGCGTTTTTTCTGGCGCTTGCGGTAACAAACGAGGCGGTTTGGCGCTTGATGTCGACAGATGCTTGGGTGAATTTCAAGACCTTCGGGCTAACCGCGGCGGTATTTGTGTTCTTTATTGTACAAGGGCCGTTATTCGCGAAATATGCGCTAGAGAAGAAGGGTTAGAAGGCTACGGCTTGAACTATTCTCCGAGTGCCCCAATTCCCATTAGACAAGCCTGTGCCAATCCGCTAGAAGCGCTGCGATATGGCCCTTTGGGCTGTTAGATCGTTGTAACTAACCCCCGAGTCCAAAGATGCAGAATATCGTCCTCATCATCCATTTGATCCTGTCACTTTGCCTGATTGGCATCGTGTTGATGCAGCGCTCCGAGGGCGGTGGCTTGGGGATTGGCGGTGGCGGTGGCGGTAATTCCGGGCGCCCAGTGTCCGGGCCTTTGGCCAAGGTTACCTGGGTGATTGCCGGTGCTTTTATCGCGACCAGTTTGGCGTTGGTGATTATTTCGGCCCGTGATGCGGGTTCTGACAGCGTTCTGGAACGCGGCGGCGACGCCGTGCAAGAGGCCCCTGCTGCCGTTTCAGAAAAGCCGTTGATTCCGGCGCTGGAGGGCAATTTACTGCCGCCATCTGCGACGGATGCCCCTGCGACACCGCCTCAAGCGGAAGAATGATAATCGGCTGAAATGCCGGTAAATACCTACAAATAGTTAACCGAAACGCATTATCTACCGGATATTGCGTTTCCACTCTTGCACCAAGCCCCCGAATCCCATTATCCTTAAGTCCCGTGGCAATGGGTCGTTTTGGGTGCATTTTGGGTGCATCGGCGGCCAAAAACGAACACGGGAGTAGCCTGCACAATGGCGCGATTTATCTTTATTACTGGTGGCGTTGTATCTTCGCTTGGCAAGGGGTTGGCCTCGGCTGCCTTGGGAGCATTGTTGCAAGCGCGTGGATATTCGGTGCGGCTGCGCAAGCTTGATCCTTACCTGAATGTTGATCCCGGCACTATGTCGCCATTCGAACATGGCGAGGTGTTTGTGACAGATGACGGCGCGGAAACCGATCTTGATCTCGGTCACTATGAGCGTTTCACCGGCGTTGCTGCGCGCAAAACCGATAGTGTTTCCTCGGGGCGGATTTATTCCACGGTTCTGGAAAAGGAACGGCGCGGCGATTATCTGGGAAAAACCATTCAGGTCATTCCGCATGTGACCAATGAAATCAAAGACTTCATCAAGATTGGTGAAGACGAGGTTGATTTTATGCTCTGTGAGCTGGGCGGCACCATTGGCGACATTGAGGGCCTGCCGTTTTTCGAGGCGATCCGCCAGTTTTCCCAAGATAAACCCCGTGGCCAATGTATATTTATGCACCTGACCTTGCTGCCTTACCTGGAGGCGGCTGGAGAGTTGAAAACCAAGCCGACGCAGCATTCGGTCAAGGAATTGCGCTCGATCGGCATCGCGCCGGACATTCTGGTCTGCCGCTCGGAGCGCCCAATTCCAAAAAAAGAGCGCGACAAACTGGCGCTGTTTTGCAACGTCCGCCCCGATGCGGTGATTGCAGCCGAGGATATGGATTCAATTTATGATGCGCCGCTGAAATATCACGGAGAAGGGCTGGACCAGGCGGTGCTGGATGCCTTTGGCATTCATCCAGCACCCAAGCCCAAGCTGGACATCTGGAAGGATGTGTCAGAGCGGGTTCACAACCCCGAAGGCACGGTCAAGATTGCCATTGTTGGCAAATATATTCAGCTCGAAGATGCCTATAAGTCGATTAAGGAGGCGCTGACCCATGGTGGTATGGCCAATCGGGTGAAGGTCAAGGTTGAGTGGGTTGATGCCGAGGTGTTTGATCAGGCTGACGCAGCCCCAAGACTGGCGGGCTATGACGGAATTCTGGTGCCCGGCGGTTTCGGCGAGCGCGGTACAGAAGGCAAAATCAAAGCGGCGCAATTTGCCCGTGAGAACAAAGTGCCTTATCTGGGTATTTGCCTCGGTATGCAATTGGCGGTGATCGAGGCGGCGCGCAATCTGGCCGGAATCAAAGACGCAGGGTCAGAAGAATTTGACCAAGAGCGCGGCGATAAACGCTTTACGCCGATTGTGTACCACCTCAAGGAATGGGCCGAGGGCAACCGCACTATCCAGCGCGAGGTTGGCGATGATAAAGGCGGCACCATGCGTCTCGGGGCCTATAATGCCACCTTGAAAGAGGGCAGCAAGGTCGCGCAGATCTATGAAACCACCAAGATTTCCGAACGGCACCGGCATCGCTATGAGGTGGATACCAAATACCGCGCGCAGCTGGAAAAATGCGGGCTGATATTCTCGGGCATGTCGCCGGATGGTCGCCTGCCGGAGATTGTCGAGATGCCGGATCACCCTTGGTATGTGGGGGTGCAGTTCCATCCGGAACTCAAATCCAAACCCTTTGAACCACACCCGCTGTTCCGCGATTTTGTCCGCGCCGCTGTTGGGCAATCACGGCTGGTATAAAAATACCCTGGCAAGGCTGATACGGAGCAATAAACATGTCGTCTGCAAAACCAACCATAAAGGATATTCTTGTTAGCGCTGAGCAAGCGGAGCGGACGGGCGATCCGGCGCGGGCGGTGGCGATCTACAGCAGTATTTTGGCGAAATTCCCCAAGCACTTCAAGGCGAAAACAGCGTTGAAGCGCTTGCAGAAATCAGCCGGTGGCGGGGGCAACCGAATGACACAGGTGGATGCCAACCAACTTGGGCAGTTGCTCAATCAGGGTGCGTTTGAGCAGGTTCTGGAACGGATAAGTTTGTTGTTGGTTCACAACCGAAAAGAACCATTTCTATATAACATTCAAGGGCTTGCCCATTCGCAACTGAACCACGCCGCTGCCGCGGTTACCAGCTTTAAACATGCATTGAAGCTCAACCCGAATTTTGTTGAGGTCTATAATAATCTAGGCATGGCTCTGATCACCGGCAACCGCCCCCAAGAGGCGCTGGTACCCTTGCAAAAGGCAATTGCCCTGCGCGCAACCTATCCCGAAGCGCATCACAATCTGGGTGTTGCCTTGGCAGCATTGGGGCGTGGTGCAGAGGCATTGGAAGCCTATGATCGCGCGATTACCCTGAAAAGGGATTACGCAAATGCCTATAACAGTCGCGGCGCATTGCACAAAAGTATGGATGCGCCCCAACTCGCGATTGCGGATCTGCGTAAAGCACTGGAATTCTTCCCTGACGATGCGGAGGCTTGCAGCAATCTGAGCGGGGTTTACGCAATTATTGGCGATAGCACTGCGGCGGTTCACTTTGGTCAACGGGCGGTTGAATTGCGGCCTGAAAATGTTTCGTTCCGGCATAGCCTTGCAATTCTTCTGAATGGTCTTGGCGAAAATGGGCAGGCACGCGAACAGCTGATTGCACTTCTGGAGGTAGAACCCAACCACGCTGACGCCTTGCGGGTGTTGGCCACCATTGAGAACCCGGCCCCTGATGCACCTCTTGCGCTAAAGATAAAAACCTTGCTTGACTTGGATGCCACGCCCGCTGCGGACAAGGTTCAACTTGGCTTCGCGCTGGCAAAAATGAACGAGGATATCGGAGCGTTCGAAGCCGGATTTACTTATCTCAAACAGGCCAATGATACCAACTTTGGGCTGCTGGATTATGATGTTTCGCAGGAAAATGCTGCGTTTGACCGGCTCAAACACGCCTATACAGAAAAATCTGTCGCGGCGCGGGCGGGTACAGGAAATCCGACCCAAACCCCTATTCTTATCGTTGGCCTGATGCGTTCCGGCACCTCCTTGGTAGAGCAAATTCTGGCCAGTCACTCCCAGGTCTGGGGGGCGGGGGAGTTGATGGCGGCGACCCGATTGTTAGACACGCTGGGGATAGAGCAAGATTTTCCGACTGAAAGACAAGTGCAGGAGTTCGGTCAGCAATATCTGAAAGACCTGACCGTGAATAGTGAGGGAAAACCGAGGGTTACCGATAAAATGCCGGGTAACTTTCGCCACATTGGCATGATGAAGCTGGCCTTCCCGAATATCAAAATCATCAACATGGTGCGCGACCCGCGCGATAATTGCTATTCGATCTACAAGAATTTCTTTGATACCCAAGCGCATCAATACGCCTATCATCTGGAATATCTGGCCAATTTCGCCAATCAGTACAAATCCTTGATGGCCCATTGGGACACCCTTTTCCCCGGCCAGATTTATGATTGCAATTACGAGGCGCTGACCGCCAATCAGGAGGAGGAAAGCCGCAAACTACTGGCTTATTGCGGGCTGGAGTGGGAACCGCAGGTTCTGGAGTTTTATAAAACCAAACGCGTAGTGCGCACGGCGAGTGTTAATCAGGTGCGGCAGAAAATTTATAAAACCTCGGTACGTTCTTGGGAGCGCGTCAGCGATGGGCTGGCCCCACTAATTGACGGCTTGGATACTGAACTTTGGTCGGATTATCTCTAGCGGCCAAACCTTTGCGCTGACCTTTGCGTGGGTTTTCTTGCAAGAAGAAACTTGAGTAATCCTCTCGACTTAAGGAGCCTCCAGCGTGCATTTTCTATCGGAATGGGGTGAGTTTCTGGCAGCATTCGCTGTGTTTTTCCTGTCGCATACCCTTCCCGTGCGTCCAAAGGTGAAATCCCGCATTACCTCTAGAATCGGTGCGCTCGGTTTCACGCTGGCCTATTCCGCCCTCTCTATTGCCATTTTGACATGGATCATCAGCGCCGCCGGTCGCGCGCCTCATGTCGAGCTGTGGCCCTGGGCACCTTGGCAAAACCATGTACCGCTGGTTGCAATGGCACTGGCCTGTGTGATCATCGCCATGGGTTTTGGCCAACCCAATCCGCTGTCCTTTGGCGGCTGGGATAACGGGCGGTTTGATCCGGAAACCCCCGGTATTATCGGCTGGGTCCGCCATCCGCTGCTGGCGGGGTTGCTGATCTGGGCGGCGGCGCATCTGGTGCCCAACGGCGATCTGGCGCATGTAATTGTATTCGGGCTGTTTTTGGGGTTTTCCCTGCTGGGGCGCAAGATCATCGACCGTCGGATGCGCCGAATTCTGGGCGGGGCTGAGTGGCAAAAGCTGTCTGCCACCCGCCGTGAAATCCGCGTCACCAAACGCGGTATCAGCCGCATTGCCATCGGTTTGCTGGCCTATCTGACAATCCTCTATTCGCACCAATGGTTTATCGGTGTATCCCCTTTAACTTAGAAGTCTGCCCGTTTCCATGAGGTTCCCAATGAAAACCGCCCTTAAAACCCAGCTGGCCGCGTTGTTGCTGGCCGCCAACCTGAACGGTGCAATTGCGGGCGAAATCGCGCTGCAAGACCTAAGCACGCTGCCCGCTGCCGATGTGGTTATACTGGGGGAAACCCATGATAACGGGTTCCATCACATGGGGCAGGCTGCCGCGATCAGGGTGATCAAGCCAAAGGCCGTGGCTTTCGAGATGTTGAGCCGAGAACAGGCGGCAAAGGTAACGCCGGAATTGTTGCCGGATGCCAAAGCGCTGGAAGCTGCCTTGGGCTGGAATGCCACCAACTGGCCCGATTTTGCGCTGTATTATCCGGTTTTTGCAGCCCTTGAGGGGGCCGAAGTCGTGGGCGCGGCCCGCCCCAAATCACAAGTACGCCAAGCCTTTAAGGAGGGCGCTGCTGCTGTCTTCGGACCAGAGGCCACCAGATACGGGTTGGATCAGCCTTTGCCCCCTGCGCAATTGGAGGTCCGCAGCCAAGAACAATTCGAGGCCCACTGCCAAGCCATGCCGTTGGGGATGATGGGGGGGATGGTCGAGGCCCAACGCTTTCGAGATGCTGCGTTTGCCGCCATCGTGGTCGAGGCTCTGGCAACCCACGGCGCGCCGGTGGTGCTGATTGTCGGGGCCGGGCACGCCAGAACCGACTGGGCAGTTCCAGCGCTGTTGAAGCAGGCGGAACCGGACATCAAGGTGCTGTCACTGGCCTTTCTTGAGGCACCGCTTGAGGGAGATCCGCCATTTGATCTCTGGATTTCGACCCATGCCGCTGAACGTGAAGATCCCTGTCTGGTTTTCAAGTAAAAGTTTGCGAGAATTGCATTGATCCAAGCCGTCCCTCACAGCGGCCAAAACACCAAAATAGCCGGAATGCTCACCGTTACTATCAGCACTTCCAACGGCAGGCCTGTACGCCAGTAATCGCCAAAGCGGTATCCGCCGGGGCCCAGGATCAGGGTGTTGTTTTTATGCCCGATGGGTGTGAGGAAGGCGCAACTGGCGGCCACGGCCACGGCCATCAGAAAGGGGTCGGCATTGACGCCGAGGCTCTCTGCCATTTTGATGCCCACGGGGGCGGCGACGATGGTGGTGGCTGTGTTGTTCAGCACATCAGACAGGGTCATGGTAACCACCATCAGCACGGTTAAAATAACCCAAGGGGCCATCCCTGCGGTCAGGTCGATCAGCGAGTTGGCAATCAACTGTGTGCCGCCGGAACGTTCAAGCGCCTGTCCCAGCGGGATCATCGAGCCGAGCAGCACAACGACCGGCCAATTGACGTGGTTATAGACCTCGGCCAATGGCACGATGCGGGTCAGGACATAAAGCGAGACCACAACGCCAAGGGCAACCGGCAGGTACACAAGGCCAAAGCTGGCAGCGGCAACGGCGGTGGCGAAAAACCCGATTGCCATCCACGTTTTGCCGTTTTGCGTAACGTTCAACCCACGTTCCGCCAGTGGTAAACAACCGAGCCAGTCGATCACCTCGCCCGTGGTATCAGCAGGGGTCAGTAGCAACAGGATGTCGCCGGGTTGGATTTCTGTGCGTCGCACCTGTTTGGTGATGCGTTTGCCGCTGCGTGAAATCCCCATCAGGATGGTATTTTTGCGCCAGTTCAACCCGATCGCCAGTGCGGTTTTTCCGCTGATGCGGGCGGTCTCGGGCACTACGACCTCGGTCAGGCTCAGCCCCTCGCCGGTGGCCTGAATTTTTTCCTGTCGTTTGGCATCAGCGAAATCGAGCGCAAGTGTGGCACGAAATTCGTCCAGTGCTTCGGGGCTGGCCTCTAGCACCAGTGCATCGCCTGCCATCAGGTGGCGGTTTTGCGAGGTGCCATAAAGGCGTCGGCCCTCACGGATCAGGCCCAAAATGGCGACATCGGCTTTCTCGGCTTCCTCGAACAGCTGTTTCACTTGCTGGCCGATCTGTTTGGCCCCCTCGGGGATGGTCAGCTCTGCCACATAATCGCCGATGTCGATCAACCTATCGGTGGCCCCCGCTTCGCCCTCGTGGCGCGGAATCAGCCGCCAGCCTATGGTAGCAACAAACAGTAGGCCAGCCAGCGCCGCAATCAGGCCAACAGGGGCGAAATCGAACATTTTGAACGGGGCACCAAAGGCATCTTCGCGAATGGTGGCGATGATTATGTTGGGGGGCGTGCCGATCATCGTGACCATGCCCCCCAGAATGGTGGCAAAAGACAACGGCATCAGCGACAGCCCCACATCGCGCTTGGCCTTTTTGGCGGTCTGGATATCGACAGGCATCAACAGGGCCAGCGCCGCTACGTTGTTCATAAAGGCAGAAAGCACCGCACCCACGCTGCCCATGATTGTGATGTGCATCCCAAGCGATCGGCCACTGTCAATCAAAGCACGGGTGATCAGGTGCACGGCACCGGAATTGACCAACCCGGCAGAAACGATCAGCACAAGGGCAACGACCAATGTTGCGGGATGGCCAAAACCGTCAAAGGCATGTTTGGTTGGCACTACCCCTGCCAGCACCCCGACCATCAGTGCACCAAAAGCTACAATGTCATAGCGCCAGCGGCCCCAGAGTAGCAGAGCAAAAAAAACGCCGAAAAGGCTGAACAAAATGATTTGGTCGGTGGTCACGCGCGATACTCCTGTTTGGGGCAGGGAACCCGATTTGGGCTGGGTTTGCAATGAGCTAAAAGGATAGACGGGCAGAGAAGGCGTAGCGTTAGGCCCTACAACCTTTCAAAACTTACCGTTACTGTTTTTCCACTCGCTTTTAGGGGCAATTTTTTCGGTCGTATCCCAATGTTCCACAAGTTTGTTTTCATGCAACCGAAAGAGGTCGTAGAACGAAGAATGCACGCCATCGCGATTTCCTTCGCTGATGCAAAGCACAAAGCTACCCTCGGCAAGTACGCGGTGAACTTTGCGATAGTCGGTGTTCCTGCTGCCATCGCTATTGGTTTGTAGCGAGGTGCGCACAAGGTTCAGCCCGCCTTTTGATAATGGATTGTGATCAACAAACAAATCTTCATCAATATATGTCGGCAATTGGTCGATTTCTCCACCGATGAATACGGTTTCAATAAAGTCGCGAACGATTGCGCGGTTAATTTCAGTCGAGCCAAGGTCTGTGGATTCTATTTGCCCGTCCACCATAGAATGCCCGGCCTGATTTGGCCCTTTCCGTCTTTGGATATTATCCCAGTGCTCGACTGCACGGCCATCCTCAAAGCGAAACACCTCAAACCCGATATTACGGGCGGCGAAATCGTATTCGGTATGGGCGAAAACAAATTCCCCATCCTCAAAAGCACGCACAATATTCACCCGAGGGGAGGTTTTGGATAATCGCTTGAAAAGTGCTGCCAGACCCTCGCTACCCTCATGGGTTTGTGGGTTATGCTGAATATACTTTGCTTCGTTTACGACAGCGATTGGTTCGGGTTCTCCGGTTTCAATGCTTTTCAACAATGCTCGAATTTGATCCTTTTTTGTCTTGGTCATGCGCTTTCCCCTTTTTTAGCGTAGGCTAAAAGATAGCCCTAGAAATTGGTTGAGTAAGGCCAATCTGATGATTTTGTTTGCTTTATCAATTAGCATTGCCGTGTACTCGTCACAACAAATTCACAGATAACACAGTGAAGTGGTATCACGCAGGTATTGTTCAGCTGTGAGATCTCGTCATTTGGAACTGGGGACTCTGTCCTTGAACCCACACCCCGCGCTGGCCTATAGAGGCACAGACAATTTTGACGCGACAGGAGTTCACCATGGCAGGCCATTCCAAATGGGCAAATATTCAGCACCGCAAGGGGCGCCAAGATGCCGTGCGCTCCAAGCTGTTTTCAAAGCTGGCCAAAGAAATCACCGTGGCTGCCAAAATGGGAGACCCGGACCCTGAAAAAAACCCGCGTCTGCGCATGGCGGTGAAAGAGGCCAAGTCGCAATCTGTACCCAAGGACGTGATTTCCCGCGCAATCGGCAAGGCATCAGCAGCTGAGGGTGAGAATTACGAGGAAATCCGTTATGAAGGCTACGGCCCTGAAGGTGTGGCTGTAATTGTCGAGGCGATGACCGATAATAAAAACCGTACAGCCTCTTCTGTACGTTCCATTTTCACCAAATCCGGCGGCAATCTGGCGGAATCCGGTGCGGTGTCGTTTATGTTTGAACGCAAAGGTTTGGTGACTTATCCGATGGCGGCGGGTGACGCGGACACAGTGTTTGAAGCAGCAATTGAGGCCGGGGCAGATGACTGCGAGACCGGTAATGACGGCCACGAAATTTATTGTGAAGGTGCCGATTTGCACGATGTTTCGGGGGCGCTGGAAACAGCACTGGGCGAATCTGAAACATCTAAATTGATCTGGAAACCAACTATCACCACGCCGCTGGATTTGGAGGGGGCTGAAAAATTACTGCGCTTGGTTGAGGCGTTGGAAGACGATGACGACGTGCAAACGGTCACCGCGAATTTTGATATTTCGGATGAGGTTATGGCGCAGTTGTAATTTTTCTAGCCTGAAACAAATAACCTTGCTATCCTGTCGGTGCTCAAGTCGGCAGGCAGTGAGAATAATTGGTGTGTGCCCGAATAGTCCCTGATTTAACAAGGAGCTTCGGCATGGCTGAGACAACACCCAAGAAATCCCCCAGACGGCGCGGGCGTGGTGCCCCACCCGAGAGCAATAAACCTGCGGATGCTTTTACCCAAGACAGCGTTTTCGCACCGCGACCCTACATGGGTTTTCTGAACCAGACCTCGATGGATTTCCTCAAACAGCGGGTTTTCGCGCTGCTTGAGGATTACGGCGTCATGGTGGTGCACCCCAAGGCCCACGCGGCCTTTCTAAAGGCAGGTGCGCTTGAAGGAGCCGAGAATGGCCGCATTCGCTTGCCGCGTGAATTGGTCGAGGAGGCGCTGGCCACGACCCCTAAATCGGCCTTGCTAGCGGGAAAGAAACCACAGTTTGATTTACAGGTGCCACGCCGCGACGGTGGCTTTATCATGCGCACCGGTACTGGTGCCCACGGGTACGTTGATCCACGCGATACGGTTTACCGCAACCTTGATCTGGAGGCGGTCAATGATATGGCGGCAGTGGCCAGCAACCTCGACCAGATCGGTTTCATCGCCCACCCTTTTGTGGCAGGGGTGCCAGAGGTTACCGCGGATATCCATTCTTTTGGGCGGATGATGTCGCGCACCAGCAAGCATGTTTGGATGCAGCCCTACCAGTGGGAAAACATCGACTATCTGATGGGTATCGCTGCCATCGCAGCGGGGGGCGAGGCGAACCTGCGTGCCCGCCCCAACACCAGCGTTATAACTTGCTCTTTTACCCCGCTGGAATTTAAACACATGGACACAGAGGTGATTATTCAGGCGGGTAAATACGGCATCCCGATCCACGCCTGTTCCCTGCCGTCAGGCGGGGGCACCGCGCCCCTGTCAGTGCCCGCAATGGCGCTGATGGCGGCGGCCGAGATCCTCGGGATGATGACCATGGCGCATATCCTGTCGCCCGGAACGCCGGTTATAGCCACACCGCTGATGTTCAACCTTGATATGCGCACCGGCAGCGCCTTGCAGTCGAGTGTAGAATCTATGCAAGCCGCCAACATGGCGATTCAGCTGATGAAACAAGGTTTTGGCATGATGGCGCATACCTATGGATCAGGATCAGACACGCCGGATGTGGATCACCAATCCATGGCCGAGCGGGCCATGTTGATGCAAAACGTGGCCCTGTCTGGTGCGGATATCCTCGGCGGAGTAGGGCAGTTGGAATGCGCCACAGTGTTCAGCCCGGTGCAAGCGGTTTTGGACAATGAAATCGCCGCCATGGTGCGCCGTTTTATCCGCACTCCGCAAATTGACGAAGCCGCATTGAACTGGAACGAAGTTTCGTCAATTCGTGTTGGCGGCCATTTTCTCGACTCTGATCACACAGTAAAAGAATGTCGCGACCAGCTGATCCCCAAGGTCTTTCACCGCGATGGCCGTGATGATTACGAGGCCCGCGAGCGCCGTGGTGCCCTTGAGTCCGCCCGCGACCAAGCCTTGCAATTTATCCGCGATGCACCTCAACAAGGGGTGTTAACTGGCGAACAAAACGCCGAGATTGCCAAGCTGACCAAGCGGGCGGACAAACATATCGTCGGGGCCTATTCAGGCAAGGTCGCGGTGATATAAGTAGCTCAATTGAGAATATCCCCTACAGGAGCAAACGCCATGACTGTTACCCCCCTTACAACCGTGACCGGTATCCCTGCCTCTAAATTTTCATTTGGAACCATGCAGTTTGGTGGCAAAGCGGATGAGGTTGAGAGCCACAAAATGTATGATGCCAGTCGTGCAGCCGGTATCAATTTTTTCGATACGGCATATGTCTACACCCAAGGGCATTCGGAACAACTGCTTGGCAAATTTGCCGCGGCAGAGCGCGATCAGCTGATTATTGCAACCAAATGCGCATCGGTTGGCGGTGCGGGGGCGCAGAACATTCGCGCCCAGCTAGAGGAGAGCCGCAAGCGTTTGGAGATGGATATGGTGGATGTTTTTTACCTGCATCAATGGGACGCCAACACCCCCTTGGAAGAAACATTTTCAACCCTTGCAGAACTGCGTGCTGCCGGATTGTTTCGCTATATTGGTGTTTCCAACTATTCCGCATGGCAGACCATGAAGGCGGCAAGTATTGCGGAACGTCTGGGCATCAAAATCGACATTCTTCAACCAATGTATAATCTGGTGAAACGTCAGGTCGAGGTTGAAATTCTGCCGATGGCGATCAGTGAGGGCTTTAATGTTGCGCCCTATTCGCCGCTAGGCGGGGGGCTGTTGACGGGGAAATATGTTGGCGGTGGTGAGGGGCGTATTCTGGATGATAAAATGTATAATGTGCGTTACGGCCTCGGGTGGATGCACGAAACCGCTGCGGGCCTCTCGGCGCTTGCAGCAGAGGTTGGGGTTAGCGCTATAACGTTGGCAGTAAGCTGGGTTGCACGCCACACTGGGGTAACCCATCCGATTATCAGCGCGCGTTCCGAGGAACAGTTGCGACCCTCATTAGCTGCGCTTGAATATACACTTTCTGATGATCTTTATCAGCGAATAAAGGCCCTTTCGCGCCAACCCGCCCCGGCCACCGACCGCCTGGAGGAAGCTTGAAATCCCGCCTTTAGGATGGTGAAAACATAACCCGATAGGTAACAACCCGCATTCCGCTTGACCAAGCTTTGGCTAAGCGCCTACCTCTGTGGTCATGGAAATCCCCTTGCAAAGCCTCATTCTCCTGCCCCTTGTTATGGGCGTTTTGGGCTTTGTTGAGCCTTGCACCATCGGTGGGCATCTGTTGTTTCTGGACACCCAAAAGGGGCGCAGTCAGTATGACAAACGCAGTGCCGTGACTCGTTTCATTCTTGCGCGCACGCTTGTGACGGGCTCTGGCGGGGCGCTGTTTGCCTGGCTGGGGCAGGAGCTGGTCGGCTTGCAAACCCTGCTTGCTGTGTTCTTTGGGGCGATGTATCTGGCGATTGGCCTTTACTTCCTGCTAGGCCTCGCCGGATTGTTCAACCGCCAGTTCAACCTATCGCCCAATGCTTGGCAGAGGGCGCAGAACCCGGTTCTGCTGGGGCTTGCTTTTGGCCTTAACATCCCGGCCACAGCCGCGCCTGTTCTGTTTGTGTTGCTGGGCCTGCCGCTTGCCGCGTCAAGCTTGATAACAGGGTTGATAACAATGGCAATATTTGCCTTTGCGCTCTCTTTTCCTCTGATCGTTTTTACGCTTTACCCACCGCTGTCAAATCGTATGGATGCCCTCGCTAGCGGCTTTCAGCGCGCCCGATGGTTTGTCGGTGTTTTGTTTGCAGCCTTGGGCCTTTGGTCGATCTGGTTCGGGCTTTATATTGACCCGCAGTTCTGGGAAAATATCTAGTCCTGCGGCCCGACCATTGGCCAATAAAAATCAAGCGGCAAGCCTGCTTCGGCGCGTTTTTCATCGTTGAAAGGCGGCTTTAATCCGCCCGGAAAATACTGGCGCACCAGCCGGTGGAATTCTTCCTTGGGGTCGAGATCATGGCGACCGCACAGAAAGTGGAACCACTTGGAACCATAGGCCACATGGCCGACTTCCTCGGCGTAGATCACCTCAAGCACCGCAACTGTTTCTGGCTGGGCCGTGCTTTGAAACATCTTGATCATGCCCGGCGTCACGTCAAGACCGCGGGCCTCCAGAACCATGGGCACAATCGCTAGGCGGCCAAGAAAATCTTCCGCCGTATCTTCGGCAGCACGCCACATGCCCGCGTGTGCGGCGAGGGCACCATAGTGACTGCCCATGGCCTTGAGGCGACCACAGAGCAGGTTGAAATGCTTGGCCTCCTCGGCCGCGGATTTCACCCAGTCGTCATAAAACCCAAGCGGCATTTTGGTGTCTGCATAGCGCGGGATGATGTCCCAGTGCAGATCAACCGCGTTCAGCTCGATGTGGGCAATGGCATGGATCAGGGCGATGCGGCCTTTTTCGGTGCCCGGGCGTCGGCGCGGCACTTTGCTCGGGGGCAGCAGCTCGGGGTGTTGAGGGCGCGAGGGGCGCAACGGGGGTGCGGCCCGGCCCAAGGGCATTGGTGTGCCCGTTTCGCGGGCGGCAAACCACATTTCTGCCGCCGCAAGGGATTTCGCAGCCTTTTGATCCGCATTTGCCGTGGTTAGAATGTCCGCCGCCAAATCGCACAGGGTGTGCCCGCTCATAAAGCCTGCACTGCCGCCAGAACCGCGTCTACATGGCCGTCTACCTTAACGTCACGCCAGAGGTGTCGGATTACGCCGGAGCCATCAACAATGACAGTGGTGCGCTCGATGCCCATATATTTCTTGCCGAAGTTAGTTTTCTCTTTCCAAACGGAAAGTTGTTCACAAAAATCAGAACCCGCATCAGACAGTAAGCCCACTTTGAGATCGAATTTTGCGATGAACTTGGCGTGGGATTCAACACTATCTTTACTGACCCCCAGAATGACCGAATTCGCGGCTGTGAAGGTCTCTAAATTCTCGGTAAACTCGATGGACTCGCGGGTGCAGCCCGGTGTGTCGTCGCGCGGGTAAAAGAACAGGATCAGGGTTTTACCAGCAAAGTCCGCCAGCGCGGCCTCTGTTTCACCATGGGCAGAGACGCAAGGAAGGGTGAAATTCGGCAGGTTTTCTCCGATTATGGGCATTTTAGGCTTTTCCTTTCAAATCAAGGGGTAAATGTCGGCTTTGATATTGGTAATTTCATCTTTGACCACCTAAATTGATAAGGGACAAGGTAATTCCGCATTCCCGCTATCGTAAACGGGTTTGGCGGGGCAATGAGTACGGGTAACACAAGTTGCACTTAATCTGGACGAAACGCATTATTGTTGGCGCGTTGGCGATCACTGTCGCGGTGGTTGTGCTGGCGCTGCTGGGCGTGAGCTTTTTGCTGTACCTGATTTCCAATGAACCGGTGGAATTGCCGAGATTACAGGCGTTTGTCGAGGACCGCATCAACGATCAACTGGCGGATGAAACCCTTTCGATCGGGGCGATAAGTCTGTCTTCGGATCAAGACGGTACGGCCAACCGGATTATTTTGCGCGATGTCACCCTGTTTGATACCGATCATAAGAAACTGCTGAATGTGCCCGAAATCCGCACCGATTTTTCACTGGTGAACCTGTTTAGCGGTACAATTTCACCATCGGAAATCGAGATCGTCGGCACCCGCTTGAAATTGATCCGCGAGCGGGACGGCAATATTCGGTTTCTGCGCCTGAACGCGCAGGGAGATACGGTTTTTGAGGGCGATATTCTGGCGCGAGTGGACGCGTTCCTGCAACGTAAGGAATTGAAAAACCTGCACTCAATCGCATTACGCGATACGGATATTCTGGTAGAAGATGTACGCAGCGGTCACAGTTGGGACGTGTCTGAATCTTTGGTGCAGTTTTCCCGCACGGATGATGTATTGGACCTGCGCACCGAGGTTTATGTCGATACTTTTGGTGGCGAACGTACAAATATTCTGGCAAAGGCAAAACACAAGATCGGCAGTAAAAAGGCTGACTTGTTTTTGCAATTCAGCAATGCGGCGCCGAATGATCTAGCAGATATGGTGGGGGCTTTTGACTGGATACGCATTTTTGATACCCGTATTTCTGGCTCGATGACCGCAAGTGTTAGCAATGATGGAACGGTTGGGGATATCAACGGGGTTCTGGATCTCGGGCAGGGGCGGTTGCTGGAAACCCCGACAAGCCTGCCCATCGGTTTTGATCAGGCCAAAGTCTATTTTGCCTATAGCAAAGCCCATGACCGGCTGGAGTTTTCACAAATCAAGCTGGACACCACATCGGGCAAGATTTCCTCTGAGGGCTATGCCGTGTTAGAGCGCACCCCAGAAGGTGGTGTCGGGGCGATGGCGGGGCAGTTCAGTTTTGCCAACATTTTATTGAGCCGCCCGGATGCATTTTCCGGACCTTTAGAGCTCGACGGGGCGGGGCTGGATTTCAGGGTCTCTTTTAACCCGCTTAAACTCGAGGTCGGCGCTTTGACGGTATTTGATGGTGCGGCGACCTACCGGCTGGCCGGTGAATCCGTGGCGCAAAAGGATTTCTGGGTGAACCGCTACGATATTGAGGTCTCGAATGCCGATAATGACCGGGTGATGGCATTCTGGCCGATCAAGGCTATTCCCAAAACACGCAAGTGGCTGGTCGAGAATATCACTGAGGGGCAGGTCAGCAATTTTCGGGGCGGTCTGCGCAGCAAAGAAGGCAAATTCAAATATGCCTTTAATTTTGACATCAAGGATGCACAGGTGCGGTTTATGAAAACCATGCCGGAATTGCGCGACGGGCAGGGCTATGGCTATCTGACCCACAATGACCTGCGGATTGAATTGCAAAGCGGCTATTTGATTGCGGCGGATGACACGGTCGTCGATGGGTCCGGGTCCAGTTTTTACATTCCGGATATTACTGCCCGCCCAGCCCTTGGCGAGGTGATAGTGTCTGCGCGCGGCGGACTGCAGGCAGCGTTGCATCTGTTGGATGCAAAGAAGTTTGAGTTCCTGAAAAAGGTGGGGCTGACGCCCAGTGTTGCCAGCGGCAAAGTGGCGGTTAGTGGCACCCTGCAAGTGCCGCTAACCAAGAAAACCAAGCCCAAGGATGTACTGTTTAATGCGGTGGCAGAGGTAAAAGACCTCGCCAGTGATACATTGGTCAAGGGCCATGCCTTGCGGGCGTCATCTATGCGCATGACCGCCAGCGAGAAGGGGTTGGAAATGCTGGGGCCGATAACACTCGACACGGTGCCAATGCAGGCGCGCTGGCGGCTCGGGTTTGGCAGGGCGGCGGCAAAGGGCAGCGAAGTTGTGGCGGATGTGGGCCTCTCGCAGGAAAATCTGGATGGGCTGGGTATCACGCTGCCCAAGGGTTCTGTCTCGGGTGAAGCGCTTGCCAAAGTGGTGGTGAACATCAAGAAAAACCAGATCCCGACGTATACAGTGGTGTCCGATCTGGTGGGTGCTGTGCTGAAGGTGCCTGCTTTGCAATGGGTCAAAAGCAGCAAATCGTCTGGCAAGCTAGAGGTGGCGGGCAGTTTTGGCGTGGTGCCAACCGTTGATGCACTGGCACTGACAGCACCAGGAATGAAGGCAAGGGGCAAGATTGATTTTAATCCCGATGGTAAGATGAAGGCATTGCGCCTCAGCAGCTTGCGCGCCGGGCGTTGGCTGGATACATCTGCAGTGCTGGAAATGTCGCCCAGTGGGCAGGCCAATATCACGCTTTCCGGTGGTGCGGCGGATATGCGCAATTTCAACATTTCCGGCGGCACTGGGGGGGAGGGTTCCACTGGCGGTGGCTTGATTGATGTCAGTTTGGACAGATTGACGATCTTAACCGGCATTGCACTGACGAATTTCAAGGCCAAGCTTGAACCGGGCAAGGGAATGACCGGCTCTTTTACTGGCCGTGTGAATGGCGACACACCGATTTCCGGCACCATGTTTCCGCATAAATTTGGCACAGCCTTCGAGATCCAATCCGATGATGCAGGGCGGGTGCTGGCCGCGGCTGATCTGATGGACAACGTTTATGGCGGCGATCTGTGGGTTATTATTGTGCCGCGGGCAACCGAGGGGGAATATGACGGAACGCTCAAGATCAAACGCACCCGCATGACCAACACCTCGGCGATGGCGGGTCTGATGAACGGGATTTCGGTTGTTGGTTTGCTGCAGCAACTAGAGGGCGATGGCATCCATTTCTCTACCGTGAGTGGCAAATTTCTGATGCGCCCGAATGGGGTGCAGATCAAGGATATTTCAGCTGTTGGCCCCTCGATCGGAATCACATTGGATGGCTGGTATAACAGCACCGAACGGACCGTTGATTTTGAGGGGGTGACAACGCCGCTCTACGCATTGAACGGGCTGTTTGAGCGCACATTGGGCAAGCTGGGTGGTCGTAAAAAGGGCGAGGGATTGTTTAGTTTTACCTATCGGATGCGCGGGCATGCGGATGATCCCAAGGTTACTGTCAATCCGCTGTCGATCCTGACCCCCGGTGCCTTTCGCGAGATTTTCCGCACCAAAGTTCCCGCGCCTGCGGGTGGGGCCGAAATTTCAACAGATCAGCCAAGAGAACAGGACAGTAAGCTTGTCACCAAAGAGGCAGAGCTTGAGGAAAAGCACAAACCGCTCCGCAAAAAGAAAATGCCATTTACGCGTCCAGACAATCAGGATTTGCGCTGACAATCGCAATCCGTGCTTGCTTTGCTTTGCTATTTCCGGCAGTGGCCGCCTATGAAACTGTCCGATTTCGATTTCGATCTGCCTGAGCAATTGATTGCTCTGCGACCCGCAACCCCGCGGCCTGCATCGCGTATGTTGGTGGCCCGCGGGGCTGAGCTGTCGGATCACCATTTCAGTGATCTGCCCGATTTCTTGCGCGCCGGTGATCTGCTGGTCTTGAACGACACCAAAGTTATCCCCGCGCGCCTGTCTGGTTTGCGCCGACGCGTGTCGGATAACGGCGAGACATTTGCCAAGGTCGAGGTGACGTTGCTGTCTTGCGACACAGACGGGAACTGGCTGGCACTGGCCAAGCCGGGCAGGCGGGTCCGGGTTGGTGAGGTGATTGAGTTTGACGCGGCGTTGCAGGCACAGGTTCTGGATAAAACAAGCGATAGTATCCGGCTGCGTTTCTCCCTTGCAGGCGCAGATTTCGATCAGGCAATCCAGCGCCTCGGCTCCATGCCATTGCCGCCCTATATCGCAGCAAAACGACCGGCGGATGCGCAGGACAAAGAGGACTATCAAACTGTCTTCGCACAGCATTCCGGCGCTGTTGCAGCCCCCACGGCCTCGTTGCATTTTGACAAGAACCTGCTGGAGCAGTTGCAGGCCAAAGGAGTGAATACAACAAAGGTGACGCTGCATGTGGGGGCCGGAACGTTTCTGCCGGTAAAGACCGACGATATAAGCGCGCATAAAATGCACGCCGAATGGGGGCGTGTCAGTGAACAGGCCGTCCAGATGATCGCCCAAACCAAAGCGCGTGGTGGGCGGGTGATTCCGGTTGGCACCACGGCGCTGCGTCTGGTGGAAACAGCAGCGCAGGCCAGCGGCGCGATTGCGCCCTGGAGCGGCGAGACCGATATTTTTATCAAACCCGGCTTTCATTTCGCCGTGGCCGATGGCTTGATTACCAATTTTCACCTGCCCAAATCTACGCTGATGATGCTGGTCAGCGCCTTTATGGGGTGCCAGGAAATTCGTGATATTTACCAATACGCAATTGCGGGTGGCTATCGTTTCTTTTCCTATGGCGATAGCTCGCTGTTGCTGCCTTCGGAAAACGACATTTAAAACGTCGCGTCTGGGCAGGTGTCCCAAGCCCACGCGAAATATGGTCAAATCTCAATCGACCGGCCAAGGGCAAGCACCATGATCTACGTCATTAAACATTCCTGGGCGCTGCTGCTGGGTATTTTCCTGCTGCTGCTGGGCAATGGCGTGCAGGGCACACTTTTGGGTATTCGTGGTGTCGCCGAGGGATTTTCTACCGGTGTGCTCTCGCTGATTATGGCGGCCTATTTCCTCGGGTTTCTGGGCGGGTCACGCCTGACCCCGCTGCTGATCCGGCGGGTTGGCCATGTGCGCGTCTTTGCTGCTCTGGCCTCTTTTATCTCTGCCGCCCTGATCCTGTTTGCGGCGCTGCCGGATCAATTCGCCTGGTTCGCGCTGCGAGTGGTTGTCGGCTTTTGCTATTCCGGTGTGTATGTGGTGTCGGAAAGCTGGCTGAATGACAGCGCCACCAATGAAACACGGGGGCAATCGCTCTCGGCCTATATGATTATCCAGATGATGGGAATTGTTGCGGCGCAATGGTTGCTGAGCGCGGTGGACACCTCGGGTTATACGCTGTTTGTGATCATTTCAGTGGCGGTTTCCCTGTCGTTTGCGCCGATTCTGCTATCTGCCAACCCCGCACCGATGTTTCAGACCACCAAACCGATGACGCTGAAACAACTCTACCACGCTTCGCCGCTGGGGGTGGTTGGTTCGTTCCTGCTGGGGGGCGTGTTTGGGGCGCAATTCGGTATGGTGGCGGTCTACGGTGCAGCTGTGGGCATGAGCATCGGCGAGATCGCGCTGTTTGCCTCGGCGATCTATGTCGGGGGAATGCTGCTACAATACCCCATCGGCTGGCTGTCGGATCACATGGACCGGCGCCTGTTGATTGTGTCTGCCTCCCTTACAGGCGGTGCGGCGGCGCTTGCTGTTCTCCCCTTTTCTGATAATTTCACCGCCCTGATGATAACTGCTTTTGTACTGGGGGGCACAACCAACCCGCTGTATTCACTCTATATTGCCTATACAAACGATTTTCTCGAACCCGAGGATATGGCGGCAGCATCTGGTGGCTTGATCTTTGTGAACGGTGTCGGCGCAATTACTGGCCCGTTGATTGTTGGTTGGTTGATGACGCGTTTTGCACCTTCGGGATTCTTTGTCTATCTTGGTGTGGTGCTGCTGCTGATGGGCGGTTACGCGCTTTATCGGATGTCGCAGCGGGCTGCCCCCAGTATTGAGGATACAAATGCCTATACTCCTGTTACGCCCTCCGCATCCCCCGTCGCTGTCGAGGTGGCCCAGGAGATCGCAATTGAGGCCGCACAAGACGAAGAAAGTCACGATTAGGCACAGATTGTCACAGTTTTGTAAAAAGGGGGTTGACCGACGCTTTTCTTTAGCGCTTTGCTAGGCTTAAGCATGGGGAGTGGGTAACACAGGTGGAGGCAGGGCTATGGAAAAAGCTCAGGAAATACTCGATTTTTGGTTAGATGAAGTTGGCCCGGAAGGTTGGTATATCGCGGATGATGCGCTGGACCAGAAAATTCGGGATCGGTTTTTGGGCGATTGGGAGCTGGCTGCTAAGGGCAAATACTGCGACTGGCGAACCTATCCTGACAAAGCGCTGGCGCTGATAATTCTGCTGGACCAGTTTCCCCGAAACATGTTTCGCAATGACAAACAGGCATTTTCTACTGATAAACTGGCCCGCTGCGCTGCGCGCCATGCGATTGACGCCAAGTTTGATCTACGCACGCCTGAACCTGCGCGCCAGTTCTATTACTTGCCGTTGATGCACTCGGAGTGTCTGACGGATCAGGAGCGTTGCGTGCGTTTGGTGACAACACGAATGCCGGAAACCAGCGTGATCACACTGCCCCATGCCCGTGCTCACCGCGAACTGATTCGCAAGTATGGTCGGTTTCCCTTCCGCAATCAGGCTCTGGAACGCAAGAGCACTGCTGCCGAGGCAGAGTTTCTGGGTACAAAAGGCTATCAGCAAACCCTTCAGGATATTCTTGCAGCATAGCAGTTATGCGCTGAAAATCACGGGCTTGAAACCCTTTCAGTTTTCCCGCATATTTGCGGAGAATAAATTGGTTTAATGGTGAACTAATTTTCTGGAGGGCGCATTGTGACGGTAAATTCCTTTGATCTGGTGGTGATCGGTGCTGGGCCGGGTGGCTATGTTGCCGCCATTCGCGGTGCGCAAAACGGCCTGAACGTAGCGATTGTCGAGCGTGAGCATCTCGGGGGCATCTGCCTGAACTGGGGTTGTATCCCGACCAAAGCATTGCTGCGGTCCTCCGAGGTTTTTCATCTGATGCAAAGGGCGGGGGAGTTTGGCCTGAAAGCCAGTGGCATTGAATACGATCTTGATGCGGTGGTTAAGCGTTCACGCGGAGTAGCTGCGCAACTCAGTGGCGGCATTGGCCACCTGATGAAGAAAAACAAAATCAAGGTGTTCATGGGAGAGGCTAAGCTTCTGGGCAATAGCAAGGTTGCGGTAAAGGCCGTCAAATCCAATGAGGAGCTGACGGCCAAAAACATCATCATTGCGACTGGTGCGCGGGCGCGGGAATTGCCGGGACTGGAGGCCGATGGCAAGCTGGTCTGGACCTATAAACACGCGCTGAACCCGCCGCATATGCCTAAAAAACTTTTGGTGATCGGCTCTGGTGCTATTGGCATCGAATTTGCCAGTTTTTACAACACCCTTGGCGCGGAAACGACGGTAGTCGAGGTGATGGAGCGAATTCTGCCTGTCGAGGACGCCGAAATTGCGGCGCTGGCGAAAAAGCAGTTCGTTAAGCAAGGAATGACAATCCTTGAAGGGGCGATGGTCAAGAAGCTGGACCGTGGCAACGGAAAAGTCACCGCCCATATTTCGGTGAAGGGCAAGGTCGAGAAGCGGGAGTTCGACACTGTGATTTCAGCAGTCGGAATCGTTGGAAACGTTGAGAACCTTGGGCTGGAAGCTGCTGGCGCGAAAGAGGATCGTAGCCACATCACTACCGATGAATTCTGCAAGGCGGCCCCCGGTATTTATGCCATCGGCGACATCGCTGCGCCGCCCTGGCTCGCCCATAAAGCCAGCCACGAGGGTGTAATGGTGGCAGATTTGATCGCAGGCAAACACGCGCATCCGGTGAAACCTGACAGCATTGCCGGTTGCACGTATTGCCAGCCCCAGATTGCGTCGGTCGGGATGACTGAAGCGCAGGCCAAGGAAAAGGGCTTGGCGATCAAGGTTGGGCGTTTCCCCTTCATGGCCAACGGCAAGGCGATTGCTTTGGGGGAACCCGAAGGCCTGATCAAAACCATCTTTGACGCCAAAACCGGCGAGTTATTGGGCGCTCATATGGTGGGGGCTGAAGTGACTGAGCTGATACAGGGCTATGTCATTGGCCGCCAGTTGGAGACCACCGAAGAGGACTTGATGAACACTGTATTTCCGCACCCGACGTTGTCGGAAATGATGCATGAATCTGTACTTGATGCCTATGATGCAGCGCTGCACTTTTAGTATCAGGGGGAAATATGCGCGATGACGCGGCGGCGGTGGGGATGGTCGCGATGTTCGAAAAGGTATATTCCTTGCCAAGTACCAAGGACGAGTTGGCCATTGATGATCGGAATAGTGATAGAGACTGGCATTAGCACGGCCTTGATATGAGCGGGCATATCGTCAGCGCCCTCATAGGTGTGGGTCAGGTAGGCCATTGATTTGTCGCTGCTAGGTGGCACCAGACGGGCGAAGAAATTTCGCAAATCGCTCTGGACCTCGGGGTCGGCATTTTCCTGAATTAACAGTGAGCAGGATGTGTGCTGCACAAACAGCGTGAGCAGGCCGTTTTGGCTGTGACTCCGGCTTAGGAAAGTAGTGACTTGGCGGGTGAATTCGTAAAGGCCTTGACCTGATGTATTGATGCTAAATGCAGTCTGGTTGTCATTCATTATAGTTCCTTTCTGACATTAACCAATTTTATGATATTCTGACGCCAGTTGTTAATAGGTTGTTTGCCGTATTCTAGAGCCAAATTTGATACAAATTGGCGGCGATACCGCAATGGAATTCTGCGAGGTATTGGCCGCAGGTATGGTTGTTGGGCAGACGTGCCTAGCTGACGGTTTCGAGGAGCGGTATAAGCGGTTTGATCCTGCAGTTTGGAGCGTGGTGGAGTATGCGTTTCGCCACCCGAGCTTTGATGCTGATTGGGGGGCGGATCTGGTACAGGCTGACACGGGATTGGTGCTGAGATTGGAGCCGCAAAAAGGGCGGCAGGACCGCTTGCCAATATCTGGGCGGCGGATCGCGCAATCAGGGCTTGGTCTGGGAGGGCGAAACCTGAAGGGGGGGCGAGGAAAAGGTAGTGCGGATCAGGTTTGTGTCGTTAGGGGCGGTTTAAGCAGAAT
This sequence comes from Paracoccaceae bacterium, assembly GCA_019090795.1. Lineage (GTDB taxonomy): Bacteria > Pseudomonadota > Alphaproteobacteria > Rhodobacterales > Rhodobacteraceae > Amylibacter. The sequence goes on along the minus strand of JAHRVG010000107.1, from coordinate 35,421 downwards.
TTTACAGATTACTTAGTTCCGATGAGGAATGCCTGTTTGGCATCCTCTGTTTCCAGTCGTTGAGCGAAACGCGCCAAATGGCACATTTCACTTTTTGTGCTTCTATTGATCCAAGAAACTACGCAACTTTCGGCTCCGGCTCGGGTGCTTCAATTTCCGCAGTGCCTTGGCTTCAATTTGCCTAATCCGTTCACGGGTCACGCTGAACTGCTGACCGACTTCTTCCAAAGTATGGTCTGTATTCATGCCAATGCCAAAACGCATCCGCAGCACCCGTTCTTCGCGGGCGGTTAACGATGCCAGTACGCGGGTAGTGGTTTCCTTCAGGTTGCCCTGAATGGCAGAATCCAGTGGCAGAATCGCGTTTTTATCCTCGATAAAATCGCCGAGCTGTGAATCTTCCTCATCCCCAATCGGGGTCTCAAGCGAGATCGGCTCCTTGGCGATTTTCATCACCTTGCGCACCTTCTCAAGCGGCATTTGCAACTTCTCGGACAGCTCTTCGGGGGTTGCCTCGCGGCCAATTTCGTGCAGCATCTGGCGACCCGTGCGCACCAGCTTGTTGATGGTTTCGATCATGTGTACCGGAATACGAATGGTGCGTGCCTGATCGGCGATGGAACGGGTGATCGCCTGACGGATCCACCAAGTGGCGTAGGTCGAGAATTTATAGCCGCGACGGTATTCGAATTTATCAACGGCCTTCATCAGGCCAATGTTACCTTCTTGAATGAGATCAAGGAATTGCAGGCCCCGGTTCGTGTATTTCTTGGCGATCGAGATCACCAGACGCAGGTTGGCTTCGACCATTTCTTTCTTGGCGTTTCGGGCCTCTTTTTCACCTTTTTGCACCTGATTCACGATGCGGCGGTATTCGGAAATATCGACGCCCACATACTGGCCCACTTCGGCCATTTCTGCGCGGATATCTTCGGCTTTGGGGCGGAAGCGTTCCATGAACAACCCCCAGCCACGACCAGTTTTTGCGGAAATTTTTTCGAGCCAGAGGGGATCGAGTTCGCAGCCGCGGTAAGCGTCGATAAACTCTCGCCGGTTGATGCGCGATTGGTCGGCGAGCTTTACCATGCCGCTGTCCAGCGACATAATTTTGCGGTTGATACCGTAAAGCTGGTCAATCAGCGCGTCAATCCGGTTGTTGTGCAAGTGCAGCGCGTTAACCTGTTCGACCAAAGAGGAGCGCAGTTTTTGATACGCTTTTTCTTGCTTGGTGGAAAAACTGTGATCCTCGTTCAGAGTTGCGGAAATGCGCAAATCCTGCATCGCGGCCAGATTTTCGTAATCATGAGCGATTTTTTCCAGATGCTCCAGAACATCTGGCTTGAGTGCAGCCTCCATCGCTGCGAGCGACAGATTAGCCTGTTCATCCTCTTCCTCATCATCGTCATCTTCGGTTTGGATCGGGTTGCCATCGGCGTCGAGTTCTTGGGTTTTTTCAGTCTTTTCGGCTGATTCAGTTGTGCCCGTTTTCAGACCCTCGCTAACCCCTTCTTCTTCATCATCTTCCATGGTGTTGCCAAAGGTGGTTTCCAGATCAATCACATCGCGCAGCAGGATTTCCTCTTCCAGCAATTCCTCGCGCCAGATGGTGATCGCCTGAAAGGTCAGCGGGCTTTCGCACAGGCCGGCGATCATGGTGTTGCGCCCAGCTTCGATGCGCTTGGCAATGGCGATTTCGCCTTCGCGTGACAGCAGCTCTACACTGCCCATTTCGCGCAGATACATGCGTACCGGATCATCTGTGCGATCCAGTGTGGCCTTGCCGGTTTCCGCAAGTGCCAGCTCTTTGGCGCCAGCCTCGACAACGGTGACCTCGCCTTTGGCATCTTCCTCGACTTCGTCGTCCTCGATGATGTTGATGCCCATTTCCGAGAGCATCGACATCACGTCTTCGATCTGCTCAGAGGAGACCTGATCGGGGGGCAGAACCTTGTTCAATTCGTCATAGGTGATATAGCCGCGCGCGCGCGCGCTGCCGATCATCTTTTTGACGGCGGCCTGACTCATATCGCCCATTGCGTCTTCGGATTTGACCTGCTCGTTGTCTTTAGCTGCCATTTTTTGCTCCTAAAAGAGACGCTTGCGCGAATCACCATGTGTTGTTGCGAATCAATAGAACGAATCGCTGATTCGCAATGCTTTTACTGCTTTTTCTTTACCCAAATCTGATCATCAATCAGTTTTTGTAGATGTTGTGACAAATTCTCCCTGTTTTCGGAGGTATTTGCGCTGCCTTTGATCTGAGCTTTGGTTGCCTCGGCGCGGGCTTTGGTCGCCTGCTGGATGCGCCAGGTCAGGCCTTCGTTGGCCAGATCATCCAAATCGTGTTCCGCCTCGGCCAATTCCTGTTCGGCGCCGATATTGGCGGTATGCTTTGTCAATTCCTCTTGCAAAGTCAGGGCAATAAGTTCCGGTTCCGCATTCGTACGCAGGTGCGGGTGAATACGCAGCGGCGGCAGTGTCATCAGGTGTTCCAAAGGGTCATAGCCCAGTGACTGGGCCATTTTGTCTATCAGACTGGCGCTCGCATCAGGGTCAGATAGGGCGGAATGCAGAAACGCCAAGAGCGCGTGATGTATTTCGGCCATGTCGGGGGCGGTTATTGGGCAACGCTCCAAGGCTGATTCGCGGTGTTCTGCTGCAACGGGGTTCCGGATGCAGGCGGCGAGAATCATTGCCTCGCGCAAGCGGGCAGTCAGGTTGCCCGATTGCTGCGCAATGAGCGAGGCTTTGGCCCCGGCCGAAGGTGGCAGCTTTTGCGGTTTTTTCCAGCCCCCCGGTTGCCAGGTCTTTTGACGTTTGGGGGCAAAAAGGGCTGCGCGCAACTCCTTGATAGCGGCGGTGTAGTGGGTGCGAATGGACGGGTCCTTGATGCTTTTCAGTGCCGTGCGCAGGTTGGCATCCAGTGCAGCGCGGCGTTCAGGGCTGTCAAAGTTCCTCCCCTCGATCTCGCGTTGCCACAGCAAGGTGACCATGGGTTGGGCGGTATCCAGCAGCTTTTGCATGGCGGGGGCACCCGCAGCTTTGATCAGGTCGTCCGGATCCTGACCTTCGGGCAGGATGCAAAAGCGCAGCGATTTGCCGGCCTCCAGCATTGGCAGGGCCAGATCAATTAGGCGCAGAGCGGCGCGCAAACCTGCGGTGTCACCGTCAAGTGCGATGATCGGTTCGGGGCACATGCGCCACATTAGTTGCAGCTGATCGGTTGTGATAGCGGTGCCAAGCGGGGCAACAGCGTGGTCAAAACCGGCCTGCGTGAGGGCGATTACATCCATGTAGCCCTCTGCGACAATCAGGCTTTGGGCCTTGCCTGCGGCCTCTCGGGCGGGGCCATGATGATACAGGCTGCGGCCCTTGTCAAACAAAGGGGTTTCTGGCGAATTCAAATACTTGGCCCGTGCATTCGGGTCCATGGCGCGGCCACCAAAGGCGATGCAGCGGCCCCGTGCATCACGAATTGGAAAGATGATCCGGCCGCGAAACCGATCGTAGGGGGTGCCGCTGTCGGGCTTGATTGCCATGCCCGATTCAACGATGTCGGCGGCGGGGATGCCTTTGCCGGTAAGGTGCTGCCAAAGCGCGTTACGGCTGTCGGGCGCGAACCCGATTTCGAAACGATTCAGGGTGTTTTCTGGCAGGCCACGACGTTGCAGATAATCGCGCGCCCCAGCTCCCTGAGCAGTTTGCAATTGTAGGCGGAAAAACTGGGCAGATTGCTCCATCACCTCCGCGAGGATTGTGCGCCGGTCTGCTTTCTGTTGCGCCTTTGGGTCACGCTTGGGCACTGGCATTCCGGCCTCGCGTGCCAGAATTTCCACGGCCTCCATAAAGCCGACATTTTCGGTTTCTTTGACGAAACCCAACGCATCACCTTTGGCATGGCAACCAAAGCAATAATAGAAACCCTTGCGATCATCGACGTGAAAGGAGGCGGTTTTTTCGGCGTGGAACGGGCAAGGTGCCCAGTAATCGCCTTTGCCGGGATTGGATTTGCGCTGATCCCACGTCACTTTGCGCCCGACAACCTGTGTAATCGACAGGCGGGTTTTAAGGTCGTCGAGGAATCCGGGTGGCAGGCTCATTCCCTATATATGCGGATGGTTGGCGATGGGCGCAAGGTGGGGAGCCTCCGGCAGGGAAAATTATTACGCATTCGAAACTAGGGAGTTTTGATTTGAATTGTCTGGATTAATGTATTGCCGGATTTATCAAATATCAGGATTTTTCTGTCAGAAGTCACAACAGCAAGCCAGTTATCGCCCTTGGTAAAGGCAGTGGCGGTTTTGCCCGATGGCAGGTGAATGACAGAAGGGAGTTCTACAACAGTATTTGTCGAGAAACGCATGACAAGCACGGTGAAGATCGCTAAAAGCCCGAAAATCATTGTCAACGTCAGGGCAGTAACCAAGCGGCGCAAAAAGCGCAAGTTGGCGGGTTCTGGCAACTCTTCGGGATTTTTTGTCATGTCGGACCCTTTGGAACGCTTGTTGGTATTAACTTTGTCGGACACGCCGCCCACGCGCCTTGATAAGGCTTTGGCGCAGGTTGTGCCAGAGAATGTTAGCCTGAGCCGCTCTCGGATTACCAAGCTGATTGAGCAGGGGGCAGTGAGCCGTGTTGGCGGCGGGGTCGTTACAGTATTAAAGACCAAAGGGTTGGCGGGTGAGGAGTGGCAAGTGCTGTTGCCAGAACCGGCCCCACTGGAAGCGGTGGCGCAGGATATTCCCATTGAGGTGGTGTTTGAGGATGAGCACCTGATTGTGGTCAATAAACCGGCGGGAATGGTTGTGCATCCGGCACCGGGATCAGAGGATGGCACGCTAGTGAATGCTTTGTTGCACCACTGTGGGGATTCATTGGCGGGAATTGGTGGAGAGAAACGGCCCGGAATTGTGCACCGGATCGACAAGGACACTTCTGGCTTGCTGGTGGTGGCTAAATCGGATGCGGCGCATCAGGGGTTGGCCAAACAGTTTGCCGATCATTCCATCGAACGGCGCTATGTGGCGTTTACATATGGCAGCCCGTCGCCTGGGGATCCGCGTGTGCGGGGACTGCCCGGCGTGGCGTTTGAAACGGGTGGCGTTTTGCGGGTGGCGACGAATATTGCCCGCCACAAGACGGATCGCAAGCGCATGGCAGTCGTGGTTAATCGTGGCCGTCATGCAATCACCCGTGCGCGGGTGGTGGAAAGCTATGGCAGGCCTGGGAATTTTGTGGCGGCACAGATTGATTGCTGGCTGGAAACCGGTCGCACACACCAGATCAGGGTGCATCTGGCGCATACCGGCCATGGGTTGATTGGTGATCCGGTTTATGGCGGGCGGCGCAAGCTGCCGCTGACCAGTATTTCAAAAGATGACGCAGCGATAGTTAACGATTTCAAGCGGCAGGCCTTACACGCGGCGCGATTGGGGTTCATTCATCCGATCAGCGGTGAAAAGGTTTCTTTTGAGTCCAATTTGCCTAATGATTTGATTGTGTTAAGGCGCATCCTCGAGAAGTTCTAACCATTTATTGCACAACAATAAGGTGTTACATGTTTCTTTATACTTCTGTGGTACCCAGATGTAATACTTGTGTTAACCTTGAATTTACTTGCTTGAATACATAGCTATATTCCAACACAAACAGGCAGGGGGCGAAACAGTATGGGCTATTCAAACTTACCGGCACCTTCACCCGAACAGGGGTTGTCGCGCTATATGCAGGAAATCCGCAAATTTCCGATGCTGGAGCCGGAGCAGGAATATATGCTGGGCAAAGCATGGCGCGATCACGGTGACACGGATGCGGCGCACCAGTTGGTGACCTCGCACTTGCGGCTTGCAGCAAAAATTGCCCGTGGTTATCGCGGTTATGGGTTGCCACCTGCGGAGGTGATTTCCGAGGCTAACGTTGGGCTGATGCAGGCGGTCAAAAGGTTTGAACCGGAGAAAGGTTTCCGGTTGGCGACCTATGCCATGTGGTGGATCCGCGCCAGTATTCAGGAATATGTGCTGCGCAGTTGGTCTATGGTCAAAATGGGCACAACATCTGCGCAGAAGAAGCTGTTTTTCAATCTGCGCAAGGCGAAAAACCGCATCGGCGCACTGGAAGAGGGCGATTTGCGGCCCGAGAATGTAAAACGGATTGCCTCTGATCTGAATGTGACAGAAGATGAAGTTGTCTCGATGAACCGGCGCATGTCAGGTGGTGATGCATCGCTGAATGCGCGCATTGGCGGTGCAGATTCCGAAGGCATGGCCGAGTGGCAAGACTGGCTGGAAGACGAGCACGCGGATCAGGCATCCGATTATGCCGAGAAGGACGAGCTGGAAGCGCGGCGCGAATTGATGGTCGAGGCGATGGTCGTTTTGAATGGCCGTGAGCAGGATATTCTGAACAAGCGCAAATTGACCGATCCGGTAGTGACGCTGGAAGAATTGTCGGGTGAATATAGCGTTAGCCGCGAACGCATCCGTCAGATCGAGGTGCGGGCGTTCGAAAAGCTGCAAGAAAAAATGCGCGAACTGGCGATAGAGCGCGGCATGTTGACGGTCTCGGAATAAGACACTCAGAATTAATCCTGACCGGTCTGGCTTGTTGCTATACTGGCGCGGGGCGATTGCTTGCAGCGTTCTGAAATCGAGGGTGCATGGCGATTTCTTTGGCGACGGCTTTTCCCCAAGCGTCCCAATTCAGGTGGTCGCTGTATTCCGCATAGGTGGACTTGCGCAAATTCAGATATTTTTCAGGGTTTTTGATATAGCCCTCTATTACTTCGCTGAAGTCCTCGGGGCCAGCGGTTTTATGCAAGGCTTGGCCATTGATGCCATCGCGCACGGGCACACCTCCGATGCGCCAGCAGAGCACGGGCAGGCCATAGGCCGAGGCCTCGCACATGGCGAAACCATAGGATTCAAAGGTTGGCATAACCATAAAATGGGCAGCGCGCAGTGCATTTGTGAAGGTCTGCAGTTGTGCGGGGTTGGATTTGTCGAGATTGGGATGCACAGTGACAAAATCATTCCTGTGGAAATCAGGCGGCGTGCAACCAATCACGGTGAGGCGCGCATCAAAGCCGTGCGCGCGCAGGTTTTGCATTGTGTCAAAGGTAACGGGGCCACCTTTGGCAAACCAGTTACGGCCAATGAGCAAAAGGTTGATGGTGTGGTTTTGATCCAGCTTTGGGGGCGTTTCTTCGGGGCCGGGATCGGCGATGTTCGCGCCCCACGGCACGACGATCGAACCTTCAGGGGCAAGGTGGTGCAGATTAACGCTGGCATCGCGCACCCATTGGCTGGGCCAGATCAGCAGGTCGGTACCGCTGAAAACAACCTGTTCCGTGTGTTCAATCCAAGGGTCCATCAGGCGGGAAATGGACAGAAAAGATCCAAAGTTCCGCCCGATTTCCGATTGTTTATAGGTGGTTGGCGTTGCATCCGATGTATAAACAGAAAACACTGCAGTGGGTTTTTTCAACTTATAAAGTGAATGATAGCTGTAAGCCCCGAACAAAACGTCATAATCCCCCGCCGCCAATTTTCTCTGCCGCCCCCGGTTGATCAGCCCGCCCAGCAGCAAAAGCAACCGCCAGCGCAGGCGCAGAATAATACTGACGGGCAGGCGCCCGATCAGACGACGCAGGGGTTCCAGCCAATGCCAATCAGTTGCCAGAATTTCCACATCCCCCACATGCTTTTGCAGCGCCTGATAAATCTGCGCATTGCCGCCAGAGTAATTAGACGGATCCAGCGGTGAGTGATCGCAAAGATAGGCAATTTTTAGGCGTGTGATTGTGGGTATTTCTGTCATGAATGTGGGTTAAAGGCGGAAAGTGGCAGTTTTTGGGCTGTCTATTCCTCCATCCCCTCCAATTCGTCAATCATCGAGGAAATCAAACTCAACCCTTTGTCCCAGAACTTCGGATCAGATGCATCCAGCCCGAAGGGGGCCAGCAGTTCCTTGTGATGTTTGGAACCACCTGCGCGCAGCATTTCAAAATACTTGGCTTGGAAATCCGGGTCGCCCTCGGCGTAGACCGCGTATAGGGCGTTTACCAGACCATCGCCAAAGGCATAGGCATAGACGTAAAATGGCGAGTGGATGAAATGGGGAATATAGGCCCAGAAGGTTTCGTATCCGTCCATGAAATTGAACACCGGGCCGAGGCTCTCGCCCTGTACGGACATCCAGAGCGCGTTGATCGCGTCTGGCGTCAGCTCGCCATCGGCGCGTGCGTCGTGCAATTTGCACTCGAAATCGTAAAATGCGATCTGGCGCACCACCGTGTTAATCATATCCTCGACTTTACCGGCCAGCAGACGCTTGCGCGCCGCCTTGTCGGGTGCGTTGTCCAGCAGTTTGCGAAAGGTCAGCATTTCGCCAAAAACACTGGCAGTTTCGGCCAGTGTGAGCGGTGTAGAGGACAGCAATTCACCCTGACCGGCAGCCAGAACCTGATGCACACCGTGGCCGAGTTCATGGGCCAGCGTCATCACATCGCGTTGTTTCCCAAGATAGTTCAGCATCACATAGGGGTGCACATTAACCACTGTGGGATGGGCAAAGGCACCCGGTGCCTTGCCGGGTTTCACGGCCGCATCAATCCAGCCCTTGTCAAAGAAAGGTTCTGCAATTTCCGCCATTTCGGGGGAGAAATCCGCATAGGCACCCAGTACCGTCTTGCGCGCATCATCCCAGTGAATTGCAGCGCTATCCTCATTTGGTAGTGGTGCATTCCGGTCCCAGACTTCCAGAGTTTCAAGTCCCAGCCATTTGGCTTTGAGCGCGTAATAACGGTGCGATAGCTTGGGGTATGCGGCCACAACGGCGTTGCGTAGGGCCTCCACGACCTCAGGTTCGACGTGGTTTGCCAGATGGCGACCTGCTTGCGGGGTCGGCAGCCCGCGCCACCGGTCCTCAATGGCTTTTTCCTTGGCCAGCGTGTTGGTGATCCGAGAAAAGAGCGAGATGTTATCGCGAAATACCCTGACCAGAGCGCGTGCACCTTTTTCGCGTGTGGCACGGTCGGTATCGGACAGCAGATTAAGCGTGGCCTCAAGATTCATTTCAGCGCCGTCTACATCAAACATCAGCGCCGCCATGGTTTCGTCAAATAGGCGATTCCACGCAGTTGCTCCGACAACCGATTGATCGTGCAGAAATTTTTCCAGCTCGTCAGACAGCTGATAGGGTTTCATCGCGCGCATCCGGTCCAGCACAGGTTTGTAACGGGACAGGCCGACGTTTTCAGCCATCATTGTATTGAGCTGCGCATCGTCAATGCGGTTCATTTCTAAAGAAAAGAACACCAGAGGAGTGGAAAAGTCGGTGATGACGGTTTGCATGTCCATCATGAATTTTGACCGCTCTGCATCTGAAGTATTTTGATAATACTGCAAGCCTGCGAAAGACATCACCCGACCGGAAATAGACTGAATCGCCTCATAACGGGTGATGCAGGTCAGCATGTCGGCCGCATTCAGCCCGGCCAGTTTGCCGGTGTAATCAGCCGCAAAATCACTGCATTCACCTTCTAGCCACGCCATATCCTTGGTGATTTCAGGTCCGTCCATTGACGGGTACAGATCATCCAACAGCCATTCCGGCAGGTTTCCCAGATCGTCGCCAGAGGCGGGATCGCGGTGATCGCGGGTAAGATCGGGGGCGGGGTAAGTGAACATGGATCGGCTCCTAAAGCTGGTGTTGCCACAGATTTAGGGCGTTCGCGCGCCAAGGGAAAGCGGATTTGCCGGGAACGCGGGGAAATTACAGCTCAAGGCCCGGTTTTTCGGGGGCTTGGGGTTCGGGCGTCGGTGTTTCCTTGGCCGATTTGCGCCGCATGATGATGTCGCCGTTTGGCAGCACCTCGGGCAATTCATACATCGTCCAGTCGTCCACCTTGTCGAGCAGTGCATCCAGTTTTGGGCCGAGTGCCTCTAATGAGGGGCCGAATTTTCCTGCCCATTTCTCCATGAAATCCTGCGATTCCGCCGAGAAATCTTCAAACATATCGAAGAAACCCGCCGAGGCAGGCGGCGCGGATGTGGCAAGCAGGGCGGCGAGGAGGAGCTGTTTCATGAGGCTAATATAGGGGGGACAGGTATCCTAACCAAGGGCGAAGGCATTTTTTACTGACAAATAGGGGAAACTGGCCTAATAATGCTCCCGAACATGTGAAGGTTTATGTCGATGGCTGTTTTCTGGACCTTAATGCCGTACTGATGTGCTGACCCAGACGGGCTGGCATTTCGCCCCCCCCGACCATCCCATTTCCCGCGCCCACAGGAGGGCACCATGTTCCGCTTTTTCGAAAATCTTGTTAATCCTTTTGCAAAATTCCCCGCTGAAACTCCGCCGCCGAATTTGTGGGCCTATGTGAAAACGCAATTGCAACCGTTCCGAAAGCTGCTGCCGTTTATGGCTTTGATTGGCTTGTTGGTGGCATTGATGGAAATGGGGCTGATCTTTTATCTTGGGCATGTGATTGACCTGATGAGGGAAGCAGGACCGGCGAATTTCTGGCAGCAAAACAAGGGAGAACTACTGGCTGGGGTTGCTTTTGTGCTGTTGATACGTCCGGTTCTGATTGGGTTGGATCATTTGTTGCTGGAACAAACGCTTGGCTCCAACATGATGGAGCAAACGCGTTGGCGGGCCCATAAACATATGTTGGGCCAGTCGATGAGCTTTTTCCAGAATGATTTCGCTGGACGTCTGAGCAATCGAGTGATGCAAACCGGCAATGCCGTGTCGGACAGTGTTTACATGGTGTTTGAGGCCATTTGGTACGCGGGCACTTACGTATTGGGCGCGATCATCGTTCTGGCAGGTGTGGACGGGCGGTTGGCCATTCCGCTGTTGGTTTGGCTGGCGATTTATCTTCTCTATGTGCAATTCGTCGCCCGTCGGGTGGGGGCAGCATCGGAAAAATGGTCCGATGCACGTTCTTTGGTTACGGGGCGGATCGTGGATGCCTACGCCAATATAGAAACGGTGAAACTATTCGCCACCACAGGCAGCGAAGAACGCTATGCTCTTTCTGCCTTGCGTCGTTTGCGCCTGCGGTTCCAGCGTTTTTTGCGCCTGATGACTGAGCTGTCCATCGGGTTGAACCTAATTAACGGGGTCTTGATCATCGGCGTTCTGGGCACGGCAATTTGGTTGTGGTCACTGGATTTGATGAGCATGGGCGAAGTCGCTGCCGCTGTGGCACTGGTGATCCGGCTCAACGGCATGACCGGCTGGATTATGTGGGTGACTGTGCGCTTGTTTGAACAGGCCGGGGTGATCCGCGAGGGGCTGCGCTCGATTTCGGTCGATCAGGAAGTTGTCGATAAACCTGATGCACAGGCTTTGGTGGTGGATCGGGGGCGGGTGGAAATTCGCGGTCTGACGCATCATTACGGGCGCGAAACCGGCGGGTTGGACGGGATTGATCTGGTGATTGAAAGCGGCCAGCGTATCGGCTTAATTGGGCGTTCAGGCGCAGGAAAATCCAGCCTTGTCAATCTGTTGCTCCGCTTTCGTGATGCGGAGGGCGGTGATATCCTGATTGACGGGCAGTCGATTTCTGATGTGACCCAAGACAGCCTGCGCGCCCAGATTGGTATGGTAACGCAGGATAACTCGCTGCTGCACCGCTCGGTTCGGGCCAATATTCTGTACGGGCGGCCCGATGCCACCGAGGAGGATATGATCCGCGCCGCGAAACAGGCCGAAGCGCATGATTTCATCCTTGATCTGGAAGACCCGCAGGGGCGGCGCGGATACAACGCCCAAGTCGGCGAGCGCGGGGTAAAGCTGTCAGGCGGTCAACGCCAGCGCATCGCGATTGCCCGAGTGATCCTGAAAAACGCGCCGATCCTGATTTTGGACGAGGCCACATCGGCACTTGATAGCGAGGTTGAGGCGCTGATCCAGAAAACGCTGCATTCGGTGATGGAGAATAAAACTGTGATTGCAGTGGCGCATCGCCTCTCGACCATCGCGCGGATGGATCGGATTGTGGTGTTGGATCAGGGACAGGTTGTCGAGGATGGCACACACGCAGAGTTATTGGAACGCGGCGGATTGTATGCAGATCTGTGGTCGCGCCAATCCGGTGGGTTCATTGAAGGGTAGAGGGCTGATATTTAACGCTTCGTGGACAGTTGGTATAGTGGATGTTGATGCTACCTGCCCAAAGGGCGCAAAGCAGGTATTCGCCACATTGAGCAGGAGAGACCCCCGTGCGAACGAAGCGAAGCCCGCCTCCAAACCCTTGGGATTGTTAGAGCCACCGTTTTGCAGCAACGTTTGGCTCTAACATTTCGGGTGTCAAAGAGAAAATACGCCTCGAGCTTTAACCTTTAACTTCCCCAATCAACATTTGCGGCTGTCCGCTAAAAAAATTTGGGATGTCCGCCAAAACGGGGCCAGAGGTTGCCAACGCGGAATCCAATGCTGCTTGATCCACGAAGGTCATCGTCGCAATTGTATGAAAACCTGGGGGGGTATCTGGCCCACCCGCCAAGCCTTTGATAATCTGGGTTGTGGCGATGTGTTGCCCCATATGTTCGCCTACAATAGGCATGTGTTTGGAGGCATAGTAGTCGTGATCAAATGTGGTATCGTTTTCTGTAGGGTACAAAACTTGCAGTGAAATAGTCATTCGGCTCTCCTTTTGATTGGTCTATCTAGCAGACCAGTCCTGTGAACCTAAAGGTTCGCATGTTAATTATCTACTTATTTTTACGCAGCTTCAATTGGTTCCCAAAGCGTTGAGTAGGTGGTGCGTTATTCGCTCGCCGTCATTATTCAATGGGTCAGACAAAGGGGTATTCGATGGCTTGGAGCCCATCGCGTCAATTTTCATATCACGGTGAAGGGCGTCTAGGAGGCTTCAAATAATTTTCACCTGTGAACCAACTGGCGTAATCGCAAACAGCTCGGCGATTTTTTCGTTGAAGAGTCCGATACATCCGTCCGAAGATCTACGGCCAATTTTTCGTGTATCGTGGGTGCCGTGTATCAAGTAAGCAGGCCAACTAAGATACATTGCATGCGTGCCAAGAGGGTTGTCAGGGCCAGGAGGCATGTATTTCCAATCAGGGAAACGTTTTACCATTGATGGGGTTGGCGTCCAATCTGGACCCACTTTTTTGCGTACGACCTTGGTGTATCCACGTTTGGTTAACTCGTCGGTCTTTGGCACCGACGTCGGATACACGCGATAGTCGGTTCCATCAGAGTTCCAATAGTGCAATGCACGAGATTGGGTATCTGCCAAAATCGTTACAACACCCAAAGCGCCGAAGTGATCGCGCCAGTCCTGCGATATAAAGCTGGAAATATTACGCATTACCGTAGTTGTTTGTGCATCACCCAGCGATTGTGACCGCACGATGCTGGGCAACGCGAATACTCCCGTAGTTGCAAGGCCAGTTGCCAAAACATGGCGACGGGTCATTTTTATCATGTCCAGGTTCTCTCTGCGTCTCAATAAAACTATTCCGGTTTTCATAGCAGCATTTACATTCACGGAAAGGAATTTGTTATCTGGGTATTATCACAGATGCGTGTGTTTCGCCGGATGTACGGGACCAGAAGGTCACGCGGCTGTGGCGAGGGGCTGTAAAAACTGATACCGCTCCATTCTTGACCTCAGAAGTATGCTGCGGGAGTGAAATGGCGACGCCTCAGGCTCTGTCGATTTGGGCTCAAAGCCGACTTTTTCAAGGTACTCAATGATGGGGCCGGAACTGTCAATAAAAGCAAAAAGCCCCCACCGTTAGGCGAGGGCTTCTCAATTCTTTGGCCAATTTGTCCTACTTTAACGAGCCGTCAATTTCCTGACAGGCTGCAACCAGCCCCCGCACCGCGTCGACTGATTTGTCGAACATGGCTTTTTCGTCTTTGTTCATGTCGATTTCGATGACTTTTTCAATGCCACCTGCACCGATCACGGTGGGCACGCCCACGTACATGCCTTCCAGCCCGTAAGCACCGTCCACGTTGGCCGCACAGGGCAGCACGCGCTTTTGGTCTTTCAGGAAGGCTTCGGCCATCTCGATTGCGGATGCGGCAGGCGCATAGAATGCGGAGCCGGTTTTCAGCAGTCCAACAATTTCGGCGCCCCCATCACGGGTGCGTTGCACGATGGCGTCGAGCTTTTCTTGTGTGGTCCAGCCCATTTTCACCAGATCGGGCAAAGGGATGCCTGCGACGGTGGAATAACGGGTCAATGGAACCATGGTGTCGCCGTGGCCACCCAGCACAAAGGCGGTGACGTCTTTGATCGAAACTTTGAACTCATCCGCGAGGAAATGGCGGAAACGGGCGCTGTCCAAGATTCCTGCCATGCCGCAGACTTTTTCTTTTGGCAGGCCGGAGAATTCGCGCAAGGCCCAAACCATCGCATCCAGTGGATTGGTGATGCAGATCACAAAGGCGTTCGGCGCGTTTTTGGCGATACCTTCGCCAACGGCCTTCATCACCTTGAGGTTGATGCCCAGCAGATCGTCACGGCTCATGCCCGGCTTGCGGGCTACGCCTGCGGTTACGATGCACACGTCGGCACCTGCAATGTCAGCGTAATCATTGGTGCCAGTCACAGCTGAATCGAACCCGTCAACCGGTGCTGATTCCGAAATATCGAGCGCCTTGCCCTGAGGGATACCCTCTGCGATGTCGCATAAAACAACGTCGCCCAGCTCCTTTAGTGCTGCCAAATGGGCAAGCGTGCCGCCGATTTGTCCGGCACCAATCAATGCGATTTTTGCTCTGGCCATGATTTCTATCTCCCGATGTAAGGTATGTCAGAATCTCGCAGTTGTGCTATCGGCAATCGGCAAAGGGCGCAAGGGGGGAATGGGGCACCCGCGCTATTCCCCGCCCAAAATTGTGGACCACGTATATCGGGAATCTAAAAGGCGACCCCCGTCAGAGCCGCCTTTTATATGAAGGAGGAGGTCGCAATTATCAGGCTTTCTCACCCGAGGTAATCGCTTCACCCTCAACTGCCTCATAGGCCTCGCCTGCTGCAACAAGGCAGGTCATGCCGCTGGGCTGGGTGATCACGATGGTCCATGTGCCGCTTTCTGCCGAGGCGAATACCTCTACCACGCCGTTGTTTTCTGCCAACCCCATGGATTGGCGGACCTCACCGTATTTTGTGGCCAAGCGTTCCACAACTTGCGGGCGCTTGCCACAGTTTGCGGCTGTAGGAACGCCTTGGGCGTGGCTGGCGTGGGCAGCGAGCAGGGCGCCGGCAAAGCCAAGGGAAAGCGCGAAAAGGGTTTTCTGCATCTGTAGTCTCCGTCTCGGGGGGCGGCTTGGTGCGGTGGTCACAAGCGCTTGTCGCCTTGAACTTGAATGTGTCACAGGTCTGCTCTCCTACAATCCGGGTGACCTGTCGGTCGGCCCTCCATCCCTGTGAAGGAATGTCTTTAGGGTGGCGCAAAGCTTCAAATATTTGGTTAACGGGGCGAACGAGGCGTTATCATACAAAAAATCGGGCAAATTTCTTGGTATATGTTTTGATGCCATTGACGGTTGCACTGACGAGGGTTCTATGATTTTTTCCGGGGAAAACGTCAAAAGGATTTCCCATGTCTTATCATCACCGCCCTTTCCGTTCGATTCTTTACATTCCGGGCGACAAGCAGCGCGCGCTTGACAAGGCGCTGACGCTGGATTGCGACGGGATTATTTTTGATCTGGAAGATGCTGTCGGGATCGACAGCAAGGCAGGAGCGCGCGAAACACTGGCGGCGCAGCTGGGATCGGCGGATTACGGGCGGCGCGCCGTTCTGGTTCGGGTGAACGGGCATGGAACGCAGTGGCATGAGGACGATCTAAAAGCGATCTGTGCGATCGGGCCGGAGGCAATTTTGCTGCCCAAAGTCGATTCTGCGGCAGATGTGGAGCGGCTGGCGGCGGTTCTGGAGCAATACGAGAATTGTGCGGACACTAAAATCTGGGCGATGATGGAAAGCCCTTTGGGGATTTTGAATGCACAGGAAATCGCCGCTGCACCGCGTATGGCGGGAATGGTTGTTGGATCTAACGACTTACTCAAGGATTTGAATGCAACCCAGACGCCCGAACGCACGGCGCTGGTGGCCAGCCTGGGCACGTGTCTGCTGGCGGCGCGGGCCTTTGGGTTGGTGTGCATTGACGGGGTTTATAATGCGTTCAAAGACGAGGATGGCTTGGCCGTGGAATGTGCGCAGGGGCAGGTGATGGGATTTGACGGCAAATCCTTGATCCATCCGGCGCAGCTGGCGGTGACCAATGAAGTGTTCAGCCCCTCGGATGCCGATATTGATCTGGCGCGGCGCCAAGTGGCGGCTTTTGAGGAAGCCGAAGCCAGCGGCAAGGGGATTGCGGTTGTCGATGGCAAAATTGTCGAGAACCTGCATATTGTGACTGCGCGCAAACTGTTAGCGATGGCCTCGGTGATTGTGGCAGCGGGTTCCTGAAACCTTTGAACTCTGTTCTTTAGGATTGCGTTGCCGCCTATGGCGAGGAAATTTAGGGGAACAAAGAAGAAGGGTACTCGGGTTGAGTGCCACATATCTATTAAACTGGGGACGTATGGATGATTGCCTATCGTTTTATCACTGAGGATGATACCTCGGCATTTTGCCACCGGGTGACAGAGGCGCTCTCGAAGGGGTGGGTTTTGCACGGCAATCCGACATATGCCTTTGACGGGGCCAACGGGGTGATGCGGTGCGGGCAGGCAGTGACCAAGAAAACAAGCGGCGACTATGTGTCGGACATGAAACTGGGACAATTGTGATGAAAAAGACAAATCCGGGGCGATTTTTTGAGGATTATTCCGTGGGCCAAACGCTGGTTCATGCGGTGCCGCGCACGGTTTCGGGGGGAGAGCGGGCGCTCTATCATGCGCTGTTTCCCGCCCGCCATGCACTGTATTCCTCGGATGAATTTGCGCGCGACTGCGGGTTGGTGCAATCGCCGCTGGATGATATCGCCGGTTTTCATGTGGTGTTTGGCAAGACGGTGCCGGATGTATCGCTGAACGCGCTGGCCAATCTGGGCTATGCCGAAGCACGGTTTCTGCGTCCTATCCATTTGGGTGATACCATTAACACCACCTCAGAAGTGATTGGCCTTAAACAAAACTCAAACGGCAAAAGCGGCGTGGTCTGGGTGCATTCCAAGGGGATGAACCAACGGGGCGAAGTGGTTATCGACTACAAACGCTGGGTGATGGTGCGCAAGAACGATCTGGATGCGCCCGCGCCCCAAACCGTGATTCCCGATTTGATGCCGGTAATTCCGGCGGCCGAGTTGGCGATCCCGGATGGGCTGGATTTCACCGGCTATGATTTCGCGCTGGCCGGAGAGCCGCATCGCTGGGGTGATTATGCGATTGGCGAGAAAATTGACCATGTAGACGGCGTTACTATTGAAGAAGCCGAGCACATGATCGCCACCCGCTTGTGGCAAAACACGGCCAAGGTGCATTTCGACGTTACCGCACGCCCCGATGGGCGGCGCTTGATGTATGGTGGCCATGTGATTTCATTGGTGCGCAGCCTGTCGTTTAACGGGCTGGCGAATGCGCAGGTGGTGGCTGGTATCAATGCCGGTGCCCATGCGAACCCTTGTTTTGCCGGTGATACGGTGCGGGCGTGGTCGGAAGTGCTGGACAAGGCCGAGACCGCAGCTCCGGGTGTTGGTGCGCTGCGGTTGCGGTTGGTAGCAGTCAAGGGCGATGCCTCGGAATTCCCGCTGAAAGGCGCGGATGGCAAGTATCTGCCCGAGGTGTTGCTGGATCTGGATTATTGGGTTTTGATGCCGATGTAGGGTTGGTTGGGCGATCTGGCGGTCGTCCGTTCTCTTGCTTGAAATTTTACCAGAATTCTGTGATATTATCGGCATTAGACAGCTGATGGGGATTGCAGATGAAGATTGATTTTTTTGGACCCTGTAGTGATTTCTTTAAACGGGGGCTTTTGGGGCTTGATGGGCTGGAAATCAGTGTAATTGGCAATGAATTCACCTCGGTGGTCGTGTTTCAAATGCACGGTAGTGACCTGATTGTTTCCGGGTTTGGCACGGGGTTTACCTTTGATAAGGACGGCACCCTGAATGGGGGAACCCTGACCGGCCTGAGTTTTTTAAGTGCAGGCGGAGTGGAAGCGGCGTTTAGCGATTTCAATTGGGATATCGGGGATTTTCTGGCGGCGCTGGAGGCGGCGAGCGGCGGCAATTCGGCCCAGTTGCGGGCTTTGATGAACTTGCAGCCGATCAAGGTTGATGCCTCGAAGGCGCAAGCGGGGTTCTATAGTTCGGATTTCGAATTGTCAGGCGGCGCGGCGATTGTATTCAAGGGCAGTGTTTTTGATGACCGTGTGACCACGGGGAGTGGCGAGGATATTCTGAAAGGCGGGCGCGGCGACGATGTGTTGACCGGCGGCTATGGCGATGACAAGATTTTTGGAGGCCTCGGGGATGATCTGATTTTCGGTTATACTGGGTTTGTTTCCGTGAGTGTGACAAGTGGCAGCGGGTATCGCAGCCCGGTGCTGAAAACCGACGATGATTATCTGGTTGGCGGGCTTGGGGACGATGTTATTTACGGCAATGGCGGTAATGATGTCATCTATGGTGATACCGCCGACGGATTTATTGGTATTGCGCCTGCTCTTGTTATCTATGATCGCGACGGTGCCGATACCCTCTTTGGGGGGGATGGTGACGATGTAATTTATGGCGGCGGCGGGAATGACCGGATATTTGGTGATCGGGGAAAAGACGTTATCTATGGCGGGCAGGGTTCGAACCGGATTGAGGGTGGCACGGGCGATGATGTCATTTATGGCGGCGGTGGTGGCCCGATTTATCTGCCGCTAGAGAGCACGGATTCCGTTGAGAAAATTCCACCGGGTTATTTCCTGCCCGTCGACTTTCAAGGCAATAAAATTTTTGGCGGTGACGGTGCTGACCGGATCGTCAGCGGTAATGGCGATGATCGTGTGCATGGCGGTGATGGCAACGACAGGATTTTTGGAGGTGCCGGTGTTGATGTGATCTATGGCGGTACTGGCAATGACCGGATTGTAGGTGGTCCCGATTATCCGATTTACTGGATTATGGGGGCTGCAGCCAATGGGTTGGAGGCTTTCGCGACCCGCAGTCTTGGCAACACGATGTTCGGTGGGGCGGGCAATGACAGGATCATAGGCGGGCATCTGGATGATCTGATTGATGGCGGCTTGGGCCGTGATGTGCTGATCGCGGGCGTCGGCAATGACCGGTTGAGCGGTGGGCGCGGGGCAGATGTGTTTGTCTTTGACGCCAACGCAGACGAGGGCCGCAATGTGATCACGGATTTCACTGACGGTCAGGATATTATCCGCATGAACGGGGATGTCTTCGCCAGTATCACTGGGGTTGTGACCTCTGGACGAGACGGTGCCAACACCACGATCACGCTTGCGGGGGGAACGGAGATTATCTTGAAGGGTGTAGACGTTGCTAGCATCGGTGTTGATGATTTCGATTTCGTCTGATGCCTAAATGCGGGTGGTTTTAAGTCGGTCACAGCTTTATGTATGTGTAACTGGCAGCCGTCAGTAACCTCTGATTGCTTACTGGCATTTATTGGGAGTTATTTTTAGATATTGTTGATTGCAACATGAACATTCCAATGTAAAATAAAATCTTTCTGTAATGTCTTTAGTCTGGACTCGAATAGAAACGCTAAACACAGAAACACCGGATACCGAGCTTGGCGTTTTGGTTCTATCTGGTGCCAAGTTATTGAAAACGCTTTAGCGATTGCTTTCGCAATAAAACCAAGGGGAACTACTCGATGCAAATAAACTATACCGGACTTGATCCAAAATTCTTTCTGCGCGCATTTTCTGACCTTACCGGTGGTGGCACGGACTTCTCGCTGGTGGGTGTACCGACGTCTTCTGAAATTACAGTGATGCAACCAAAATTCGGGGCAACCACCGTAGTTAAGGGCACTGGAATGACCTTTACCAGTAGCGGCGTATTTACGGGGGGGACAATTGACGAGATGGCCTTCTATAGAAAAGGTTCCGACGGCGATACCTCTGCCGAATTCCTGGATATTGGGTGGAGCGCTGTGGCAGCATTCTCTGCAATAGCCAAAGCCAGTACGGGAGATTTCAGTGAATTAACCGCTTTGCTCAATTCCGAGGATAAACTGTCGCTGCAAGGCGCTGCTTCGACCACTGCGATTGTCAGCAAGTTGGTGCTTGATCCTCTGCTCTCGGCGCCCTTCGAAATTCGCGCCAGCAATTTTGATGACCGCCTCGAAGGCGGCAGCGGGGATGATTTGATTTTCGCGCGATCCGGGGACGACACAGTGAACGGTGGTTCTGGTGCGGATTTTATCGATGGTGGACGGGGTAACGATATTCTACGGGGCGGTTCATCCACAGTGAATGGCACAGATTCAAACACCATTTTGGGTGGCGGCGGCGACGACCTGATCAAGGGCGAAAATGGCAGGGATTTCCTGACTGGCGGCACTGGATCGGATACCTTTTTTGGCCTCGACGGGAATGATGTTCTTAACGGTGGCACCGGGGCTGATCTGATCTATGGTGGTTCGGGACGGGATAAGTTCATCGGTGGAGCCGGAACAGATAGTCTGTACGGGGGGCTTGGACGCGACACGATGAATGGCGGCAAGCACAATGATGAAATTTATGGTGGCGCAAAGGCGGATAAATTGCTGGGCGGTGCCGGAGGCGACGAGCTGTATGGTGGCAAGGCGAATGATGTCATTAACGGGGGGACAGGCAACGATCTCCTCTATGGCGAGGGAGGTTCTGACCTGTTTGTTTTTAAAGCTGGCGTCAATGAGGGGGCTGACCACATCATGGATTTCACTAACAATAGAGATAAAATAAATATTGTTGGTGGTACTGCGGCCGATGTGAGCATTGCCTCTTCTGGTGTTGGCGATGTTGATACAACGATAACGCTTGCTTCTGGTACGCAGATTATCATTGATGGAGTTGATGTGTCCAATATCGGGCTTGATGACATAAATTTCGTCTAGCCGAATATCAAGCGGTGCCGTCTTTAACCGGGTCGGCACCGCATTCTGTTAAGGCTATTGTGCGAATTGTTTAACCAGAACCCAAGCTATGTAAGTCTTTTTGCGTGCTATTTTGTGATCACGAATATTTTTACTGTGATCACGTATGAGAAAAACTGGGAAAACGGCCCCGAGAATCCCGCTATTTCAGTATAAATGTGTATGCAACCCCTTTGATCCCTTGCGGATATGGGCTAGTCGTTACCCAACCCAAGGAAAAAAATAGGGATACCCATGGCTGACCTGAACAATGCGAACCGTCCCCTTTCGCCGCACATCGAGATTTATCGGCGGGAAATCAATATGATGACCTCCATTGTGAACCGCATTACCGGCGTCGGTATGGGTTTGGCGGGCTTCCTTATTGTGTGGTGGCTGATGGCAGGGGCCACAAGCGAAGCCTATTTCAATTATGTTGACGGATTGCTGACCAGCTGGCTTGGCCTTTTGATCCTTGTCGGGTCGCTGTGGGCGCTGTGGTTTCACTTTCTGGGCGGCCTACGGCATATGTGGATGGATTTTGGCTATGGCTATGACAAGGAACTGATCCGCAAATCCGGCTGGACGCTGGTGATTGGCAGTGTTGTTCTGACGGCAGTGTCGCTGCTGGCGTTGATGTGAGGAACGGATGATGAATTACAAAACCGATTTGAACCGCGTTATCGGCCTTGGTTCGGCCAAAGAGGGCGCGCATGAGTGGTGGATATCCCGCCTCACATCTGTGGCGCTGATCCCGTTGACGCTGGTATTCCTGTTTCAGGTTGCGCCTTTGATTGGCGGCACCTACGCCGAATTGGTGGCTGGGCTGCAAAGTCCTTTCACCGCGATTTGCACGATCCTGTTCCTTCTGGTCGGGTTTCGCCATTTGGCGGATGGCCTCAAGGAGGTGATCGTCGATTATGTCCATGCCAAAGGCACGCTTGTTGTGTTGCTGGTTGTCACCCGTCTGGGGTGTTATTTCCTTGGCTTTGCAGGCGCTTATGCCGTGGCCAAAATCGCCCTTGGCGCTTGATCGGAGAAATTGATGTCTGCTTACGAATATATCGATCATGAATATGATGTTGTTGTTGTTGGTGCTGGGGGTGCAGGTCTGCGCGCTACATTGGGGATGGCTGAGCAAGGGTTGAAGACCGCCTGCGTCACCAAGGTTTTCCCGACCCGTTCGCACACGGTTGCAGCTCAGGGCGGCATTGCTGCCAGCCTGAAAAACATGGGGCCGGACCACTGGCAGTGGCACATGTATGACACCGTAAAAGGCTCTGACTGGCTGGGCGATATGGACGCGATGGAGTACCTCGTGCGCGAGGCCCCCAAGGCGGTTTATGAGCTGGATCACTACGGGGTTCCGTTTTCCCGCACCGAGAATGGCACAATTTACCAACGCCCCTTTGGGGGTCATACCACCGAATTTGGTGAAGGCCCGCCAGTGCAGCGCACCTGCGCTGCCGCCGACCGCACCGGCCACGCCATTTTGCACACGCTTTATGGTCAGTCCCTCAAAAACAACGCGGAATTCTTTATTGAATATTTTGCGATTGATTTGATCATGGCCGAAGATGGTTCCTGTCAGGGTTTGTTGGCATGGAAACTGGACGATGGCACGATCCACCGTTTCAACGCGAAAATGGTGGTTCTGGCGACAGGTGGTTATGGCCGTGCTTTCTTTAGCGCCACATCCGCCCACACGTGTACCGGTGATGGTGGTGGCATGGTTGCGCGTCAGGGCCTGCCGTTGCAGGATATGGAATTCGTGCAATTCCACCCTACTGGCATCTACGGTTCGGGCTGTTTGATTACTGAGGGCGCGCGCGGCGAAGGCGGGTATCTGACCAACTCTGAGGGTGAGCGGTTTATGGAGCGCTACGCGCCAACCTACAAGGATCTGGCGTCCCGCGATGTGGTTTCGCGCTGTATGACCATGGAAATCCGCGATGGTCGAGGTGTTGGGCCAAACAAAGACCATATTTTTCTGCACCTGAATCACCTGCCACCTGAGGCTTTGGCCGAACGGCTGCCAGGTATTTCCGAAAGCGCCCGGATTTTTGCCGGTGTTGACCTGACCAAGGAACCCATTCCTGTACTACCAACCGTGCATTACAACATGGGCGGTATTCCGACTAACTATTGGGGCGAGGTTCTGAACCCGACCGCGAAAAATCATGATCGCATCCACCCCGGCCTGATGGCTGTGGGAGAGGCGGGCTGTGCATCGGTTCACGGGGCTAATCGCCTTGGGTCCAACTCTTTGATTGATCTGGTGGTCTTTGGCCGTGCAGCGGCGATCAAGGCGGGTGAAATCGTTGATCCGAAGGAGCCGAACCGCGCATTGAACGAGGCTTCGGTCGAACAGTCAATGGAACGTTTTGATGGACTGCGCCATGCCAAAGGTGGCACCTCGACGGCGGATTTGCGCCTTGAGATGCAGAAAACCATGCAAGAGGATGCCGCCGTTTTCAGAACCGATAAATCCCTAGCGGAAGGGGTTGCCAAAATGACAACTGTTGCCGCTAAAATGGATGATCTGAAAGTAACGGATCGTTCGCTAGTTTGGAATTCTGACTTGATGGAAACACTGGAACTGGCCAATCTGATGCCAAACGCGCTGGCCACAATTGTCGGGGCCGAGGCACGTAAAGAAAGCCGGGGTGCCCATGCGCATGAGGATTATCCGGATCGTGACGACAAGAAGTGGCGCAAGCACTCGCTGGCAACAGTGAACGGAAATAAGGTGAAACTGACTTATCGTGATGTACATCTGACGCCACTGCTGGCGGAAAAAGATGGCGGTATTGATCTAAAGAAAATCGCCCCGAAGAAAAGGGTGTACTAAGGAAAGCGAAAAACTGTTGCGTGGCATATTGCTAACAAGCGTTCTATCTATTGCGTTTTATGGCGGCGCAGATGCTGGGAGTAAAATCCCGCTCTCGGCTGCAATAGCACAGTGTGAGCGGCTGTCTGCAGGCTATGCGAATACTCTGGTCGGGCAGGGGGGGGAAACACCTGATAACGATCAGATCGAACAGCGTTTTCGCAGCTGTGTTCATGCCAAAGCGGGCAGTTACCCGCCCAAGCGTAATAATAGGACGGGTGTCCGGGTTTCCGGTTCTGCCGCATTCGGAATTGTTGTCAAATAGACGGTTGGTAAAACCGAAAGAAAGGGAACGACATGAATAAATCACCAATTATACTCACGCTTTTCCTTTTGTTGCCAGCAATGGCAACGGGCGGTATCTTTACTAAGATCCCGCTTGAAGACGCCGAACGCATTTGCGCTGAACGGGCGTTGCGCTATTCTGATACCATTCGGGGCATAGACGCTGACCCCCCGTCCTACATGAGGGTGCAGGAGTATTACCGCAGCTGTGTTCACGCCAAATCCGGTAGTTACCCACGCCAAAAATTGCCACTTAATCGCAACTTGCTGTTTGAGTTGAATCGGATATTTGGGCAATGAACAAGCGGCTTCATATAGTTCCGTTTCTGTTGTTGGCGGCCTGCGTTGAACCCTCGCCGCCGGAAATGTCCTTGGGCGCAGCTGAGACGTTTTGCGCGCCCCGTGCCCAGAGCTATGCGCGGCGCCCGCTTCCAGTATTGGTGGGTGGAACCATTCAGGTGGGCTTGCTGGCAGAGATGCCGGATGACTTTATGGTGCAAGACTTTTATCGTCGCTGCGTTTATTCAAAATCTGGCCAGCGTGCATCTGGCCGGGTTGAGTGGAGGCTCTAGAGGATGACTGTGGGAACGCGTTTACTGAATATTGCGATACTGTGCCTTGCTACAATAGTAGTGGCTGCCTGCAGTACCCAAACATATTACGACGATACCCAAGTGGGGACCGGGATTTTCTCCGGTGGCAAAGGGTACCGCCTGCGCGAACCGGCTGAACTCAGCCAGCCTTACCGATATGCGCGCCCTGCGGTTGCAGCGGCTGCGGGTTCTGAAATCCGGATTTTCACTCCCCGCTCATTTCGCGGTGATCTGGGTCGTCTCACCACAGCCTGCGCCAGACGCGCGGGGGTTTTCGGGCCAGTTCAGGTGAATACGGGCATCGTCAAGGGCGAGAAATTCGCCTCCCTAATGCCTGCTGCCAACGTTAGCGCCTATCAACAGGAACGCACGGCCCAATGCGTAGAGGCCTCGATCAAACAATGACCCGTAACACCGCTCTTCCGCCAACCGGAGACTTACCATGGTAGAACTGACCCTCCCGAAAAACTCTCGTATGACCGTGGGTAAAACTTGGCCCAAGCCCGCTGGGGCGAATGTACGGGCATTCAAGATTTACCGCTATAATCCTGATGAAACCGCAGCGCCCCGGGTCGATACCTATTATGTCGATATGGATGATTGCGGCCCGATGATTTTGGATGCGCTGATCAAGATCAAGAATGAGATCGACCCCACCCTGACCTTCCGCCGCTCCTGCCGCGAGGGGATTTGTGGTTCCTGTGCGATGAATGTTGATGGCATCAACACACTGGCCTGTATTTTTGGTCTTGATGAGGTCAAGGGCGATGTGAAAATTTACCCGCTGCCCCATATGCCGGTGGTCAAGGATTTGATCCCTGACCTGACGCATTTTTATACCCAGCACGCCAGCATCATGCCTTGGTTGGAAACCAAAACCAACCGCCCCGCCAAGGAATGGAAGCAGAGCATTGAGGATCGCAAGAAGCTCGATGGTCTCTATGAATGCGTGATGTGTGCCAGCTGCTCAACAAGCTGCCCCAGCTATTGGTGGAATTCCGATCGCTATCTCGGCCCGGCTGCTCTGCTGCACGCTTATCGCTGGATCATCGATTCACGTGACGAGGCCACGGGCGAGCGTCTGGACGATCTGCAAGATCCGTTCAAGCTATATCGCTGCCACACCATTATGAACTGTACGCAAACCTGCCCCAAAGGCCTCAACCCGGCGAAAGCAATTGCCGAGGTTAAAAAAATGATGGTGGAACGGACGCTTTAGGCCAGCTGCCTGTGCCTATTGTCATTCGCAAAGCGGTCAAATCGGACGCCAAGAGAATAACGGATTTGGTTTTTCGCTCGAAACGTTCAAACGGCTATGACGACACCTTTATGGATGCGTGCCGAGAAGAATTGACAGTTACAGGGGCACAGTTGGCAGGCGATTTCTGGGTAGCTGAAATGGATGGCTTAAAAGGTTGCACGTGTTTGGAAAATGGTAAGGTTACCACGTTCTTTGTAGCCCCTGAGTGCAAACGACAGGGCATCGGCAAGCTGTTGTGGGATGAACTGCTGACACAGGCAAGGCGGCTTGATCTCGGTAGTTTACAACTGGATGCCGATCCGGCTGCTGTGCCCTTTTACCAATCATTAGGGTTTACTGTGATAGGAGAGGTGCCCTCGGGTTCCATCGCCGGGCGAAGGCTGCCGTCAATGTTGTTCAAAGTCACCAACGTGGATTAAGCCTTGTTTGCCTTTTCGTCCGAACCAGAATCCCTTTGGTAAAAGAACTACAACAAGTGGGGGAGACAAACGGCTTCCCATCTCGCTCGATACCGAATGCCGCCTAACGCTACTGGGTTGCGACTTGGAGCCGTTGATCCACGCCATGGCCCATTTTGGTGCATTGTTTGAGCAGCCCAGATGATTCCATTTGAGAAATGTCGTTTCTGAAAATAAATTGCGTCGCTGTTGAAATATCCAAATCATATGAAGCTGGTAGAAGAGATGTGATCCATTGTTTCAACCGAAAGCCCATGCCATGTGCCCCACCGATTTGACCGGCGTCTTGCAACCTATCGAAACTGCCCATGGTTTGCCCAATGCGCATTATGTAGACGCCAAAATCTGGGAAGAGGAAAAGCAGGCGCTGCTGTTTGAAAATTGGTCCGGTATCGGGTTGGCCAAAGACATACCCAATGCAGGCGATGTGATGCCGCTTAGCTTTGTTGGCATGCCGCTGGTGATGGTGCGCAAACAGGATGGCGCAGTTTCGGTTTACCAGAACACTTGCCGTCATCGCGGGATGATTTTGGTACAGGAAAAGGGCAACGTGCGCGGCACCATTCGCTGTGCTTACCATTCCTGGTGTTACGGTCTGGCCGGCGAGTTGCGTGCCACACCGCATGTGGGTGGGCCGGGGCAAAACATTCATAAAGACGTTGATCGCGACGAACTGGGGTTGGTGGAAATTCCCAGCCATGTCTGGCTGGATGTGGTCTACGTCAATGTGTCGAAAAACCTGCCGTCGTTTAACGAGGTTCACGCCAAGTTGTTGCAACGATGGGCGGAATTTGACCGGCCTCTTATTCATGGGGGTGCAGACAGCGGATTTAAACTTGAAACCAGATGCAACTGGAAACTGGCGGTCGAGAACTATTGCGAAAGCTATCACCTGCCGTGGATTCATCCGGGCCTGAACACCTATTCACGGCTGGAAGATCATTACCACATTGAGGAAAAAGGGGAGTTCGCGGGGCAAGGAACAACTGTTTACCAACAAATAAAGGGGGATGATGGTCAGGCTTTCCCCGATTTTTCTGATCTAAGTGAAATGTGGGACACCAGTGCCGAATACATTGCGGTGTTTCCAAATGTCTTGCTCGGGGTTCACCGGGACCACACTTTTACGATGCTCATAGAACCGATTAGCAAAGGCCAAAGTCGTGAACATATTGATATCTACTATACGGATCTCTCGGTATTAGGGGCTGATTATTCCGATCTGCGCAAGAAAAATGCCGCCCAATGGCACGGTGTTCTGGAAGAGGATATTTTTGTTGTCGACGGGATGCAACAGGGCCGCCATGGGGTGCATTTTGACGGGGGTAAATTCTCGCCGGTGATGGATCGGCCAACACATCTGTTTCATCAGTGGGTGGCTGACAAAATCAGCACTGCACGGCAGGTTGCTGCGGGGTGATTGGGGGCATGGAAGAATGGTTACTGGCCGCGCATGAGGTTGGCAATCTTGCGGCCCTCGTCGGGCTGCATCGTCAGGCAGGCGAACAGCTCCTGGCCGGAGGCTATCTGGATGCCGGATGTTTTTTCCTTACACAAGCTTACGTGTTCGCGCTCGATTGTGGTGATGCGCGGGCCGCTGATATTCACCGGGTTTTGGTAGGGTATGGGCGTGAAGCCAATTGATGGGCGGTGAGGGATCTTTACAAAATGGAAACTGAAGGTCCACGGTTGACCGGGTTGGCGGCGCGGATCATTTTTGCGGTTTCCGGTGCAATCTGTGACCAGGGGCCATCTACCAGTTGATTGAAAACGGCGGTGAATCTTTGTGCCGCTTGTTGTGTCAACGCTTCGTGTTCGCCTTTGCGGTTTAGCAAATAAAACGCACGGGGGTCTGATCCGGGGCAGGGCAGGATGGTGATTCCCGAAAGAGCTGCAGGGGATTGCAGCAGGCAAAAGGCGCTGGTGACGGCCCAGCCGTATCCGGCCTGCACAAAACGCAGCAGGCTTTGGGTTGAATCAAAGTTGAAACGCGTCGGACGTTCCACCCCCATTTGGCTGATCAACCTGGTGCAATAAGCGCCAAATTTGGACGAGCGGCCATAGCCGACGTAGTTTTCTGTTTGCAGAATTTTATCCAGCGGTTTAGTGGCCATGGCATTTGGCAGGGCGATGACAAATGGATCGTGAACCAGCAGTTGCATGTCAATTTGCTGGGTGTCGGCAAAGGGTGGGTTGTCCACCGCCAGATCAAAATGGCGCGCGCGAAAGGCGGTTTCCAGCCAAGGGGAAATGCTCGATTTCAATTCCACCACATGAGCATAGCTTTGCAGTGCCCCGATGAATTCTGCCCCCAAAATTTCCGACAGGGAATCGCTCATGCCGATGCGCAAAAACGGCAGGCCAGTGCTGCTCATGGCGCGGATGTCCTGACTAAGGCGGCTGGCATCGCTCAACAGTCCGGGCGCGCGGTCGCGCAGGATCAACCCGGCCTCGGTCAACTGCAACGGGCGGGCGTTCCGGTCGATCAGCGAAACTTGCAAGCTTGCTTCCAGGCGTTTGATTTTCTTGGTGACAGCGGGTTGGGTGAGGCCAAGCGCAAGGGCAGCACGGGAAATCGAGCGGTGCTCGGCCACGGTCAGGAAGGTTTGGAACAGGTCAAGGTCGGGGAGGTGCATTGTATGCCGTATGGTTTAGTATTAGTATAACACTTGATAATATCACAGATCGGCGTTGAGTAAACGGTAATTTCTGGCAGGGTGAGAAAGTTGTTTTCACTTAAGGAGTCCAGAAATGAAAACCCATGCAAAAGCAGTGGTTATAGGTGGCGGTTTGATCGGTTGCTCGATCCTGTACCATTTGGCAAAACTGGGCTGGAAAGATGTGGTACTGCTGGAACGTGACGAGCTGACATCTGGCTCTACATGGCATGCGGCGGCAAACCTGCACGGGCTGCATGATCACAATAATATCTCAAAAATTCAATATTATACGATGAAGTTGTACAAAGAACTGGAGGTGGAAACTGGACAGGGTTGCGGTGTTTTCCAACCCGGTTCTCTTTATCTTGCGCAGACCGAAGCGCGCGAGCACCAATTGCGTATTCAGGCGGCCAAAGCGCGCTATTTTGGCACGGATTTTTACGAATTGAGCATTGCCGAGGCACAGGCCAAACACCCGTTGGTGAACTTTGACGGTGTGCGCTGCGTGATGTTTGAACCAGACGGCGGCAACGTCGATCCCTCCGGTGTGACACAGGCCTATGCGACTGGTGCGCGGCAAATGGGAGCAGAGATCCACCGGTTTTGTCCGGTTACAGCGACGATGCAACAGTCTGACGGTTCCTGGATTGTGGAAACACCAAAGGGCAATATTCACACCCAATGGGTTGTTAACGCCGCAGGGCTTTGGGGGCGCGAAGTGGCGGCGATGGCGGGATTTAAATTGCCGCTGCAACCCACCGAACACCAGTATTTTGTCACCGAAAGCATTCCTGAAATCGAGGCGCTGGATTATCGTCTACCTTCTGTTGCTGACAGGGATGGCGAATATTACTTGCGTCAGGAAGGCAATGGGCTGTTGATCGGAGCCTATGAAAAAAACCTGAAATTCTGGGCGGAAAACGGCACACCGCAGGGTTTTGGCCATGAACTGTTTGCCGACGATCTGGACCGGATTATGGATAACGTGATGCGGGCGATGGACCGGGTGCCAGTGGCGGCGACTGCGGGGGTCAAGCGGGTGATCAACGGTCCGATGATCTGGGCACCAGACAGCGCCGCGCTCTATGGGCCAGTGCCGGAGTTGAAGAATTACTTCTGTTGTACGGGAATTATTCCGGGATTTTCGCAATCTGGCGGGCTTGGCTTGATGAGCGCACAGTGGATCGTTGATGGCGAGCCGGAATTTGATATGTTCCCTTGGGACTTAACTCGGTTCGGCCATTGGGCAGACAAGAAATTCACCATGGAAAAGGTCGCGGACCAGTATTCCAAACGCTTTGCCATTCACTTCCCCTTTGAGGAGCGTGATGCAGGGCGCAAAACGCGGTTGCGCCCGATCTATCAGAAACAAAAGGACATGGGGGCTGTTTTTGGCCTGAACTATGGCTGGGAACATCCGGTTTGGTATGCAGGAAAAGGCAAAACAGGCAGTGAAACTTATGGGTTTACCCGCCAGCCATGGTTTGACGAAATCCGGCGCGAATGTACCACCCTGCGCCGTGGTGTCGGCGTTATTGATATCTCCAATTTTGGAAAATACCGAATAAAGGGGGCAGGGGCCGCTGACTGGATTGATCGGGTGATTGCAAATAATGTGCCAAAGGAAATTGGTCGCTCTTGCCTAACGCCGATGCTGGGTGTGCGTGGCGGGATTGCCGGGGATTTCACTGTGACCAAGCTGGCGACAGATGAATTCTTCATGATTGGCACCGGTATTGGCGAGCGTTACCATCAGCGCTATTTCCAGATGGTTGACCTGCCCGCTGGTACTACATTCGAGATTGTCACCGACGATTATTGCGGCTTTAACGTGGCCGGCCCGAAATCGCGCGAACTGCTGTCGCGCCTCACGCAGGCGGATTTGTCAAACGAGGGTTGGAAATTCATGCGCTCTCGTCAAATCACGGTGGCGGGGATCGACGCGATTGCGATAAGAGTTTCCTTTACCGGCGATCTGGGGTGGGAGCTGTATGTTCTTGAGAAAGATCAGGAAAAACTATGGGATACATTGTTCGAGACAGGCGAAGACCTCGGGGTTATTCCAGTTGGTGGGCGCTCGTTAGGCAGTTTGCGTATTGAGAAAGGCTATGGCTCGTGGAGCCGCGAGTATAGCCCGGAATACTGGCCTCAGGAAGTTGGCTTTGAGCGGCTGATCAAGATGGACAAGCCGGATTTTCTGGGTCGTGACGCCTATGCCAAAATCAAGGATACCCCGCCGCGCGAAATGCTGGTGAACATGTCGGTTGAGGTGACAGATGCCGATGCCAGCGGTGGCGAACCGATCTTTCTGCCAGATGGTACGCCAGTGGGGCGGGTCAGTTCAGGGGCCTATGGGTTCAGCGTTGAAAAATCGGTGGCTATGTGTTTCATCAAAACCCAGCATGTCAAGCTGGGCGCGGAATTTGACATTGCTATTCTGGGCAAACCGCATCGGGCAAAATTGCTCGATGGGCCTGCCTTTGATCCCAAAGGAGAACGATTGCGGGCTTAAAGCGATTTGGTTGAACTTGAATCACATTGTGGCCCTGACAGCGTTTCAAGGTACTGATAACGCCAGCATTTCGATCCACTGGGTGTCTCAACGTTAAATCGAAATGCTCTAGGTGGCAACAGTCGGGCGGGTTTCGATCTTGGCGAGAAAACCGGCAGAACCGATCTGGATGAAATAGGCCAGCATGATCGGCAGGATGAAAGTTGCACCGAAGATATCAACGTTGAACACAGCCAGAATCAGCGCCAGTGTGATGTAGCGCGTGGCGATATGCCAAAAAACTGCTTTGCCGGTGGCGGTTCTGTCCGTCAACAGCAAGGCCGCGGCAAAGGTCAGCGCGTAGAACACCGCTGTAGCGACGACTGCCGCGGCAAGATCTGCGGGGGAAACCTTGAACAATAGCTGCGCGGTGGAGAGCGAGAAAAGGTAAAATACGATTCCAAACATCGTGGCCTTGGAAATTAGCGGTTGGTGCTTGCCTGTAAGGGCGACCACCGCGGGAAAGAAGCGCAGGATGATGCGGCTGATGATGAAGGGGATGACCACCAGCAGCATGAAAGGGGCAAAGGGTTTGACCTGTGCGCCTGCGGATACCGCATCAATTGTGCTGAGATCTACTGGCGGGAAAAAAGGTGCTGCTAGGCCGTAAAACTGTCCAAATATCAAGGTGATAGGCAGCAGCAGCGCTAGGTTGAACATAAAGATGATAAAGCCGAGTTTGACATTTGCACCGCTGGTTTTAATCCACATCATCACCATTCCCCCCCCCGGCAGCAGCGCCAGCAGGAACAGGGCACCGGCGATGCCGATATCTTGGCTGACATAGCCAACAATCAGGGCAATTGCCGCAATCAACAGGTAATTCACCCAGATATTTTTACCAATTTCAGGGATGTGCGATTTTATCAGGGCAAAGTCAGACAGGTGAAATTTAAACAGACTGGGCGTGACCAGAAATATGCCTGCAATTAAGCAGACAGCCGGTGAAAAGGCAAATCCGCCGGTGAAATTTCCAGTTGCCAAGCCGAGGGCGATGGCTGCGATTATCAGGATAATCTGGGTCATGGGGCGTCCAGTCTACTTTGGAGGTGTTAACTGGACGTTGGCAGTCCGGCTTACGTTACATTCATTAAAGTGAATATGATGTAAGCCGGTAAATGTCAACCATATCTAAATGTCTTTCAGCAATCGTAGCGCATCTTAGATTGCAGCGTGGGCATGCTGTCATGATCCGGTTTTTTCAGCGTCAGGTGTTTGATCTGGTAGGGTTGTAACAGCGGATCTTTGGGCATCGGTGTCTCCCGTTAGGGGGCATTGGTGCAGAGGTCTAAAAGGCGACTAAACTCCAGCCCGTTCAGGCTGTCAAACCTTCCGGACAGGTCTTCGATTTCATTGGCCCGTGCGCGGCCCAGTACCGGATCGCTGAACAGGTGGAATTTATCCGAGATCTCCGCATCACTCAGCGGCATATCCGTATCACCGCGCGGGCTGCGCGGGGGCGATTGGTGGCGGGTGCCGTCTTGCAGCACCAGTGTTACTTCGGCCCAGCGTTTGCCGACGCTGATTTTGGTATAATGATCGTCGTCAATCAGTTTCGTCGCACGGCTGATGCGCAGGATATCGGGGTCTTGCAGGGTTTGCGGGGCCAGTTCCGGAACCCCCACCTGACCGCGCACGATCATTGCGGCAACCGGGAAGGCGATGGCGTAGGTGAACTCATCCATTGTTTTGGGTTCATGCCCGGCCAACCGTGTGGCGTTGTGGAAGGTTCGAATTTCAACAGCTGCTATTTGGCTGTGATCCAGCCCGTTGTCGCGCATCAAATCCGCCGCCGCATCAATTGAGGGATGCGCCCAGCGGCAACAGGGGTAGGGTTTGTAATGGGTGTGCTCCACCACCCGCCAGCCGGTTCCGAGGTCTTGCCAGAATTCCGCTTCCACCGTTCCCTCGCATGTCAGGGCAGGCGCGCCGGTGAAACCTTCCAGTGCCAGATAGGCCCCGCTCACCCCCGCCGGTGCGCCCCAGCCAACGCCATCGCGGAGCATCGTGGGGTGGTCAATGCAGCGCATCATCTGGCTGCGCGGCCCATGGTATTCGCCGATGCCTGCCGCGTGGCGGATTTGTTCGCCATTCGCACCCAGCATTTTCGCAGACCCTGCCGCAACGCCTACCGCTGTCCAGGCACCAGAGGTGTGATAATCGGCACAGGTGGCGTGTTGCGCCAGCCCTGCGCGATAGCT
The DNA here is from genome assembly GCA_019090795.1 of Paracoccaceae bacterium. Taxonomy (GTDB): domain Bacteria; phylum Pseudomonadota; class Alphaproteobacteria; order Rhodobacterales; family Rhodobacteraceae; genus Amylibacter. Next base: position 1,443 of record JAHRVG010000107.1, on the reverse strand, counting down.
GACCTCATAGGCCACCGTCAGGTTTTCGGCAAAACGCGCGCCATCCATGCCGCCTCGCGCCTGTGCAACCGCAATCAGTGACGGGAAAATGGCGGAACCGGCGTGGCCCTTGTTATAGGACGTGCCGTCATGGGCATCCACACTGTCAACGGTAAAGGCCCCTGCCATCGCCGCCCCGGCGGGGCTGACACTGCGTCCGTCCATCAGCATTTGGGAACCGCCTGCGGTGCCAATTCCGAACAAGGCCAGCGCCCCCTTGCGTGCAATCTGCGACATCTCGGTGGTAGAGCCGATTGCCGCCACCCCCATGGTATCAGTGAAACTGCGACGCAGCACCGTGAGGACTGCTTCGGGGATGTCTGAATAGGTCAGATTGGCTGAAAATTCGGCGAAATTCTGTGCCATTGGGTACTCCTGCAAAGGGTTATAGAAACTGTGCCCCCTTGGTTTTCTCTATTCAAGAGGCATGAGCGCTCTGCTAGGATTATTCCAGAAATTCATAATAGGAAGCCTCATGGACTGCACCCAATTTCTACGCTCCCTGTTTGAAACTGCGGTTGCGGTTGCCGATCCGATGCGGGTGATCCCCAAGGTTCTGCCGCCCAAACCTGCGGGGCGGGTGGTGGTAATCGGTGCGGGCAAGGCTTCGGCGCGGATGGCCGAGGCTGTCGAGGCGGTTTGGGGGCCGTGCGAGGGGCTGGTGATCACCCGTTACGGCTATGGGCGGCCCTGCGTGGGGATTGAAATTGTCGAGGCGGCGCATCCGGTGAGTGATGCGGCAGGCATGGCCGCAACGGTGCGGATGCTGAACCTGCTGGGGGATTTGGAAGCTGATGATTTTGTGCTGGCGCTGATTTCGGGGGGTGGTTCGGCCTTGCTGTGCGCGCCTGCGGGCGCGATGACGCTGGCGGATAAGCAGGATGTGCATCGGGCTTTGCTGAAATCCGGTGCGCCGATCGGGCAGATGAACGTGGTGCGCAAACACCTTAGCCGTGTCAAAGGCGGGCAGTTGGCAGCGGCCTCCAAGGCGCGGATGCTGGCGCTGATGATCTCGGATGTGCCAGGCGATGATCCGGCGGATATCGCGTCGGGAGTGACGGTGGGCGAGGCCAGCACGGCTGCGGATGCGCTGGCCATTACTGCCGCGTTTGATATTGACCTTCCCGTCCGCGCAAGGGCGGCAATGGTGGCCAGTTCGGTGGTGCCGGTTCACGATGCGCGAATTGCACGGGTGGAAAACAGGATCATTTCAGCCCCGTCGCAATCCCTTGCCGCCGCGCGTGAACTTGCTTTGGCCGCAGGAATGGAGGTGCGCATTCTGGGGGATTCCCTTGAAGGTGAGGCCCGAGAGGAAGCGGCGCGGCAAGTGGCGCTTGCTTTGGATATTCAGGCGGGGCTTGGGGCCTCGGGTCAACCTGTCCTGTTACTCTCGGGGGGGGAGTG
>JAHRVG010000106.1 GCA_019090795.1 Paracoccaceae bacterium | reverse complement strand
GACGAAGAAGCCCCAATCTTCCAAGTCGCCGACTACGGCCTGGTTGCCGACCTCTTCGTTGCAGTCCCAGAACTGACTGAAGCGTTGTAAGAAAAAAGGTTTCACCTCAACTGTGGTTGAATTAGTCCCGACCGGGGTGAAACCTGCTATAAATCGCATTTATTCGAGGTATCTTTGATGGGGCATTACTATGAATTCAAAGGATTTATTCCTGTAGTTCCCGAAGATACATATGTGCACCCGCAGGCAGTATTGATCGGTAATGTCATTCTTGGGCATGGTTGCTATATCGGCCCGGGGGCCAGTTTGCGCGGGGATTTCGGGCGTATCGAAATCGGCGATGGTGCTAATGTTCAGGACAATTGTATTATCCATTCGTTCCCCGGCCGGGACGCCATAGTTGAACAAGACGGGCACATTGGCCATGGAGCAATTCTGCATGGGTGCCTGATCGGGCGCAATTCCCTGATCGGGATGAATTCTGTTATTATGGATGGTGTTGAACTGGGCGAAAACTCGATTGTTGGGGCGCAGGCCTTTGTCAAAGCGGGTACCCTAATTCCGCCGCGCTCTATGGTTATTGGCGCGCCGTCCAGAATATTGCGGCACGTCAGCGATAAAGAACTGGAATGGAAGATTTTGGGCACTAAGCAATATCAAGAATTGGCGCAAGATTGCCTAAACGGAATGGCCAAGGTTGAACCCCTCCGAGAGGTTGAACCTGGACGTTTGAAAGCTGCCAAGTCCGAGCTGGCACCACTGGTTGAAGTATCCCGAAAGCTGGAATGAGGTCTTTCAGGTTGATCAGGCCTACTGTAATATCTTATCAAATATTGAGCAGGTTTCCCACATGTCCCCCACCACTATTTATGCTTTGACTATGCTTTTGGCCGGTATCGGGATACCGGTTCTGGCCGCCCTGAATGCCGCCCTAGGTGTGCGCCTCGGCAGCCCTTTTGCGGCAGGTGTCATCCTGTTCACTGTCGCGCTTTGCGCCGCAATTGTTGTTATGCTTATGACGGGAACGGCCCCGCTCGCCAAGGCACCCGACGCGCCCAAGCATCTGTTCCTTGCCGGGTTTCTGGTGGCGTTCTACGTGCTGTCCATCACCTTTGTCGCGCCGCGATTTGGTGTGGGAAACGCGGTGTTCTTTGTGCTGCTTGGCCAATTGATCAGCGCGGCTGTTATTGATCATTTTGGCCTGTTTGGTGCCCAGACAAGCCCCCTGGGCCTGTTCCGAGCAAGTGGAATTGCCCTGATGGCCGCAGGGGTTTGGTTAACCCAGCTGGGTTAACGCTACACTGGGCGTTCACCCGCCAGTGTGATGCGATGCATGACCCGTTTAAAGCCATGGTAATCATTGACCGGGTTGTGATGGCATGCCCGATTGTCCCAAAACGCGATTGAGCCGGGATGCCATGTGAAACGGCAGGTAAACTCGGGTTTTGTTTGATGTTCATGGAGGAACTTCAGCAAGGGTGCACTTTCTGCCTCTGTCATGCCCTCGAAATTTGCGGTGTGACCGATGTTGACATAAAGGAGCTTTTTGCCGGTTTCTGGGTGGGTGCGCACGACCGGGTGAACGGCAGAAAGAACCGCATCATCATCCAGCTTGGCCGCGGTTTTCAGGCGGTCCTCGCGGGTGGCCGATGCGTCGGCTTTGGCGGTTGTATTCACCGCATTCAGACCGCTCAACATGGTTTTCATGCCCTCTGACAAGGTATCAAATGCCATATACATGTTGGCAAATAGCGTGTCGCCGCCATAAGGTGGCAGTTCTCGCGCCACCAGCATCGCTGCTTTGGGCGGTTTTTCCATATAGCTGGTGTCTGAATGCCAGATACCGCCGAAGTTAGAGGTCTCGTGCTCCAGTTTTATAACCGGGGCAATTTGTGGATAATCCTCAAGACCTTTGACCATCGGGTATTCAAGAATCTCGCCAAAACGGCTCACTATTGCCAGATGCTGTGCAGGGGTAATATCTTGATCTCGAAAGAAAATCACCAGATAATCGCGTTGTGCTTGAGCGATTTCAGCGATGGTTTGGTCACTGATCTCTTGCGACAGATCAATGCCGTGGATCTCTGCGCCGATATTCCCGGCGACGGGTCTTACTTCGATAGTTTCAAATGTCATTATTTTCTCCCTAACATACAGCTACAGTCTATTTGCTTGTCCGGTTTCAGGGAACCCCAAAACCGAACATTTGTTAGGTTAGACAAGCCTACAGGCGCTTGGCGATCTCTTCCAGCATCACTTCGGTAGCACCGCCACCGATGGCTTGAATCCGGGCATCGCGTGACATGCGTTCAACGGGGGTTTCGGTCATGTACCCTGCACCGCCGTGGAATTGAACGCAGTCATAAAGAACCTTGTTCACCAAATCGCCGCAGTAAGCCTTGACCATGGAAACCTCTTTCACACAATCCATGCCTTGAGCATCCATCCAAGCCGCGTGATAGGTCAATTGCAGACCTGCCGCGACTTGTGCGGAGCGCTCTGCCAGCCGTTGACGGATCGCTTGTTTGTCCCACAAAACGCCGCCAAATGCAGGGCGGTTCTTCACGTATTCCAGTGTCAGCTCAATCGCCTTGGCGGCTTCGCCCATGGCCATTGCGCCCAGAACGGTACGTTCGTTCTGAAAGTTTTTCATGATGGCGTAAAAACCTTTGTTAACCTCGCCTAGAATATTCGCAGAGGGTACGCGCACGTTGTCAAAAATCAGCTCGGCTGTATCAGAACACAGCCATCCGGTTTTGTTCAACTTTTTGCCTACGCTAAAGCCAGGGGTGTCTTTTTCAACCGCAAAGATCGTTACACCGCGCGAGCCTTTGGCCTCGAGATCTGTCTTGGCGGCTACAAAGAAAATGTCGCCGTAGACGCCGTTGGTGATGAACATTTTGGTGCCGTTGATCACCCAGTCATCGCCATCCTTTACCGCACGGGTGCGCATACCGGCAACATCAGAACCAGCGCCCGGCTCAGTCACAGCAACCGCGCAAACGGTTTCGCCGCTGGTGATGCCGGGCATCCAGTGCGCCAGCTGTTCAGGTGTGCCGACATTGGCCAAATGCGGGCTGGCCATATCGGTATGAACCAGAACATCGGCAGAAAAGCCACCAAAGGTGCAACGGCCCAGTTCTTCGGCCAAAACAACGCTGGCCATCGTATCCAGATCGGCACCGCCGTATTGCTCGGGGTAGCGCATACCAAGGAAACCAAGCTCGCCCATTTTAGTAAAAATCTCGCGCGGAACTTTGCCCGCCTCTTCCCATGCATCGCCGTTCGGAATGACTTCATTTTCGATAAAGCGGCGGATTTGATCGCGCAGCATGTTCAGTTCTTCTGGAAAATATAGGTCGTTACTCATGTCTTATTCCTCGGTTTCATTGGGTTCGATCACCACCAGCACCGCGCCGGAATCGACGCTTTCGCCAGCGGCAAAGTTGATCTGGGATACGGTGCCCGCACAGGGTGCCGAAAGGGTTTGGAGTAGTTTCATCGCCTCGATCACCACAACCGGTTGCCCGGCGGCGACAGTGTCGCCAACACTGGCAATAACTTCGGAAACCATACCCGGCATTGGGGCCGTAACCTGATTACCGGCGCCTAGTGTTGCATCGCTACCCGATTGCAAAATCCCGTCGCCAGTCTGCACATCAATTGACAGACGCGCGCCCAGAAGGGAAACAGTGTCGCCGTCGATATGCACATCCGAACTGTGGCGCAGCCCGTCGATTTCATAGCACAAGGTACCGTTTGACAGGCTGGCATTATCCGTCGCAAAGGGTGGGTGGTCCGGCAGGGTCACACGGTATTGCCCGTCCCGCCCGTCAATTTGCGCATGAACATCGCCCAACAGATAATGCGCTGCGCCAGAGCGCCCGGCCTGTTCGGTGACGCGCCATGCGCCCAAAGTTGACCACGGGTCTGAACCGGATGGCTTGGTATCAAGCAAACGGGCCAAAACCGCCTCGGCTTGTTGGTGCGGAGTTGGTGTTGGGGCTGTCCAGCCGTCAGGATAAGTTTCCCCAAGCGCGGCGGTGCTGTGGGTGCCCTCTGTGAATTCCGGCATCTTTAGCAGATCACGCAAAAACGCGATGTTGGTGCCGGGGCCCGCGATGTGAAAATCTTCCAACCCCCGATCCAACAGCCGGATTGCGGATGCCCTGTCAGGTGCTTGCGCAATCAGTTTTGCCAGCATGGAATCGTAGTAATGGCTGACCGTGCTGCCTGTCCGCACACCGCTATCAACCCGAAGGCCTGCGGTCTTGGGTTCGGCGTAGCCTGTGATTTCGCCGATCTCGGGGCGATAGCCATTGGCCGGGTCTTCGGCGGCGATACGTGCCTCGATTGACCAACCGTTGCAGAGGATATCGGGCTGTGCAAAGGGTAGAACCTCTCCCCCCGCTACGCGTAATTGCCATTGGGCAATGTCGATACCGGTGACGGCCTCGGTCACGGGATGTTCCACTTGCAAGCGGGTGTTCATCTCAAGGAAATAGTATTCCCCTGTGGCCGCATCGAACAGATACTCGATTGTTCCGGCACTGTCATACCCGATACCTTGGGTTAGACGCACGGCACTATCCAGCAGATGAGCGCGAATGTCAGCGTCGAGATTTGGCGCAGGGGCTTCCTCGATTACTTTTTGGTGGTTGCGCTGCAAAGAGCAATCGCGCTCAAAAAGATGAAGCACGTTGCCGTGTTTATCCGCCAGAATCTGCACCTCGATATGACGCGCTGTACCGACATAGCGTTCCAGCAACACCTGACCATCGCCAAAAGCGGCTTCGGCCTCGGCGCGTGCAGAGTTTAGTTCAGCGGCGAAATTGGCAAGGTCATGCACCTGCCGCATCCCGCGTCCGCCACCGCCAGCGCTGGCTTTGATCAACAAAGGTGTGCCGATTTTATGGGCCTCGGCCAGCAAGATTTCCGCAGATTGATCCTCGCCGTAATAGCCCGGCACAACCGGAACCTTAGCCGCAACTGCAGCCGCTTTGGCAGCAATTTTTGAACCCATCAGACGGATATTTTCCGGTGACGGGCCAACGAAAACCAAACCCGCATCGGTACAAGCCTGTGCAAATTCGGCGTTCTCTGCCAGAAAACCGTAGCCTGGGTGAATCGCCCCTGCACCGGCCTGTTGCGCCGCCTTGATGATTTTCGCACCGTCAAGATAGCTCTGTGCCGCCTCGGAGGGGCCAATGTGAACGGCACAATCGGCCTGTACCACATGGGGGGCATCGCGATCCGCGTCGGAATACACCGCCACTGCCCGCAAACCCAAGCCCTGACAGGCATGGATCAAACGCAGCGCGATTTCGCCGCGGTTGGCGATTAAGACTGTTGAAAAGTTCATTTGCCGCTCCGCCATGGGGGCATTTTCTTGTTGAGGAAACTGTTGATGCCGGTTTGCCCTTCTTCTGTTTCCCATGCATCTGCCAGACGGTCGGCGGTGTAGACCATGTTGTCGTGAATGTCGTGGCTGGCAACAAATGCGATCAGACGTTTGGTATCGCCCACAGCACCCAAAGCGGCCTCTAGGTGTTCGACGATGATTTCCTCAATCCGTGCATCCAGATCAGTGGCGGCTACGGTTTCGTTCAACAGTCCGATTTTTTCAGCCTTAGCCGCGTTAAACAGCGCACCCGACAGCATGGTTGCGCGGGAATTTGCGGTGCCGATACGTGCCACAACATGGGGCGAGATCGTTGCCGGGATCAGGCCAAGGCGTACTTCGGTCAGGCCAAAACGCGCGGTTTCAACCCCAACGGCGATATCACAGACCGAGATCATGCCAACGCCGCCGCCATAAGCCGAGCCTTGAATACATCCGATCAGCGGCTTGGGCAGGGCGTTCAACGCGTTCAGCATATGCGCCAGCTTCATGCCCTCATGGGCGCGGGTGGTGCGATCGGCCTCGGCGTTACCTTTGAACCAGTTGAAATCCCCGCCTGCGCAAAAGCTCTTGCCATTGCCCGACAGGATCACAATGCGAACGTTGTCATCCACTGCAAGTGCATCGGCCGCGTGGTGCAGATCTGCGATCAGTTGTCCGTTCAGGGCATTATGTTTTTCGGGACGATTAAGCGTCAAGCGGGCAACGCCGCGCGCATCAGTTTCTAGGGTTATCGTTTCATAAGTCATGGTGGGGTCCTACATTCTGTAAACGGGTGAATGGCCAGTTGGCGCAGGGGTGGTGGTGGCGATGGACAGGCACAGGCCCAAGACATCACGGGTTTGGGCGGGTTCGATGATACCGTCGTCCCACAGGCGCGAGGTGGCGTAATACGGGTCGGATTGCTCGCCATATTGGGCGCGCACTGTTGATTCGATCTTGTCTAGTTCTTCTTGTGTTGGGTTGGGCGCTTTGACGTTGGTGCGGCGCAGTTCCAGCATCACGTTGCTTGCGATATCTGCAGACATGGTGGCTAGAACGGCGCTTGGCCATGCGAACATGAAATTGGGGCGGAAACCCCGCCCGCACATGCCGTAATTCCCGGCACCGTATGATCCGCCAACAATCACCGACAGTTTAGGAACCCGTGCAACCGATTGGGCATAAACCATCTTGGCGCTGTTTTTGGCGATGCCTTCACGTTCTGCATCGGTGCCGACCATAAAGCCGGTGATGTTGTGCAGGAACAAAAGCGGGATATTACGCTGATCGCAAAGGGTAATGAAATGCGCGGCCTTTAGGGCGGATTGTGACAGCAACGCGCCGTTGTTGCCGATGATGCCAACGGGGTGGCCATGAATATGGGCCGTGCCGCAAACCACTGTGTCGCCCCATTCGGGTTTGAATTCGCTGAGTGCGCTGTCATCCACCATTCGGGCGATGATTTCACGCACATCATAGGGCATTTTGGGATCGGCGCTGATCACACCCGCCAGTTCAGATGGGTCATAGCGCGGCGGCAGAACTGCCGCAGTGTCAACCTTGGCTCGGTTGAAATTTGTCTCACCTATCAAAGTGCGGGCGAGGGCAAGACCTTGGTCTTCATCCGCTACCAGATGGTCGGAAACACCGGAAACCCGTGTGTGCATTGCCGCGCCACCAAGGGTTTCCCCGTCGACTTCCTCATTGATCGCGACCTTTACAATCGAAGGACCGCCTAGGTGGATACGGGCGTTGCCTTCAACCATAATCACTTGATCGGACAGCGCCGGAATATAGGCTCCACCAGCTGTGCAACCACCAAACACCACTGATATTTGCGGCAAGCCAGAGGCTGACATACGGCACATCCGGTGAAAGGAATTGCCAAAGTGATCACGGTCGGGGAACACGCGATCTTGTTCAGGCAGATAGGCCCCGCCGCAATCCACCAGATAGAGGCATGGCATCCGGTTCTGCTCGGCAATTTCCTGAGCACGCAGGTGTTTTTTCACAGTTTCATGGAAAAAGCTGCCGCCCTTAACTGTGGCATCATTGGCGATAATGACGACATGTTTGCCAGACACAACGCCGATGCCCGTAGCAATGCCGGCTGCAGGCACTTGATTGTCGTACATGCCCCAGGCGGCCAGCGGCGACAGTTCCAGAAATGCGGTGCCCGGATCAATCACCCGGTCAATGCGGTCCCGTACGAGATGTTTACCACGACTGTGGTGGCGTTCGCGCAATTTTTCGTTGCCCCCGGCGGTGGCAACCGCCATGCGTTCGCGCAGGGTTTTTAGCAGGCTTTGGGCCTGCTCCCGGTTCTGGTCGAACACGGGGGATCGGGGGTCTATCTGGGACGCAATGCGGCTCATTTATTGGCTCCGGTCTGGGTTAGAATTCCGTTTAGAAAGGTGTCTGCATAGTCGTCGGCCAGCGCTTCGACCCCACCTCTGGAGGGGTCGAACCATTCCAGCGTTGCGTTCAGTGCGCCAATCAGCAGCAGACGAAAGCGGCTGATGTTGACATCCGCACGGATCGCGCCGTCGGCTTGTAGGTTTGACAACAAATCATCGAGATATTTTTCATAGTCACGCCGAATGCTCAGGTTGGCATCACGCACAGCGGCCGGTACTTGGCCGAATATCCGCACATTGGCAGAAGTGTAGTCGCCATGTTCTAAAAGCGCGCGTAGATGACCGCGCAGGGCGGCGCGCAGGAATGCTTCGGCGGGTGCACCAGCTGGCAATGCTTCGACACAGGCGCGGGCCTCTTCGTGCACTTTGACGATGCCCGCATCCAGAATTTCAGTAATAATCGCGTCTTTTGACGGAAAGTGATAGTAGATGCTGCCGGCTTTGATTCCCGCCGCTTGCGCAATGGCGCGCAACGATACGCCGCCATAACCATGCTGGCGAAACAGGGAGGCTGCCGCGTTCAGGATACCCTCGCGGCCAACTTCAACCTTTTCTGCGGATTTTTTAACGACTGACATGATGGCCTTGCATATTTCACCTACCTAACACCAGTTAGGTGAAATATGCAAACTTGTCAACTCATGTTTTACCTCAAGTATAGTTCTTGTGACCGATGATATAGACTGTCCCGGTAAACATCGAAATCAGCCCAGCCTCTTTGCCTGATACTGTGATCTCATAAACCGCTATTTTGCGTGAGCGTGACACTTCGCGGGCAGTTGCTGTCAGTGTGTCACCAAGCCTTGCCGCTGCGTTATAGGTAATGTGCACATCAATACCTGCCGACAGAGTGCCATAAGAATTTGAGGCAACACCGAAAGCACAATCAGCTAACGCAAAGATTGCCCCACCGTGGCAAGTGCCGTTAAAGCTCAAGCACTCTTTCCGCACTTCCATGCAGACAGTTGAACTGCCGCGGCCTATTTCGACCAACTCGGCCCCCAAAGCGTTCATAAATCCGTCACGCTCTGTAAACTGCTTTTTCAGGAGATCAAGGGGCGGGAGATCGGGTGTAAGATCATTCATGTATTTGACTTTCATGCATAAGGTTTAGTATTTCTGTTACGGCTGTTTGCAGGCTGGTGTCAGCTTGCTGTAAAGCCGTAACAATAGCCTCAGAAGCGGCTGTCTGGTCATGCAAAACATAGTCTTCGACCTGTCTTGCCACGGTTTGCGCCAACAAGCGCCTTGTGCGTCCGCTAAGGTTTCCGCGTGCGCCTTTGGCTTCTCTGAGCGCGGCCTTGCGTTCAATCGCGTCAGCCAGTTCCGGCAGACCAGAGCGATCCACCGCATTTGTTGACAGTACGGGTACCTTCCAATCTGTCGGTGCACGCAGGGCCAGCATTGCCTCTAGCTGGCGTGTTGTGCGCCGTGCCAGTGGTAGGTCGGATTTGTTTACCACCAGAATATCGGCGATTTCCAGAATGCCGGCTTTGATTGCCTGAACATCGTCACCAAGGCCGGGGGCGGAAATAACGATACGCACATCAGCCATCTCTGCCATCTCCACCTCGGATTGACCTGCACCGACTGTTTCCAGAACCACCACATCAAATCCTGCGGCATCCATCAAATCTGTCACCCGAGCGGCAGAGGCGGACAAGCCGCCCAGATGCCCGCGCGATGCCAAGGATCGGATGTAGACGCCCTTGTCCATCGTGTGTTCGGCCATGCGAATGCGATCACCCAGAACCGCACCGCCAGTGATCGGGCTGGACGGATCCACGGCGACCACCGCGACGGTTTTTCCCCGTCCGCGCATTTCCGCGATAAAGGCATTCACCAGCGTTGATTTACCAGCACCCGGCGGGCCGGTGAAACCAACAACCACGGCGCGGCCAAGCTGGGGTTGTATTGCCTTGAGTAAACGACTGACGGCTGGGCCCTCGCCCTCGATAATACTGATGGCGCGGGCCAGTGCAGTCGGTTGCCCGGCCAGCAGGCGTTCTGCAAGGCCGGGCTTTTGTGAAGCGACATTCATCGGCTTAGGCCACCACCAAGGGCTGACCAAAGCCCAGCTCTTCGCGCAACACTGCGATGATTTCGCCCTGGGTTGCCCCGGCCCGAACTGCATTCAGTTCGGCCTCAAACACGTTGACGTCCTCGGATTGTGCCGCGTTGCGTAAATCTTGTAAGCCTTTGGCCAAAACCGCGGGATCGCGGGCAGCCTTGACCTCTTTCAAGCGCTCAATCTGCGCTTCCATGTGCGATTGTGGTGGGCGTTTGAGAACCGGACGCGCCGAGGCATCCTCTTCTTCCTGATAGGCATTGACGCCGACGATAATTTGTTCGCCATTGTCGATCTGGTCTTGATATTCCAGAGCGCTGGCACCGATCATTTCTTGAACGAAACCGCTTTCTACTGCCTTATACATACCGCCTTGATCGTCGATCTGGGCGATGACCTTGAGGATTTCCTCTTCCATCGCGTCGGTAAGGGATTCGACGTAGTAGGAGCCGCCCAGGGGATCGACCACATCACACAGATGTGCTTCGTGTTTTAGGATGTTCTGGGTGGAGATGGCGATCTTGGCGGAATCCTCACTGGGCGTTGACAAAACTTCGTCATAGCCATCGGTGTGCATGGATTGCAATCCGCCCAGAATACCAGCCATTGCCTGCGCTGTCACACGAGCGATGTTATTTAGTGGCTGCTGGCGTGTCAGATCAAGGCCTGATGTCTGGCCGTGGAATTTAAACCGTTTGGCGCGTGGATTGGTGACACCGAACCGTTCAGTTACAAGATTGTTCCAGATTCGGCGACCTGCGCGGAACTTGGCGACCTCCTCGAAGAAACTGATCGAGATGTCAAAGAAGAAAGTGAACCGCTCCAGGAATTTGTCCGGGTCCATGCCCCGCGCCTGACAATCATGTGCATATTGGATCGCAGTGGAAAGCGTCAGCCCCATTGCTTGCGCAGGTGTTGCGCCGGCTTGTTGCATATGCTGGCCGACGATCGACAGCGCATTCCAGTTTGGCACATGTTCGGCCAGATAGGTAATCGTGTCCATCTGTACCCGACGGGCACCGGGCAAGGACAGGCGATAGAACATGTGGTTGGCGACGAAATGCGAGATGTAATCGCTTTGGTTCGATGTACCGGTGATCTTGGTCCATGGGATGCCACGGTTTTCTGCCACGATCAGCATTTGTGCCAGCATCAGGAACGGGTTCGGGTCATTCAGGCCGATCGACAATTCGCCAATTGGAATGTCTTTCAGGCTGATGTCCATATCCTCGACCGTATTGAGGATGGTGCCGCATGTGCCCAGAATTTCCGGCTCCACTTCATCGCAGTCGATGCCGCGGTAAACTGAATTGCAGGGGATGATGCTGAGTGCGCTGGCACCGGATTTCAGGATGGATTTGATCCGCTCGTTGAAATCGGCAGGGCGGCCTAGGCCGATCAGCTGACGTTGCGACCAAGTGCGGCCCCGGTGCATGGTTGGGTAAATGCCCCGTGTCATTGGATCGGCACCTGGGAAACCCAGTTTCTCATCATAGCTGCCGTCAGCGTCAACTTGGGGCCAATACAGCGGCTGAACCTCGATGCCGGAGCGGTTTTTAATAACCTTGTCCTGCCCGATCATTTTGTCGTAGTTTTGCTGCCAATCGGCGGCGTTGGTTTCAAGGGCGGTGGCTTTGTCGATCTTGTTCATGGCTTAAACCTTTCCTTAATCTTGTGGGCGAGCGCTGGCGGCTTCAGCGGCGAATTTTTCAACGGAGGAGACAATCTCTTCACGCATGGCCCCCGGGTGGAATACTTCAGATACACCGGCGGTCAGCAAATCGGCCTCGTCCTCATCGGGAACAATGCCTCCGACAACAACGCGGATGTGTGATAAACCCTCGGCAGTAAGGGCTTTCATCAGTTTGGGCACCAACAGGTGATCTGTGGCCAGCGAGCTGATGCCGATCACGTCCACATCCTCTTCCATTGCCAGGGTTACGACCGCGTCGATTTTCTGCCACGGGTTGGTGTAAATTACTTCCATTCCGGCATCACGTAAATATGCGGCTATGATACGGCTGCCGCGATCATGGCCGTCAAGACCAATCTTTGTGACCAGAACACGGGCCGGAGTGTTTGAAACTTCAGTCATTGTTTTTCCTCTTGAAGGTGGATTTTGGGTGGTGCGTTGCTGGGGGTTTGAGAGCAACGCAGGGTATGGGTGAATTTTTGTGCCAGACTTTCCGGCGTGTCTTGTCCCTTGCGAAACCAAACTGGCGCGTGGTTCATGGCGCCAATCAGCATCAAGCGCAGCACGCTGCGATCGGTGGCTTTGTCCAGCGGTAAAGCATCGAAAAGGCCGCTGAAGCGTGATTCGTATTTGTTGCGAAGTGCAACCAAGGTTTCGTGTGCTTTTGGGGCATCTGAGGGCAGAACCCGCACCACAACATGGGCATAGCTGCTGCCATCAAGCAGCGTGGTTAGGTGTGCTGTGCAAGCGGCTTGCAGCCGCATCCAAGGATCAGGCCCTGCCGTTTGAAGGGCTACATCAACGCACTCACTGATTCGCTTCACACCTTCCTCAAAAACAGCAACCAAAAGGTCCTCTTTTGACGGGAAGTGATAGTAAAGGGATCCAGCCAACATGCCGGTGGCCTTGGCAATTTCGCGGGTTGAAGTGCCGCTGAACCCTTTTTCCACGAACAACACCGCAGCCGCATCAAGCAGTTGCTCGCGACGGTTGTTACTTCTGGATTTTTGCGCAGGTTCAGCCATTCTCGTCCTTAAATAAGCAAACGTTTGCTTGGTTAAATAGAGAAAAAGGAGGCCTGTCAAGTGATTTAGCTGTCGAGCGCACCAGTCAGCCTTTGTCTAGTAGTCCGCCAAGAAGTAATTTTTGTAGCATATTGGTCAGCTCAGGTAGGGAATAGTAGCCGTCCTGATCACTTCTGTCTGGGTCAAACCATTCCACAGTCCAGTTCAGCGCCCCAAGCATAACCTGTCGCAACGGTACAATTTTGATATCGGAACGGATGCTATTGCTGTGTTGCGCTTCTTCTAGAATATTGTCCCAAACCTTTGCGTATTCGTGGCGCACCGGCCAGTGTCGGGCGCGCACATCTTTGGGTAATTGCCCATAGATGCGGATGTTGGCTGAGGTAAACTCGCTTGAGCGAAACAGGTATTTCAGGTGAGTTTCAATGGCGGCGGCCACCCTGCTTAGATCATTGGGAAAGGTGTTCTCGTCAGAAACGGTTTCAACCATTCCTTCCAGCAGATCCCGAAGCCCCAGATCGAGCACCTTATCCAGAATTTCCTCTTTCGAACCAAAGTGATAATAGACACTGCCAGCTTCGATTCCGGCCTCCAAAGCGATTGTACGCATTGTGGCAGCTTTATATCCACGATCGCGGATAATCCGGGCTGCTGCCGAAAGGATTTTCAAGCGGGTACGGTTGGCCTTTTTGCCCGCACCAGGTTTGACGGGGGCTTGGTCGGGTTGGGCTGTCGGCAGATAATCTAAAACGGCGCTGTTCTTAACGGCCATCCCTTCCAGCAACAGCTTGGACAGCCGTCCCGACAGCTGGGAAACCGGATAGCGTTTTGCGTCATACCATTCCACGGTCCAGTTCAGCGCCCCCAACACAAATTGCCGCAACGGTGCGATCTCCATATCCCCACGAATAATTCCCGCATCCTGCGCTTGCGTCATAAATTCGTTCCACAAATCGGAATAAGCCTGCCGCAATGGGCGGTGCGATCTGCGCAGTTCCTTGGGCAAGGTGGGGAAATTGCGAATGTTGGCAGAAGTGAAATCGCTTTCCTCAAGAAGAAATACCAGATGGGTATCGACCATTGCGGCAAAGGTCTGTTGAAAAGTCAAATTCTGCTTGGCTGCTTCAACCAGAACATGACGCGCCTCGTCGAACAAGCGGCGTAGACCCAGATCAAGAACTTCGTCCAGAATTTCTTCTTTTGACGAGAAATGGTAATATATGCTGCCTGCCTCCATTTCTGCCAGCTCGGCAATCTTACGCATGGTCGTGGCTGTATAACCTTCATACCGAAAATGCCGCGCTGCCGCGAGGATAATTGCGGCGCGGGTTTGCTCTGATTTGCTTTGCAAACCGTTAGCAGACGTGGGGTTGTTCGGATTTGTAGTCATAGACCTTTGTATTTACCTCTGGACAATTGGATAGCAAGTGCGATAATTCGAACAGATGTTAGATTTTAACCGCAGCATCGCGTGATAAGCAAGAGTTTTCACGTTTGGCGCACCAACTAAGGAGATTCGCAATGCGAGGACTACAAGGAAAAAGAGTAATCGTCACAGGTGGTGGCAGCGGTATTGGCCGTGAAGTGTGCAAACGTTTTGCCGAAGAAGGTTCCGAAGTTGGCGTGTTCGATATGAACGGAGACGGTGCTGCGGAAACTGTAGCCTTGATCGAAGCAGCAGGCGGCAAAGCCAGCGCACACACAGTGGATATTGCAGATCGCGCGGCAGTGGATGCTGCTGTAGCCGCTTTCGAAGCTGGTGGCCCGATCAATGTTCTGGTGAATAACGCGGGCTGGGATTTGATCAAGCCTTTCCTGAATACAGACATGGACCTTTGGAAAAAAGTTATCGACATCAATCTTTATGGCCCCTTGAACATGCACCACGCGGTTTTGCCGGGCATGGTTGAAAACGGCGGTGGCCGGGTTGTGAACATCAGCTCTGATGCCGGTCGTGTTGGTTCCTCTGGCGAAGCGGTATATTCGGCGTGTAAAGGCGGTATTATCTCCTTCACTAAAACCATGGCCCGCGAATTGGCCCGCAAAGGCATTCAGTTGAACGCTGTTGCCCCCGGCCCAACAGATACCCCGCTGTTTGCCGAAGTTGCCAAAGGTGAAGCAGGCGCGAAAATTGCTGAGGGCCTGAAGCGCGCGATTCCAATGAAGCGGCTGGCACTTCCTACCGATTACCCCGGTATCATTTGCTTCTTGTCATCGGATGACGCCGGTTTCATCACCGGTCAGGTGATCTCCGTTTCCGGTGGCCTGTCGATGCACGGTTAATAGCCTTCCCCTTGGCACAAACCAGTGCCAAGGGTATACTGGGTTAGATTTTCTCCCCAACTGGCCGCGCATTCTAGTGCGGCCTTTTTTAAAGAGAGTACAAAAATGTTTGAGCCAGCCCCTGATATTCGCGCCAACAGCAATCTGACACGCTTTCTAAAACACAGTGGGCTTGGCACATATGAGGAGCTGACAGCGCGCGCCAATACCGATCCCGATTGGTTTTGGTCCGAGATGCTGGATCTTGTTGGTGTCCGTTTTGCAAAACCCTATAGCCAGTTACGTGATATTTCGGATGGCCCCGAGCATATCCGCTGGGCCAGCGGTGCCGCGCTCAACCTGACCGAAACCTGCCTTGATGCAAGGATTGAACAAGGTCTTGGCGACAAGCTGGCGGTTGACTGGATTGGCGAGGATAATTCGCGCCGCAGCTGGAGCTATAACGACCTTGCCGAGGAAACCAACCGCGTTGCCAATGCACTGGCTGCACGGGGTGTTGGGCCGGGCGATGCAGTGGGCATTTACATGCCGATGATCCCCGAGATCACCGCCGCATTTTTAGGCATTGCCCGCTTGGGTGCGATTGTGGTGCCTCTGTTTTCGGGGTTTTCTGCCCCTGCAATTGTTGCCCGCCTGAATGACAGCAATGCGCGCGCGGTTTTGACTGCTGACGCGACCCCGCGCCGCGGCAAGCCTATTTTAATGGAAAAAACCCTGACTGATGCGCTGGTTGATGTTTCCAGCGTTCATACGGTCATTAGCCTGCGCCGTTTTGGCGGCACTTCTGCCAATCCGGCGCGTGATCTTGATTGGCAGGAAACCGTCGGGAATGCCGATCCGGTTTTTGCCGCCCAACCAGTGGATGCTGATAAGCCGCTGATGATTGCCTATACTTCCGGAACTACCGGCAGACCCAAGGGTGTTGTTCACAACCATCTCGGCCTACAGGGGAAAATTGCAGCTGACATTCTGCTGTGTCTGGATATGCAGCGCGATGACCGGCATTTGTGGATGACCGACATGGGCTGGGTCATGGGGCCGTTGACACTGCTTTCCAGCCTGCTGGCAGGAGCTACGCTGATACTGGCCGAGGGTGCGCCTTCGATGCCAGATGACCCGTTTCGCTTGTTGCGAATTGCCTCCGAACTGCGTGCCACCCACTTGGGGGTCGCCCCTACGCTGGTGCGTCAGTTTATGGCCCAAGATCCGGCACCGCTGGCCAGTTACGATCTATCGCGTTTGCGCGTTGTAGCATCAACTGGCGAAGCTTGGACCGATGATGCTTGGCTCTGGCAGGTTAAAAATATCTGCAACAATCGTGCTGTGCCGCTCAATATTGCTGGTGGAACCGAATTATTTGGGGCGATCCTGACCTCTACCGTACTGCATAGCCATAAACCGAGCGGGTTTTCCGGGCAGGCATTGGGGGTGGGTGCCAAAGTGTTGCGCCCTGACGGAAGCGAGGCCGATATTGGCGAGGTTGGCGAATTGGTGGTAACAGTGCCACCCATGGGCCTTACGCCGACAATCTGGCAGGATCCGGAACGTTATCTGGAAACCTATTGGTCGCGCTACAAAGGCGTCTGGTATCACGGCGACTGGGTGCGTCAGGATGCGGATGGCACATGGTTTATTCTGGGGCGTTCCGATGACACGCTGAACATTGCGGGCAAACGTATTGGCCCGCCGGAAATCGAGGGCGCAATCACCGCCACCGAGCTGGTGGTTGATGCCGCTGCAATTGCCGCGCCGGACGACCTCAAGGGGGTTGCTGTGGTCTGTGTTTGTGTGCTTGCTCCTGGCTGTCTCTTATACACATCTGACGCTGCCGACGAACTCTAGGGTGTAGATCTCG